>NZ_BAAATE010000043.1:0-72995 GCF_039533245.1 Nonomuraea recticatena | reverse complement strand
CGGCCCGGGCTCTCCCGCAGCCAGCGAGACGTCAACCGCGCCCACGCCCGCATCCGCGCCATCGGCGAACGCGCCGTCGCGACCTTGAAGAGTTGGAGGGTGCTGACCAAGCTGCGCTGCTGCCCGCATCGAGCGACCGCACTCGTGCAGGCCATCCTCGTCCTGCAGCTCATCGAAGAGGGCCGCTACTCAGGATGAAAAGGGCTCCGTAAACGACGTTACAGGGACGCCTGTCGATGGCCCCGGCTCAGTGCTGGAGCGCTCCCTTCGCGGCCACGATGATCAACCCGAGGAGGAGGTTGACGACAATGGTGGTGGCGACCACACGGCGAGGGGCGTCGGCTCTGACGACGGCTGCGGTGGCCCAGCCGACCTGTTCGGTAAGAGCGACTGCGAGCCCCAGCCACGCGGTGTCGCCCGGTCCGAGCCCCAGGAAAGGACAACTGCCACGGCAGCGGCCGGGAGTGCGGCCCCAGCAATCGGCCACTCGTGGCCGGCCGCGCGGCGGATCTGCTTCCAGGACAACTCATGATGGGCCAGCCGTTCGCCGACGAGGCTGGTGTAGACGTGAGTGGCCCAGAAGACCAGTCCAGTGGCGAGCAACATGATCATGAGCTGCAGGCGTGGAAATTGGCCCAGCGTTCCCGCGGTGGCGATGACCGAGGCGGCAAGGAGCGAGCCGTAGACCGCGCCGGCATAGTTCCTTGATGGAGCGGGTGGTTGGGCGCTGTGACGTCTCATCTCCTCATCATGCAGAGATGCCTACGGCTCTTGGCGTCACCAGGCCGGCTGGGCCATCCTCGCGGAGAACTACGCGGCATACGTCGCCGAATACGGCGAGCCCGGGTAGTCACGGGGCTACCTGGCGGCTGGGACATGTTCGGGAGCGGGGAGGGCCCTAACGCTCAGAGCGTCGAGGATCTCACCACGCTGCTGATCTCGGCGGGGAGCGCTGAGGTCGAGACAGTTACCGCTCCCGGACTGCGTAGGTCAGGTGGGTCACCCGCTGCGTCGGCTCCGCGCCGACCTGCTCCAGGGCCACGCGGCCCGCGTCCACGCTCTTGAACAGGCGGATTCCGGAGCCGAACAGCACGGGTGAGAGCGTGATCGAGAACTCGTTGATCTGTCACCCCGCTACCAGGCGGCGTGGGGACATGTTCGGGAGCGGAGGGCCTTAAACGACCGTTATTGATGGCCAATCGGGAGAAGGGTGAGGTCGATCGAGGCCTCGGTCGGGATGTGCGACCCGCGCGAGAAACTCAAAGCGCTGAGTAAGCATTCCCTCAGGAACCCCACTTCTATACGGAGCCCCGGAGCTCGCACTCTTGTTCCTTAAACGGGCTCGTTCGTCGATCGGCAACGGAGGCTTTTTCTCAGCATACTTGCGTGGATAAGCCTTCACCCAGTTCGATAGGTTGCCCGCGTTGATGACGGGTTTTCTTCGCGACCTTTGCGATGGGGACACGAGGCCTCGATCAGCGGCTTGACGGCTTCCTCTCGGCATTCGGGAGAACAACCCGTATTCGGACGAGCCAATTTTCTTGCCTTTCCAGCCGCCCCCGTCCTGACGGAAGTGCTGTCCGAAACCTTCGGGACGCCTCGGTCGGGCTCAGGCGTTCGAGTTTCTCGGCTCCACTCCGGCAAATCTGCCCATTTACATTTTCGATAATCCAGTGAAAGCCTTGGACGAAGGATGCCGTTGATCATCAACACGAAGACGGCGACAACGTAACCGGCGTAGCGAAGGGATGACATCGAGTGCCACAACTAGACGAGAGCGTCATGATCAAAAGTCTCGGCTCGACATACTGGCGCTGGATTCAATACCAGGAGAAAGCACTCTGGTGTTGGAACGCGACGGGGAGCTTCGCAATGCCGTTGAACACGCCTGAACCTCCGGGACGGATTCGCGACGAAACGCGCTCCCATCTCGGCCAAATCGCCAGAGCCAGCGGAGACGGCCCAAAACTGCTGGGCGAGATCGCCCTGGATGACGTGGAGGTGTCCACCCCACACCAGGTGTTCGCACTGCTTGTCCGAGACATCGAGGCCGGCGCCGGCCTGGAAACGGCGCAGCCGGTGGGCTGGCGCTTCCTGCTGGAGTCCGGCGGCAATGTGCTCGCCGGTGCCGAAGTCTCCGAAACGCCGGAACGCACCTTCCCGCCAACGTTCTACAGAAGCTCATCCGTTGGAGCCACCGCGACCGCGGTCAAAGCCGCACGAGCCCTGCCGCAGCTCCAACTGGCTCGGTTCGACCTCCGACTCCTGCGGATCCCCGAGCTCTACCAGATAGCCCTGTGGTTGCACTCACCCAACACCGACCTGCTCATACCGCTGACACCCTCCCCGATCGGGCGCGAGGGCCAGGTCACACCACCACCGGTGTTCTTCCGCGAACTCACCACCCGTGCCCGGGACTACAGAGCCCGCCAGCCCCGCGACCGGGAGCCGGCCTAACGCCATCCGCTCGCCCTTCCTGGGGGGATCGCAAAAGACCGCCGGGCGGCGTGAGCTGCTCGGGCAGAGCGTGTCGTTCAGCGGTCGTCGACTCACAAGTTCGCTGGCATGTCACCGCCGGGGCGACAGGCGCCTGATGAGAGGATCGCTTGGAGGGCTCCGAGTATGAGCCGGGCCGGCACAGAGTTACAGAGCGTGAGGGTCGACGCTGCGATCCCGTCCTTATGGCCGACAACGTCTAGAGCCTGCTTCGAAGTCTGTTTGGTGAGCAATGGCGCGGTCGGTGCCAACGTTGCCAAGCTCGAAGACTACCGAGCCTGGCCTCGTGTCCGGGGCAACTCTCAGGCTCCCGTGATCTTCTGGCAAGCTCGCGGGATGCTCAAGCTCACTGATTTCATCATCGACTGCCCAGACACCATGAAGCTGGCGGCTTTCTACTCCGAGGTGACAGGCCGCCCGATCAAGGAAGTCAGCCACGAGAACTGGGCCGGTATCCAATTCGGTGAGATCGAGCTGGCCTTCATCCGGGTGGACGATTACCGCGCCCCGCAGTGGCCCGACAGCGAGCACCCCAAGCAGTTCCACCTCGACTTCGAAGTGGACGACATCGAATCCGAGCAGCGCCGCGTCCTCGAACTCGGTGCGACGCTGCAGCAGGACTTCATCGGCCCCGAAGGCTACGGCTGGCGGGTCTATACCGACCCGATCGGCCACCCCTTCTGCATGTGCCGCAACAAGGGTGTCATCTGGACCGACCAGGGTCCGATCTGGCCCAAGCGCGACTAGGGCGCGTATCGGGTCGTGATCCATCTGTCGATTCGCCCTCGTGGTGAGGCCTGGACCGGTAGACCTTGTCCCGTGACGCGAGTGCAGCTGACGGACGCGGAGTGGGAGTTCATCGGGCCGTACCTGCCGATCGGCGAGTACGGCCCGTATCCCGAGCGGTTACGGCAGCAGTTCGAGGGTGTGATCTGGCGGTTCAGGACCGGCGGACAGTGGCGGGAGATGCCGCAGGAGTTCGGTGCCTGGTCGACCGTTCACAACCGCTTCCGGCAATGGCGTGACGCCGGCGTCTTCGAGGCCCTGCTGGAGGGCCTGATCGCAGAAGCGGCGAAGCGCGGTGAGGTGAACCTGTCCCTGGCCGGCGTCGACTCCACCACCGCACGTGCTCACCACGACGCGGCCGGGATGCACCTGAAGGCCGCCCTCCTGGGAAGCTTCGGCGCCGCCGCGTGCGTCACCTCGCCGCGCGTCACCACGGGTGTGCCGTGCTCGTCGGTCCAGCGCTCCTCGAGAGAGCCGCCCGCGAACGGTTCCAGATAGAGGTAGTGCCACCATTCGGCGCGATCGTCATGGTCGGCGAAGGCCCGCCACACGCGCTCGGCGGAGGCGGCGACGACCGCGGTCTCGTCAACGCTCATGGGCGGGTCTCCCGGTGAGCAGGTGCCGCAGCGCGGTGGGCGTGTGGCCGAGATGACGGCGGACCGTCCGGGTGAGGTGGGCCTGATCGGCGAAGCCGAGCTCGACGGCGAGCGCGGCGAGGCTCGTCTCACCGTCCTCCAGCCGGTCGAGCGCGCGCCCGACCCGCACCCTGTTGCGGTAGTGGGTGAGGCTGACGCCCATCTCCCGGGAGAAGGCCCTGCTCAGTCGGTACGGCGAGGCTCCCAGCAGCTCGGCGAGCGGGACGAGCCCCTCGGCGGCCGGATGCCCCGCGGCGATCGCCTCACGCGCGGCCGTGACCAGCCGCTCGGCCCGCGTGACCGTGACGAGGCGGGCCTTGGACCCCGTCGTGGCGCTGCCGTCCGCGTGGTCGGAGGACGACTGCCCGAGGACCGTGGACAGGAGCGCGAGGAGGCGTTCGGCGAGCGCGAACTGCTGGTCGCCACTCCGGGCGGCGGTGAGGAGGGCGCGATGGGCCAGCTCGACGCGGGCGTCGACGTAGACGGTGGGGCGTAGCTTCCGGCGTCCCTCGCCGGTGAGGGATCGCCAGAGCGCGGGGGAGAGGCTGAGGGAGGTGCACACGTCGCCTCCCGCCGGGTGCGCGAACCGCTCCTCCTCTCCAGGGACCCCGAGGTAGGCCGTCGTCGGATCGACCAGGGAGGCGACCTCGTCCGTCTTCCGCCTGAACCTGCCCGTGCGGACGAGCACCAGCCTGTAGTCGTCGCCGACCTCGGGCGGCGACCATCGCCGGTGGTCGTCGACGCACGTCACGACGTCGACGGTGAAGCCGGGCCCGGTGCCCAGACGACGAGCTGAACGCATGTGGCGAACGTTACGTGGCGGCACCGACATTTCCGCGGGCCGCCGCCTTCCGTTTTGGCTGCACCCCCCAACCTGAATCCGCGTCGCGGCTGGCCGCCTCTCCCTGATTCGCCGGTTCCGTCCAGATCGGCGGGCGGCCATAGGGGACAACTGAGTAAGGTCACCAGCTGACGTTCGCATCCCTACGCCGCGGAGGCACGATGACACGGTTCGAGCGGTGGAGGCGGTCGCCCGCGTTCTGGCGCGTGCTGACCCTCGTCCTGGTAGCGCTTCCACAGCTCGTCATCACCGAATACCCCTTCGCCGGCGCGCCTCAGGTCGACCACAGCGAGGAGAGCGCTCTGGTGGTAGCGGTGGCGGTCGGCGCCGCGTCGCCGCTGTCCCACCGCTTGCTCGAGTACGTCCTGGACTCCGGCCTGGTCCTGCTGGTGGCTGCCATCGTGCTCGTACTGCCTCGCGAGCACCTCCGGCGCGCCACCCCGTGCGCGGCTGGCGCCCTGGCGCTGTTCGGGCTGATCCTCGGGTACATCGCGATGACGGCGCTGGAGAGCAGCGACCTGTCGGTGGGATCCCTGCTGCTCCTGTCGCCCTTCTACCTGCTGGCCGCGGCCGGCCTCGTCGTCGGCGAGCGACGGGCGGCCTCCCCGCGCGCGGCAGACGAAGAGTCCGCAGGCGATCACCCGTAACTCATCAACCAGAGATCTCGTCGAGGTGGTCGGCGTAGTAGGCGAGGGCGCGAGCGTGTCCTCCGGCCTGCCCGCCCTCGGCCAGCACGTGCAGCAGCGTGCTCACCGCCTCGCGATGCCGTCCTGCGTTGTGCAGCGCCATCGCCCTGAACGCCCGCATCGCCGGGTCTCCGGGGAACCCGGCCAGCCCGCGCTCCAGGACCGTGAGCGCGTCGTCATGCCTGCCGATGACCCGCAGCGTGCTGCCGAAGCCGGTGAACAGGCCGACCCTGTCGTCGGCGCCGAGCTCCAACGCTCTCTCGTAGTACGGCACCGCCTCGTGCTCCAGCCCGAGCCGGTCATGCACGTAGGCCGCTTCCCTCGCCACCTCGCCGTCGTCGGGATGCCGCGCGGCGAGCGCCACCAGCACCTCGCACACCGAGTGACGTCCTGATCAGGAAGGTGACCCGCCCGCCGGGCTGCAGGGACGCGTCCGCAGCACCTCACACCTGCTGCAGCCCGAGCACTCGCAGCATGTCGAGCGCCGTCGCCTGGGGAGATCCCGGCTCGGCCGAGTACACGAGCACCGTCTGGTGGCCGTCCGGGAGCAGCATGGCGTCACAGTCGAGCGAGACCGTGCCCAGGCTGGGATGACTGACGCTCTTGGTGGCGGTACGCCACGGGGAGGAGCGCCCCTCCCGCCAGAGCTCGTCGAACCGCGGGCTGCCACGACGTAGTTCCGCGATCAGCCGGACCAGATCGGGGTCGTCAGGGTAACGGGCCTGTGCGGCACGCAGCGTACCGACCGAGGCGCGGCCTGCCGCGTCGTCTTCGTCCGGGCCCACGGCGACCTGGCAGCGGCTGCTGCCGAGAAAACGCTGCCAGATGAGGTTGCGTTGCCGCTGCGGCCACGCGGACATGTCGCCTTGCAGCGCTGCCCCGAGGGGGTTCCAGGCCAGCACGTCGCCCTTGGCCGACAGGACCAGCACGGGCAGATCCGCCATGCGGTCCAACAGCCGAAGCACGCTCGGCCGTACGACCATCGCGATGCGCCCGGCCTGTGGCGGCTGGTGGCCGGCGAGCCGGAACACCAGGTCGCGATCATCGTCGTCGAGCCGCAGGGCCTGGGCCAGTGCGGCGATGACCTGACTCGAGGGTCGCGGTCCGCGCCCCTGCTCGAGCCGGACCACGTAGTCGACGCTTAGGCCTGCGAGCGTGGCCAGTTCCTCCCGGCGCAGACCCGGCACCTGGCGACGCGTTCCCGCCGGCAGTCCGACCTCGTGCGGTCGTACGCGAGCTCGGGCTGTGCGGAGTACTTCGGCGAGTTCGGCACGATTCACTCTTCAAGCATGCCTCCTGGATCGCCTCGGCCGGGTGGTACCGCGGGTCCCATGCCTCGGCGGTCCTGGTGGGCCCCGGGTGTGCGCATGGAGGATCGGCTCCATGACAGAGGCGAAGACGGTGGCGTTGGTCACCGGAGCGAACAAGGGGCTGGGCCGGGAGACCGTACGCCGCCTGGCGGGCGAGGGGTGGCAGGTCTTCCTGGCCGCGCGGGACCGGGGACGCGGCATCGAAGCCGCGGAGACGCTGGCGGGTGAGGGGATCGAGGTGGAGTTCGTCGAGCTTGACGTGACCTCGGACGAGTCCGTGGCGGCGGCGGTGAAGGCGGTCGCCGAGCGCGTGGATCGCCTGGACGTGCTCGTCAACAACGCCGGAGTCGGTGGCCCGTTGCTGGATCCCGCCGACATGGACGCCGACACGCTCCGCGTGCTGTACGAGGTGAACGTCTTCGGTCAGGTGCGGGTCACACACGCGTTCCTGCCGTTGCTCCGCAGGTCGCAGCAGCCCCGCATCGTCATGGTGTCCAGCGCTCTCGCCTCGCTGGCACACGCGGGTGACCCCGCCCGTCCCGAGCACGGCTTTCTGAGCCTGGACTACGCCTCCTCGAAGGCGGCGCTCAATATGATCGTCTCCCAGTACGCCCGGGCGCTGCCCGGGTTCCAGGTCAACGCTGCGGATCCGGGCAACCCCGCCACCGACATGAACCATCACACGGGTGTTCACACCGTCGGGGAGGGAGCCGCTGCGATCATCAGATTGGCCACCTTGGACCCCGGCGGGCCGACGGGTGGCTTCTTCGGCAATGACGGCCCCGTCCCATGGTAGGAGTGAAGATGACCAGGATCCTGACGATCGGGCTGCATCCGAGCGCGATCGACTACACCTCCTTTCCCGGCCTTGACGAGGCGACGCTCACCGCACGGATCGAGCAGGGCGACGCGGCCCTGCGGGCGGCGGGCTTCGATGCGGTGCGCTGCCTGGTCGGCACCGACCCGGACGAGGCAGAACAGAGCGTTCGTGAACGGTTGCCGGAGGGGCCCTTCGACGTGGTCATGATCGGAGGTGGGGTGCGCATGGCTCCTGAGCACACCCTCCTGTTCGAACGGCTGGTCAACGTTCTGGTGGCGACGACCCCCGGAGTCCGGTTCTGCTTCAACACCTCACCGGAGACGACGATCGACGCCATTCGCCGTTGGGTCTGACCCGCGGGACTGGCTGCCGGCCTGGGACCCGCGGGCCATGCCATCGCGGCGAAGGCGGCGGCTCGCCGTACCTTCCGGCGTACTGGGCCTTTACCGGAGGGTGGCCGGGCACGTGGGACAGTCGGGACATGTGGGAGTGGTTCGCCCGGGAGGTCGCAGAGGCCGGGAAACTGCGGTTGTTCTGCTTCTTCGTGCTGTTCCTGTGCACGTTCCTGTTCATCAGGATCAGCGTGCGGATGATCAGGAAGCAGGTGCGGTGGTGGCCAGGCAACGTCACGCCCGGCGGGACGCACATTCACCACGTCGTGTTCGGGCTGGTGTTCATGTGCCTCGGCGGGATCGGCGGCCTCGCCGTCCATGATGGGCGCTCCTTCGCCGCTGGCGTCACCGCGGCGCTGTTCGGGGTGGGGACGGCGCTGGTGCTCGACGAGTTCGCGCTGGTACTGCACCTCGACGACGTGTACTGGACCGAGCAGGGACGGTTCTCGGTGGACACCGTCTTCGTGGCGATAGCGCTGTGCGGGCTCGGGCTGGTCGGCGTCAGCCCGCTGGAGATCGGGGAGGCGCTCGCCAGCGACAGCCTCCTCGACGGCGGGGTCATCGTCGGCACCAACATCCTGTTCGCGGTGGTCACCCTGCTCAAGGGCAAGGTCTGGACGGGGCTGGTGGGGATCTACCTCACCCCGCTGGCCCTGGTCGGGGCGGTACGGCTGGGCAGACCAGGCTCGCCGTGGGCGCGCTGGCGCTACAGGGACGGATCGCGCAAGCTGCGCCGCGCCGAGCGGCGGGACAAGAAGATCCGCGAGCCGGTGGAGCGCTTCAAGCGCACGGTGCAAGACCTGGTCGCCGGGCGCCCGACCGGCTAGGTCAGCCGACGATCTCCTCGTGCGGCATCGCCGACAACGCCTGAGCGGCCCGCAGGAATGCCTGCCGATCAGCCGCGGAGAGCGCACCGAGCACTCGCTCCTCGTTCGCCTGAATGTCGGCCTGGGCCGCCCTGCGCGCCGATCGGCCGTCCTGCGTGATGGCCAGCAGCCGGGCGCGCCGGTCCTCCGGGTCGGGTTCGCGGGAGATCAGCCCGGCTTCCTGCAGCCGGTCGAGCGTGCTGATGATGCGCGTCTTGTCCGCGCCGATCGCCTCGGCCAGAGCGGCCTGGGTGCGGATCGGGCTGTCGTCCAGCGCGCTGAGCACGACATAGCTCCACATGGAGATGCCGTGCTCCTCCAGCACCCGAAGCTCCGCGGCGATCAGGGACTTCACCAGAGGCTGCAGCATCGCGGCGAGGTCACGACGTTCGGTCACCCACCTACGATAACCCTTGACTTATGATAAGCAAGCGCACATCATAAGCGCATGTATAGCGAATCTTCGACCGCCTCGCCCAACCCGCTGAGCGACGGCGCCGAACTCATCGCGCTCGATGAGCAGGCCGTCCGGACCAGCGTCGAGGTGGTGGAGCAGGTCACGACCGCGGACCTGGCCAGACCCACCCCCTGCGCAGGATGGAGCCTGCGCGACCTGCTCGCGCACATGGCCACGCAGCATCACGGCTTCGCGGCGGCCTCCCGTGGCGAGGGCGACCCCGCCTGGTGGGAGCTGCGCTCCCTGGGTGACGACCCGGTCGGGAGTTACCGGTCCGCGGCCGAGCACGTCCTGGCCGCCTTCGCCGCCGACGGTGTGCTCAGCCGGTCGTTCCCGCTGCCCGAGATCAGCGCCGACCGGCCGTTCCCTGCGACGCAGGCGATCAGCTTCCACTTCATCGACTACGTCGTGCACTCCTGGGACGTGGCGAAGACCTTGGACCTCGCGGTGGAGTTCGAGCCCCGACTGCTCGACGTGGCGCTCGCCGTCGCCAGGGCCGTACCGGGCGGTGCAAGCCGTCTCGTCCCCGGCGCCGCCTTCGCGCCGGAAGTGGCGTGGTCGAGCGGGTCACGTCTCGACGAGATCGTCGCCGTCCTGGGCCGCGCCCCAGACTGGTCCCGGGACTGAACACCACCGCTTTCCGCGCCCCTCGCCTGAATCACGGACCACGTCAGAGGGCGTGGCCTCCCGCGACCTGGAGCACCTGGCCAGTGATCCACCGCGCCTGACGGGAGGCGAGGAAGACGACCGCGTCAGAGATGTCGGAGGGCTCTCCGACACGTCCCATGGGGATCACCGACGCGGAGTGCTCGACGATGGCCTCCGTCATCCAGCCGGTCTGCACGGGGCCGGGCGCGACCGCGTTGACCCGGATTTCCCGGGGCCCCAGCTCCAGCGCGGTGGCCCGGGTGAGGGCCTCGAGCGCGGCCTTCGAGGTCCCGTACCCGATCTGCCCAGGGAAGGCGCGCGCGGCATCGGTGGAGATGTTGACGACGCACAACGGGACCCCGGCGGTGTGGCGCCTGGCCACCTCGGCGATCAGCAGGGCCGGGGCCACGGCGTTGACGCGGTAGTGCCGCTCCAACGACGCGGCGTCGAGCGTGTCGAGGGTGTCGGCGCTCTCGCAGTGCGCGGCGTTGTTGACGAGCACGTTGATCGGCCCAAGACGTCGTTCGACGGCGTCGACGAGCTGCCTGGCGGCGTCGGGGTGGGACAGGTCGGCGCTGACGGCGACCCCCCCGATCTCGGTGGCGAGCCGCTCGGCTGACGCGGCGCTCGGGGTGAGGTGGGCCCACGCCGTACCGTCGGGCGCGGGTGGCTCCTGCGCGAGATAGTGGACGGCGACGCGAGCCCCCTGCGCGGCGAAGGCCCGGCTGATCGCGCCGCCGATGTTGGCGCCTCCGCCGGTGACGAGCACGTTCTGCCCGGAGAGCTGGGGGTCGATCACGCTCTTGCTCCGTTCTGGTTGGACGTCGACGCCGGACCCCACCCCGGTTCGGGCAGTGGCCGTCTTGTCGACGGCTATCACAGGCGGGGCGCCCCACGCCGCGTCGCGCGGCGCTCGGAGGGCTCAGCGGGTCAGGCGCAAGGATGTTCAAGACCGGAGGAGGAGCGGCCGGGCAGCCTGGACGCATGACAACGCACACACCCGCGATCGCTGAGATATCCGCCCACGTCATCGACTGCGCGCGTCCCGCCTCCTTGGCCGAGTTCTATCGCTCGGTTCTGGGCGGGCGGATCACGCACAGCGACGACGACTCCGCCTACCTGGACGCGGGCCAGGCACAGCTGTCCTTCATGCGGGTCGAGGGCCACCAGGCTCCTGCCTGGCCGGGCGGCACCAAGCAGGCGCATCTCGACCTCAAGGTCACCGACCTGGAGACGGCGACCAAGGAACTGCTCGACCTCGGCGCGACGAAGCCCGACTTCCAGCCGGGGGCGGGCGAGTGGATCGTGCTGGCCGATCCGGAGGGGCACGTCTTCTGCATCGCCGCGTGACCTGGCCTGACAGGAGCCGCCGCTTCCCTTCGTCCGCCAGGAGCGCCGAGGTGGCGTAGTCCCGCTGGGAGCCGTCGAAGCACGACTCCCCGCGGGACTACGGGATGTCAACCTGCCGCCGCCTCAGTCCGAGCTGATCGCCTGGGTGGGGCAGCCGGTGGTGGCTCGCCGTACCTCGGGACCCGTGGCGTGCTCGTCGAGCAGCACCACGCGTCCGTCCTCCTCGTCCTGAGCGAACACCTCGGGCGCGGCCAGCGCGCACTGGCCTGACGAGGCGCACCGCTCGCGGTCTACCTTGATCACCACTCCACCTCCAGCCGGTGCACGCCGTAGATCGCCATGTCGCTCTTGAACGGCACCTTCTCCAGCGGTACGGCCAGCCGCAGGTCAGGCAGCCGCCGGAACAGCGCCGGGTAGGCGATCTCCATCTCCAGCCTCGCCAGGTTCTGCCCCAGGCACTGGTGCGGGCCGAAGCCGAACGCCACGTGTGGCGCCTTCGGCCTGGACACCTCCAGCTCCTCGGGCCGGTCGAGCAGGGCCGGGTCGCGGTTGGCGGCGGCCAGCGAACAGGTCACGAACTCGCCCTCCCTGATGATCTGCCCGTCGAGCTCCAGGTCGGTGGAGGCGCGCCTGAACATTCCGACGTCGACGATCGACAGGTAGCGCAGCAGCTCGTCGACCGCCGTCCTGGCCGCCTCGGGGCTCTGCCGCACGAGAGCGAGCTGGTCGGGATGCTGGAGCAGCAGCAGGGTGCCGAGCGAGATCATGTTGGCCGTCGTCTCGTGACCAGCGATGAGCAGCAGGATCGACATCCCGACCAGTTCCTCGTCGCTCAGGCCGCTGTCGAGCAGGTCGTCGAGCAGGCCCTCGCCCGGCTCGGCGCGCTTGCGGGCGATCAGCTCCGCCAGGTAGCCGCCGAGCCGCATCATCGCCTCCTCCAGCTCCTCCTGGGTGCCGGTGAGGGTCAGCAATCTGGCGCCGGCCTCCTGGAACGACGCGCGCTCGGCGTAGGGCACGCCGAGCAGCTCGCAGATCACCAGCGAGGGGATCGGCAGCGCGAACTCCGCCACCAGGTCGGCGGGGCGCGGCGCCCGCTCCAGCGCGTCGAGCCGTTCGGTGACGATCTGTTCGATCCTCGGCCGCAGCCGCTGCATCCGCTGGACGGTGAACCGTCCGGTCAGCAGCCGCCTGAGCCTGGTGTGCTCGGGCGGGTCCATCTGGATGAACATTCCCGGCTGGGGCTGTACGGCATGCAACGGCACGTCGAGGAAGCCGCCGTCGATCTCCGAACTGAAACGGGTGTCGCCCAGGACCTGCCGGACCAGGTCGTGCCTGGTCACCAGCCAGACCTGGTCGCCGTTCGACAGCCGCACCTTGCTCAGCGGCTCGTCGGCCATCCCGGCGGGCGGGTCGAACGGGCAGGTGCCTCGGTCTGTGGGTATCGCTCTCATCGGTCTGCTCCTTGTTTCGATTCGGTGCTCTGAGAAGGCGAAAGCGGACGATCCAGCGGGTGTTCCTCGATGACGGTGCCAAGGCCACGCAGGGTGAACAGGGCGGTCACGGCGACGGCGGCCACCGCCACACCGCAGATGAGGGAGGTGACGTTGACGGCCTGCACGAACGCGGCCGAGGCCGCCGCGATCACGCCGGCGGCCGGCTCCGCGGGCAGGGACGCCGCCGCGTGCAGCGCCGTACCGATGGAGTCGCGGGCGGCGTCGACGGCCTCGGCGGGAAGCCCGCCCGGCAGCCGCAACGTCTGCCGGTAGATGCCGCCGAGCAGGCTGCCGATCAGCGCGATGCCGAGGGCGGCGCCCAGCTCGTAGGCGGTCTCGGCGATCGCGGAGGCCGAGCCGGCCCGCTCCTTCGGCACGGTCGCCAGCACGGTGTCGGCGGTCACGGTGAACGACAGCCCCGCGCCGATGCCGATGAGGAGCAGTGAGGCGAGCACCACCGGATAGCCGGACTGCGTGGGGAGCACGACGAGCACCGCCAGCCCTGCCGCCGACAGCGCGAGCCCCACGGAGATCGCCACCGCTCTGCCCCACGCCATCGCGAGCCTGCCCGCGAGGAGCGCCGCGACCATGGAGGAGCCCATGGCGGGCAGCTGGGCGAGACCGGCCTGCAGCGGTGTCCAGCCGAGGACGAACTGCAGGTAGAGGGAGAGGAAGAACAGCGTGCCCACCAGCGCGAAGACCGCGACCATGTCGCCGCCGACCGCGCCGGAGAACGCCCTGCGCCTGAACAGGCTGACGTCGATCAGCGGGTGAGTGAGCCTGCTCTGCCGCCTCCAGAACAGGATCAGCGCGCCCACGCCCAGCACCGCGGCCACCAGGACGCCGGTCTGGGCGAGCCCCGCGTGGGCCGCCTCCTTGACGGCGTAGATGACGCCGATCACGCCGACGATGGACAGCAGCACGCTGCGCAGGTCGAGCGGCCCGGGATCGGGGTTGCGGGACTCGGGCAGGGTCAGCGCGGCGACGATCAGGACGACGACCATCACCGGAACATTGATCAGGAAGACCGAGCCCCACCAGAAGTTGTCGAGGAGCAGCCCGCCCAGCAGTGGCCCCGCCGCGGCGCCGGCCGTCGTGACCGAGCTCCACAGCCCGATCGCGGTGGTGCGCTCGCGGGGGTCGGTGAACAGGTTGCGGATGATCGACAGGGTGGACGGCATGATGGTGGCGCCCGCCACGCCCAGCACCGCTCGCGCGACGATGAGCAGCTCGGCCGTGGGAGCGTAGGCGGTGGCCAGCGAGGCCAGCCCGAAGGCCGCCACCCCGATGAGCAGGACGCGTTTCCTGCCGAACCTGTCGCCCGCGTTGCCCGCGGTGATGAGCAGGCCGCCGAGGACGAACCCGTAGATGTCGGCGATCCAGAGGATCTGGGTGCTGGTCGGTTGCAGCGCCTCGGTCAGGCGCGGGATCGCGAGGTGCAGCACGGTGCCGTCGATCGCGATGAGCGAGACGGCGAGGCACAGGGTGGCCAGTGCTGCCCAGCGTCTGGTCCTGCTCACGGGTGTCATGCCGTCCACGCTGGAACATGGCGCGCACGCGGCTCGCACCCCGCACGCACGAGCCCGCACGTCGCCTCGCACGAGCCCGCACGAGCCCGCACGAGCCCGCACGCCCGCAGATAACCGGCGGATCTGTGGGCTGCCGTGAGCGCACGGGCAGTGAGCCGGACGGACATGAGCCGCGCCGCCCCGTCGAGACCCTATGGCGCAGTAGGGTCCGCCCCGCAGCAGGCTCTCTCGGCGGCCGGGTTCGAGCGGGCGGCTCGCCGATGGAGAGTGGTCGGGGTCGTGCGGGTGGTGGACCGGCCCGCGCCAGGAAACGCTTCGCCTCGCTCAGGCCAAGCAGTGATGTAAGGGCGAACGACGAAGGGAGCGAGGCCAGTGCGCCTCAACGAAGACCCCGCGGCCTTTGAGGCCTTCTATCGCCGTCACATCGATGCTGTCATGCGGTTCGTCGTACGCCGGGTGAACGATCCTCATCTGGCCGCCGACCTGACCGCCGACATCTTTCTGGCGGCTTTGGACTCAGCGCACACCTACCGCCCTGGCAGGGGCAGCGAGATCGCATGGTTGTACGGCGTGGCGCGCAACGTCGTATCCGCCCAGCTGCGCAGGACGGCGAGGGAGGCCCAGCTGACCAGCCGTGTGGCAGGCAGGCGGCTGATGGACGATGACGATCTCGGCAGGATGGTCGAGAAGATCGACGCCGAACGGCAGATGCGGCACGCCCTGGAGGCGATGCGGGACCTGCCCGAGGGTGAGCGGGCCGTACTCGAGCTCGTGGCGATCGACCAGCTCTCTGTCGCGGAGGCGGCAGCGGCCCTGGGCATCAGGCAGGTGACCGCGCGAGTCCGTCTGCATCGGGCAAGACGTGCCCTTCTGGAGGTCGTTTCGCCGTCGGCTGTGTATGTGGAGGGACAGGCATGAGCAACTTCGAGGAGCGCCTGCTCAGCGCGCTCAAGGACGACATGGCCGGCCAGAACCTGGTCGCGGTGACGCCGGCGCGGCGCGGCCACGGCCGCCTGCTGGGGCTGGCCGCCGCGGTGACGGGGGCCGCGGCGGCCACCACGCTGGTGCTGTACGGCGGGACGGCGAGCCCGGCCTTCGCCGTCGAGAAGCAGGCCGACGGCTCCATCGAGGTGCGGATCAGCGAGTTCCGCGACCCCGAGGACCTGGAGCGGAGGCTGAGGGACGAGAACGTCAACGCCGACGTCACCTACCTGCCGGCGGGCCAGACCTGCAAGGCGCCCAGGGGCAGGGCCAAGGCCTCGGGCGGAAGATTCGAGGCGAGCATCGGCAGCGTCGAAGGCGGAGGCATCGTCTTCAAGATCAAGCAGGGTGAGATCACCGCGGGACAGACGCTCGTCATGACGGTCTCCTCCGACCCGCAGCACCTCGACCGGCCGCCGGTCGGGATGGCGCTCGAGGTGGTCGAGGGGACGGTGGGCCCCTGCGAGGTGGTCCCGATGCCCCTGCCCACGCCGGGCAAGTGGGAGTCCAGGATCGACAAGCGGGACGACAGCCCCGGCACCAGCGAGAAGGACGGCTGACGCCCGCCGGTCGGCGGACCCCGCGACGGGCCGCCGACCGGCGCCGGCGCCCCCCGCCCGCCCCCGCCGCGCTCGACATCGAGACGCGGCGGACGTAAGTCCCTGGACGGTGTTCGTGCAGATGAGTCTCGCGTCCCGCAACGTGGACGTTTCTGGACGCCAGGCGTCCGGATGCATAGAGCCGCAGGTCAGATAGGTAGGCGGCCCGAATTTGCCGTATTCCGATGGCGCACCGACAAGGGACGGAGCCTTCCGGGACGGGGGCGGGCTCGCCTGGCACGCGGCGGGCATGGCGGCCGCGCGGTCGCGGCGACGGCCGCGCGGCAGTGTGCTGGAGGTCGGTGGTTACACGGCGTCCAGAGCCCAGTAGGTTGCCCTGACGCCGGGGTTGGTCAGGAAGATCCACTGGTCGACGTTGACGTCGGTCCAGGGCCGGAAGGCCTCGCCGGAGGAGTGGTTGACGAACTGCACCTCATTGCGGTTGTAGGGGGAGCGCTCTACCCGCCAGTACTGGGAGGAGTCGCTGGTGTTACAGGCGACCTGGATGACGAGGGTGCGATTGAGCCCGCCCAAGGGGCCGGGCTTGATGCACCGGTTGGTGTGGATGTTTTTGATCTGGTGGTATGCCCAGCCGTCGGCGTGGCGGCGTTGCTGGAACTTCCAGCCGTTGCCCGCGTCGGAGACCGCCGAGTAGATGGGCAGGCCCTCGGTGGAGTTGAGGCCCCAGCCCTCAGGCACCAGGTGGCCGCCAGTGACGATGTTGTCGATCTTGTAGGTGCGGCTCTCATCGACCCAGCCCCACATCGCGGGATGGGGGTCGGCCTTGAGCATGGTCGTGGCCTGCGCGGAAGAGGCGAGGCCGAGGGACAGGCCTGCCGCGGCGATGAGACAGGTCAGACGACGGAGCAGGGATACGGGGGGCATGACAGCCTTTCCAGGAAGGAGCGACCGTGAGGAGATCGCGGACGGGGGATGTGTGGTGTGCCGGTGTTGTGGGCGGGAACTGGCCGCCGAACGCGAGCCGGGCGCCGGGCCCGGGTCAGCGCCAGCCGCCGCCGTTGCCGTCGTGCGGTGGGCAGGGGGTTGGGGGCCGGGCGCAGACGGCGATCTCATCGGTGGCGATTGCAGCGGCGGCGATGGCAGGCGCATGCCGCAGGGGGAGATGCATGATCCTCCAACCCTTCAGTTCTCACCTTGTGTGATTGAAGTCATGCTCTAAGTAATCAGAGCTGGTGGCGCTAGGGGACTACCGTCACAGTGAGAGCCCTATGCATCATCCGCCGTCGCGCCGTCACCCACCGGAGCTGCGGTCATATCCCGCCGCGATGCCCCGAAGTCGGCCGTTGCCAGCACCGCCATGACCCTTGTGCGCACGGGTGAGCCGGAGTCGTGCCCGGGTGGCGCCGACGACGCCGGCCTGTTCCACGGAGACCGAGGTGGCCGACGCAATCGAGCTCAAGCTCACCGCCGTAGACGTCAAGACCGCGACCGCGTGAAGGGGCTGACCCCGTTCGGTAGCGGCGAGACCGCTCGAACCCTGGACGTTCCGGACTCCGGTCATCTCCGACTGCGTGATCAATCTGTCCAGCGACAAGGCCGCCGTGGTGGCCTCGTCGATCGGGTTCTTCCTGCCTTCTCGCCGTCGTCCCGAGTGCGCCGAGCTGCTGCTGACCCAAGGCGAGGTCTGCGGTGCCGGGCATCCAGGTGATGCGTTACATGCCTTGACGGGACCCGCTGCGCGTTGCCATAGTCAACCCACTCGTTGATAAAGCGATGGGTTGATAAAGATGGCGGTTGACAAGAAGGACGACGGCTCGCTCGACCGGGCGTTCACCGCGCTGGGCGACCCGGTGCGTCGGGCCATGGTCGCGCGGCTCTCGCGCGGCGAGGCGACGGTCAACGAGCTCGCCGAGCTGTTCCCGATCACCAAGCAGGCGGTGTCACGGCACATCCAGGTGCTGGAGGCGGCCGGGCTGATCACCAGAAGCCGGGACGGCCAGCGGCGGCCGTGCCACCTCGACCCCGCGGCGCTCGAGGCGCTGACGAGCTGGATCGACACCTACAGATTGGCGGTCGAGGCGCAGTACCGGCGCCTCGACGACATCCTCGACACGTTGAAGGAGCAGCAGAGATGAACCCGACGACGATCAACGCCCAGCCCGGCACCCCCTACATCGACGTCGTGCGGGAGTTCGACGCCCCGCCGCAGCTGGTGTTCCGCGCCCACACCGACCCGGAGCTGCTGGTGGGCTGGCTCGGCCCGCGCGGTATGGAGATGGAGGTGCTCGAGCACGACGCGCGGCCCGGCGGCAGCTACCGCTACGTACACCGCAGCAGAGAGGGCGAGTTCCGGTTCCGCGGCGTGTTCCACACGGTCGTGCCGGACAAGCTGATCGTGCAGACCTTCGAGTACGAGGGCACGCCGGAGCGGGTCAGCCTGGACACGATGCGCTTCGAGGACATCGACGGCCGGACCCGGCTGCGCATGCACAGCGTGTTCGCCTCAGTGGAGCAGCGCGATGAGATGGTCGCGACCGGTATGGAGAACGGCGTACGCGACTCGATGGAACGGCTGGCCGAGGTGTTGCGCCCGGGGCGGGTGGTTGTGGACATCACGATGTCGCTCGACGGGTACGTGACCGCGCCCGGCGTGGACCTCGGCACGGCCTCGGCGTCGGCGGCGACGCGCTGCACGCGTGGGCGTTCAGCCAGACGCCGCGCGAGGAGGCGATCCTGGCCACGACGTTCAAGCGGACCGGCGCGGTGATGCTGGACGGCCCACCGCCGTGGAGATCATCGATGTCTACTGCCAGCACGTGGGCTTCGGTGACGGGCCGCAGCTCTCCAGTACGGCGGAGACGGCCGTCGTGTGCTACCCCATGGAGTGCGAACCGCCGGAGATAGTGGAGTACCTGGCCGCAGCGGGGCACGACAGGACGGTCGTGCGGATCTTCGCCGGATGGACCGCCTGGCTGCCGGAGTGCACGCAGCTGTACCGCGTCGGCTCCGTCCCGGCGCTCAGGCGCATCGAGGAGCTGTGCACCCGGGTCCTCGGCGAGCCGGGGCGGCCCGGGTCCCTGTGGCAGGCCTTCCACGACCTTCCCGGCGAGAACGTCCTGCCCGCTGGAACAGAGGCGGATGTCCAGGGTGAGGCGTGGCCGATCGCCCTGGACATCCCCCGCGCGATCGCGCTGACCTTCGTCGGGCAGCTGGTAATTGCGCTGGTGGCGCTGGTCGAGGCGACCGGGGCCGAGGCCGATGTCGTACGCCTGCGTGAGGTGACCGAAGCGTGGGAGGCCGTCGGCGAGTTCGCGAAGGAGTCCGACACCGCGATCCTCGCGCAGGCGTGGCTGAGCCTCGACGACCCCGGACGCGCGCTGCCGTACGTACGCCACTCCTACGCCGTCGACCCCGACAATCCGTCGGCGCGGGCGGCGATGCGCATGTTCTACGTCATCAGCGGCGACGACGAGCTGGCTGCGCAGGTCGCGTTGCAGACCGACACCGAGGACGTGGGCATGAGCCTCCGCTGGCTCGTCCTGGCTGCGGTGGACCTCGTCGAAGCGGACGACTCCGATCTCCTCGACCAGATCCTGGATCTGCTCTCCCAGGCGGGCATGGACATGGGCGACCTGCTCCGATGCGTGGTCGAGGGACGGCGCGGGCCGGTCCGTCCCGACGCGGCGTGGGCGAGGCTGCGCGAGCACTTGGCCACCGTGGACAGCACGACCACCGTGCGGAAGCTCAGGTACCTGATCGAGGCCGCTTACCAGCGCGGTGAGACCGACTACGCGATGCGGCGAGCCCACGTCATCCGCGCGAAACAGGTGATCCGCAGGCCGGTGCACCATCGGGATCGGGCCGCGGTCGAAGCCGTCACCCTCGGCAGGGACCCGGCGGAGCGCGGTCTGACGGCGCGGCTGAACAACCGGGCGCAGTTGTGGTCAGCCGACGGGCGGCCCGACGATCCGCTGCTCGGGCTTTGCCTCGTCGCGGCCGAGCGCTGGGCGGGCTCCGCTCCCGCCGGCATCTCGGCGGAGGCGCTGGAGCTGATCGAGTGCAGCCGCGCACTGGCCGGCCGTGCCGCCGCCGTGCTGCTGCGCGGCACCCGGCACTGTGCCGTGTGCCGTGACTCCTTCATGGTCGAGAGGCTGTCGGTCTGCGGCGCGTGCCATCGGCTGTTCTGCGAGGACTGCGCCCGCCATCCCACGTTCCGGCTGCGCTGCCGCTGTGGCGGCGACCTCGCCCACCCTTCCCTCCGCAAGAGGGAATGGACGCAGGTCCTCACCAGCTCACCCGACCGGCCGGGAATCGCCGCCGCGTTCTCCGGTGGCGCAGCACGCCTCCGTAACGATTTCTGAACCCGCGGTCCGGCTGGTACCAGCCCGGCGGGTCGGGCGCCGCAGCGGCGGGGCTGGCGAGCTGGGTGTACACGGCCGCCAGCGCCGTCATCAACGGCGCGCAGACCTCACCGGCGCCGGCACCCTCGGGGTCGAGGAGCGAGAGGACAGCCATTGAGCGGTGAGATGGATCATGGTGCAGATAGTCGCCACGGCCTGCGGAAACACTCAAGGTCGCGCTATTCCGCCAGACTCTCCCACCATGTTCGGGCCGAAGCGGACTCAACGCCGTTGGTGGTGCACACTCGTCTGACCTGCTCGAACAGCCTGTACCGCTCCCATCGTTCCTCGACTCCGGAGATGGCCGATGAGGGCAAGTCCCCGCCCGATCACCGAGGTCGGCAGGTGGCTGGTCCCCGTCCCGCGCGGCTGGACCTCTCGCAGTGATGCGCACGCTGAGACGTACGTGGTGGCGGCGAACCGGCCGACCGAGTGCGGGCGGGTGGGATCACGGCATGCTCACCGAAATCGGGGAAGCCGACGAAGCGCTGCTGGCCGGCCGGTACACGACCGACGAGCTGGCGAACCTATACGAGCTGGCGTCCCGCGGTCCGAGCAAGCCCCGCCGAACCCCGCCCCGGGCCGGGGCCGGCCGAGCGAGTGGAGCCTGTCGTCGTCGCGAGTCGGAGGCCGAGCAGGTCGAGCTGGTGGAGCGGCTGACCGAAGAAGGCCACTCTGTCCGAGCCCTCGAAAGGGGGCCGCCCGTGCGCGCGGCGGGCTCCGACTGAGCCCTTTTCATCCTCGGGCGAGTTCGTAGTTCTGCAGGACAGCGATCGCTTTGCATTGGTGGCCGGCCTTGGGCGGGCAGCAGCGTAGCTTGCGGAGGATGCGCCAGCTTTTAAGCTGGGCGTTGGCCCGCTCGCCGGGACCGCGCAAGTGGGCGTGGGCGCGGTTGGCTTGTTTCTGCGAGGCGGGCTTGTTCTTGCCCTTGTACGGCGTGACTCTTCGCCAGGCCGCCCCGGTGACGGCCTTTTACCGGTCTCGCGCCGCGGGCGTGACAGGCGAAGAGGGAATCAGAAGGGCAGCAGGTCGGTGACCTGGTCGCGAGGTGTCGAGCAGCCACGCTGGTAGGACCGCTCGAACGCCGCGTCACCCAGCACCCGCCTGGCCTCGCCCGCCGTACGGACCACATCGGGCCCGTCGGTCAGAGCGGCGCCGCGCAGCGACACCGCCGCCCCCAGCAGGAAGGCCGCGCGAGCGGCAGGCCCTTCGCGAAGCACCAGCTCGGCCATGGCTTGCACCGCGCCGGAGGCGCCCGGCAGATCGAGGACGTCGACCAGGAGGTCGTAGGCCTCGCGCAGCCGCGCTCCGTCGCCCTCCACCCTGCCGAGCCCGATCAGGACGCGACCCCGCGTCTCGTGCGCCCCGAGCCAGTGCGCCTCGCAGCCCGCCAGGGCAGCCATGTAGAGCTCGGTCGCCCGCGCGGGGTCGCCGCCCAGCCGCGCCAGCTCGGCCAGGCCGTAGGTCGCGATCGCCTCCGCCTCCGAGCCCGGCAGGCGGCGCGCCATGGAGGCGGCCCGCTCCAGCTCCACCTCGGCGGCGGCGAGGTCGCCCGCGCGGGCCAGCTCGGCTCCGCGGCGCGACATCAGCAGCGCGGTGTCCTCGGTGGCGCCGAAGGGCGCGATCACCTCCAGCGCCTCCTCCGCCATCGCTATCGCCTCCTTGTGCTCGCCGCGCCATCCCGACAGCTCCGACAGCTGGAGCATCGCCTGACCCACGCCCCACCTGTCGCCGGCCATGCGGAAGGTGTCGAGCGCCAGCCGCAGCTCGCGCTCGCCTGCCTCGACCTCGCCGGCGCCCAGCCGCAGGTAGCCGAGCAGCAGCCTGGCGAAGGCCCTCGACCAGGGATCGGAGGCGGTGGTGGCGGCCAGCAGCGCGGGCAGCAGCAGGGTGTAGTCGCCTGAGGCGATCGCCGGATAGGGCCTGACCATGGCGATCAGCGGGTGGCGCGGCGGATCGGTCATACCGCGCGCGAGGCGCTCGGCGTTGTCCAGACGCTCCCGCGCCTCCTCCAGCGGCCGCCCCGTCGTCACCATCTGCAGCGCGCACATGATGTGGTGCTCCGCCAGGCCCTCGGGAGGTTCGGGCCCCACCAGGTCGAGTACCTCGGCCGACAGCCGCGCCCCCTCGTGGCGCAGGCCGCGCAGCCACCAGTACATCCACAGGTCGGCGGTCAGGCGCAGCGCCATCTCGGCCCGCCCCGTGTCGATGGCCCAGCGCAGCGCCGCGCGCAGGTTGTCGTGCTCGGCCGCCAGCTCGGCCAGCCGGCGCAGCTGGTCGGGTCCGCGAAGCTGGGACTCGGCGGAGGCGGCCATGCGGGCGTAGTGCTCGGCGTGCGCCTGCCTGACACGCTGCTCCTCACCCGACTCGGCCAGCCGTTCGGCGCAGAAGGCCCTGACGGTCTCGAGCATGCCGAAGCGCCCGCCGTCGGCCTGCACGATCGACTTGTCGACCAGCGCGGAGAGCAGGTCGAGGTCGCCGCCGCAGACCCGCTCGGCCGCCTCGGCCGTCGTGCCGGAGACGAACACCGACAGCCTGGCGGCCAGGATGCGCTCCGCGGGGTCGAGCAGGTCCCAGCTCCACGCGACGACCGCGCGCAGCGTGCGATGGCGGGGCAGCGCCGTACGGCTGCCGCCGGTCAGCAACCTGAAGCGGTCGTCGAGCCTGGCGGCGACCTCGGCGGGGGTGAGCGCCCGCAGCCTGGCGGCGGCCAGCTCGATCGCCAGCGGCAGCCCGTCGAGCGCCCTGCAGATGCGCAGGACGGGCTCGAGGTTGTCGCCGGTGACGGTGAAACCGTGTCGGACGGCCGCCGCCCTGTCGGCCAGCAGCCGCACCGCGGGGTGCTCGCGCGCCTGCTCGAGGTCGAGACCGTGCGGCGGCTGGGGGAGCGGGGCGATGGGCAGGACCTGCTCGCCGTCGATGTTCAGCGGCTCGCGGCTGGTGGCCAGCACGCGCACGCGCGGGCACTCGGCGAGGATCCGGTCGACGAGCAGCGCGGCCGCCTCGACGAGGTGCTCGCAGTTGTCGAGGACGATCGTGACGCGATGGTCGCCGAGCGCCGTCACCAGCGCGTCGACAGGCGGCACTCCACGCGGGAGGGAGATCGACGCCGAAGGGTCCTGGCGCGCGGCCGACAGCGGGCCCGGTGGTTCGGAGTGGCCGTACGGCAGGCCGAGCGCGGTGAGCACCGCCAGCGCGACGTCGCTGCCTGGGCCGAGCGGGGCCAGCTCGACGAAGCAGACCTCCCCGAGGCCGTGGGCCGCCTCGGCCGCCTCGACGGCCAGCCTCGTCTTGCCCGCGCCGCCGGGCCCCGCGAGCGTCAGCAGGCGGCCTCGGCCGAGCAGCCGGCCGACCAGGCGAAGCTCGTGGTCGCGCCCGACGAAGCTGGTCAGCCGCGGTCTGGGCGCCCGGGGCCGCAGCGCCGACACCGCGCCGAGGGCCTCAGCGGAGACGGACGCCGCCGGCAGGCGCCCCACGGTGAGCGGGTCGGCTGAGGCGGCGGGCGAGGCCACGGCGGAGGGTGGTTCGTCGCGCAGCAGGCTCAGGTGGAGGGCGGCCAGCTCGGGCGAGGGGTCGGCGCCCAGCTCCTCGGCCAGCGTCTTGCGCGCCTCCTCGAACACCTCCAACGCCTCCGCCCTGCGCCCCGACCTGGCCAGGGCGAGCATGAGCTGACCTCGCAGCCGCTCCCTCAGCGGCTGCCGCCGCACCAGCTCGCCCAGCTCGGAGACCAGCTCGGCGAGTGGGGCGCAGCCCGTGAGCAGGTCGGCCTCGACCCGGTCCTCCACGGCCGAGAGGCGCAGCTCCTCCAGCGTGGCGGCCTCCGCCTCGGCGAAGGGCAGCGTCAGGACGTCGGCCAGCGCGGGACCGCGCCACAGGCCGAGCGCCTCACGCAGCAGCCGCGCCCGCTCACCCGGTGACGACACCCTGCGCGCCGCGGCCACCGCGTGCGTGAACAGGTGGGCGTCGACCTCGAGCGGATCGACCACCAGCCGGTAACCGGCGGGCCCGAGCTCCAGCGGCACCCCCACCAGCCCCCGCAACCGCGACACCTGCGACTGCAGCGCGTTGACCGTGCCCGAGGGCCCGTAAAGCGCCTCGACCAGCCGGTCGACGGAGACGACCCGGCCCGCCTCCAGCGCCAGCAGCACGAGCAGGCCGCTGAGCCCCGCGCCTCTCACAGGGACGCCGGAGACCTCTGTCGGGCCGAGCACGCCGAATCTCATACCTCGATTGTCGCCACCTCTGGCCCCGCCGACGTTTTAGAATCACATTCTGTGGATAATCTCGGGGCGTTCTTCGCCCTCACCAAAGGCGAGTACGTCCCCGCGCCGCACGCGCACAGCCCCTGGGCCGTCGACATGCTGCACGGCCGCCTGCTCGGCGGCCTGGCCGCCAGGGCCATCGAGGCCGAGCACGGCGAGGAGGGGCTGCACTTCGCGAGGCTGACCGTCGACCTGTTCCGCAACAGCCCGCTGCTCCCGCTGACGGTGGAGACCGTCAGGGTCAGGGACGGCCGCAGGATCAGGGTCGCCGACGCCGTCCTCTCGACCGAGCAGGGCCAGGTCGCCAGGGCCAGCGCCGTCCTGCTGCGCAACGGCGAGCAGCCCCCCGGGGCGCTGACCCACACCAGGGCGTGGGAGGAGCCGCTGCCGCAGGGCCCGCCGCCGCCAGGAGGGCCGCCGCTGCCGTTCGAGCTCTGGCAGCTCACCGGCTGGGGCGAGCGGCCGGGCCCGCACAGGGCGTGGGTCAGGGAGGTCCGCCCGCTGGTGGAGGGCGAGGAGGTCTCGCCGTTCACGCTGGCCGCGCTGGCCGCCGACTTCGCCAGCCCGCTCAGCAACGTCGGCACTGAGGGCCTGCACTACATCAACGCCGACTACACCCTCACCCTCAGCCGCCTGCCGCGCAGTCCCGAACTCGGGCTGGAGACCATCGGCCACCTCGGCAACGAAGGGGTGGCGCTCGGGCAGTGCGTCATGCACGACGCGCAGGGACCGATCGGGTACGTGACGGTGACGGCGGTGGCCAACCCTCCTAGCCGAGCGTTGCGGTGACCAGGGTCCAGTCGAGGAGGGCGGCGGCGGTGTTGCCGCCTGCCGTCGCGCTCACCCAGTGGGTGGCCTGCGGGCGCTCGCGGCTGTCCTGAACCACCCACCTCGCGCCGGTGTCGGCGCCGTCGGCGAACAGCCTGGCCACCCCCGCGCTGTCGACGCTGACCCGCCAGAGCCCCGCGCGGCCCCTGTGCACGCGTTCCCATCGGGAGGAGCCCTTGGGCATCGCCCAGACCTCTCCCTTCTGGACGGTCATCATGAGCCTGCGGGCGCCGTTGGCGACCTTGGTGCCGAGGCTGACGCCGAGGCCGGTGACCGGGTCGAGGGCGCTGTCGTCGACGACCCTGCCGCTGAACTCCACCGTGAAGTCGCACGACTCGGTGATCTCCAGCGGGACGGTGGCCGAGCCGCGCAGGTCGAGCCTGCCGTCGGTGACGCGGCTGCCCGACAGCGTCCAGCCCGCCCACGGCAGCCCTGCGAGGTTGTCGGTGACTTCGGCCGTGGCCCGTCCCGTCAGGGTCACCTCGCCGAGGCCAGGCCCGGGCGGGAGGCGCCAGCGCAGGCCGGTGTCGGTGAGGTCGCGCCACAGAGCGGCCTCGCCGCGCCGGTCGGCCACCACCCGCCAGCGCGTCCCTCCTGGCTCCAGGACGGCGCGCCCGTCCAGCGACACGCCGCCCGCTCCCACCGCGAGGGTCATCCGGCCGGCGATGGTGAGCTCGAAGTCGTCGCCCTCCACAGTGGCCACGAAACCGGCGGGCGGGGTCTGGGGCGCCGAGCCGGGGCCGGACAGCCGGACACCGGTGAAGGCGCGGGTCAGGTCGAGCCTGGCGACCCTGATCGCGATCTGGTTGTGCTCCCACACGACGAAGAACCGGCCCGGCGCGTACTCCTGCGCGCTGGCGTAGACGTCCCAGCCCCGCGCCGCGCCCCTGGTCAGCCTGGTCCCGTCGGCGAACAGCCGTCCTGGCCCCCACGGGCAGCCCTGCGGCTTGACCTTGTAGTGCAGCACCTCCCGGTACTGCTCGGGCCTCTCACCCCTGAAAGGGCCCGCCAAGGTGTTGTAGATCGTGAGATACCGCCCCTCGGCATCCGTGGTGAAGAACCCCTTGACGTAATAATTCGGGAGCTGGGGGTCCAGGGACATCGGTTCCCAGGTGAGTCCCCCGTCCGCGCTCCTCGACACCGCCGCGTGCGCCGCGTGGGCGCGGTACCTCGCGTCCCTGGCCTCCGGCGACGAGCCGCCCCGCAGGTCGAGCGCCCTGGCCACCATCACCAGGCCACCCTCCTGAGCGGGCGCCACCTGAGGCTCCTCCACCCCGATTCCCCGCGGGGGCTCGGCCAGCCGGCCCGAGCGCCACGTCCGCAGGTCCGTCGATCGCAGCACCCCTGCCTTGGTGCCGCTCCCCGTCTGCCGCCAGTACGGCAGCAGCCACACACCCTCGTGCCTGATCGGCTTGCCGGCCACGACGACACCCCTGCCGTTGTCCGGCACCTCGACCGTGAGGGGAAAGTCCTCCCATGTCACACCCGCGTCGGCGCTGCACCTGGCGACCATCCTGACAGGAAAGCCGTCGACGTTGCCCGCGCTGTCGCGATCCTCGCTGATCGTGATACGTCCCAGCAGGGCGTAAAGCACACCGGAGTCGTTGAGGAAGATCACGTAGTGGTAGCGGTGCGTGTCCGTCGCCGCCGCCAGCGTCCCCGTGGTCCAGGTGCGCCCGCCGTCGGCCGAGCGGGCGAAGCCGATCGATCCCTGGTCGGCCGGTGTGGCGTCCATGGGGTCGGCCACCCCCGACCTCCAGCCGACCACCAGCGTGTCCTGATCGAGCACCGCGATGTCCGGAACCCTGTTGCCCTCGTGCGCCAGCTCTCCGTCCGCACGTCTGTCCGCCGTGGCGAAGACCGTCACCGGCTCGCTCACGCACGGCCCCACCACATCCGCTTCGGGCCACTTCACCCACCCATCTTCCGTCGCAGCCGTGCCCGCGGGTGAGCGTGCTCACCCGACGTTCACCTGCCCGCCGCTGTACGGCAAGCCTCCGACAGCCCACCGTAGTCACCGGTGACCCTCTGTCCATGCACGCCACTCCAGCAGGACTTCGGTCCGGCCGTCACATCAGGCCCGTACCCCGTCACGGGCCTCTTGACGTCAGATGGGGCGGCGCGGTTGTCCTTTCGGCCGAGACGGTGAGAAACCAGGACCTAGCAGGTCAGCTGTCCACGGTTAGACGCATGGGAAGACGCGGGAGCGCCGGGGATTGGGTAAAATCCCCGGCGCTCCAGAAAAATCTACAATGTAAAGGCGCTCACGCGGTGTGCTCGGCCCTGTCGCCCGACCAGTCGACGTGGAAGGCGCCCTCCTTGTCCACCCGCTGGTAGGTGTGCGCCCCGAAGTAGTCGCGCAGCCCCTGCACCAGCGCCGCCGGCAGCCTGTCCCTGCGCAGCCCGTCGTAGTAGGCCAGCGCCGAGGAGAAGCCGGGGGTCGGCACCCCGATCTTCACCGCCGTGGTCACCACCCGCCGCCACGCCTCCTGCGCGGCCGCGAGCGCCCCCGCGAAGCCCTCGTCGGCCAGCAGCGTGGCCAGCGTGGGGTCGGCGTCGTAGGCGGCGCGGATCCTGTCGAGGAAACGCGCCCTGATGATGCAGCCGCCCCGCCAGATCGTGGCCATCGCGCCGAGGTCGACGTCCCAGCCGTACTCCTTGGAGGCGGCGGCGATCTGGTCGAAGCCCTGGGCGTAGGCCACGATCTTGGAGGCGTACAGCGCCTGCCGCACGTCCTCGACCAGCTCCTTGCCCGCGACGCCCGACAGCGAGGGGCCTTCGAGCCCGCGAGCGGCCTCGCGCTGGGCGGGATGGCCTGACAGGGCGCGGGCGAAGACCGCCTCGGCGATGCCGGTGACGGGGACGCCCAGTTCGAGCGCGCTCTGGACGGTCCAGCGGCCGGTGCCCTTCTGCTCGGCACGGTCGACCACGACGTCCACGAACGGGCGGCCCGTCTCGGCGTCGACCTGGTCGAGCACCTCGGCGGTGATCTCGATCAGGTACGACTCCAGGTCGCCCTGGTTCCACTCCCTGAAGATTTGGGCCAGCTCGGCCGGCGTGGCGCCGAGGGCCTGGCGCAGCAGGTCGTAGGACTCGGCGATGAGCTGCATGTCGGAGTACTCGATGCCGTTGTGCACCATCTTGACGAAGTGGCCCGCGCCGTCAGGCCCGACGTAGGTCGCGCAGGGGACACCGTCGACCTGGGCCGCGATGCTTTCCAGCATGGGGCCGAGCGCCTCGTAGGACTCACGGGAGCCGCCCGGCATGATGCTCGGGCCGAGCAGCGCGCCCTCCTCGCCGCCCGAGATGCCGGTGCCGACGAAGTGGATGCCGCGCTCGCGCAGCGCCGCCTCCCTGCGCCTGGTGTCCTCGAAGTGGGCGTTGCCGCCGTCGACGATCATGTCGCCCGGCTCCATCAGGTCGGCCAACTGGTCGATGACCGCGTCGGTGCCCGCGCCGGCCTTCACCATGATGATCGCTCGGCGTGGCCGTTTGAGCGAGGCGACGAAGTCGGCCACGTCCTCCGACGGCAGGAAGGTGCCCTCGCCGCCGAACTCCTTGACCAGCGCCTCCGTACGGCTGTGCGAGCGGTTGTGCACCGCGACCGCGTAGCCGTTGCGGGCGAAGTTGCGGGCAAGGTTGCGGCCCATCGTGGCCAGCCCCGTCACGCCGATGTCTGCCAGATCCATGTCAGCTCCTGTTTCGCACAAAAGCGCGAGGTGTTCGCGGGAAGATACGCGTCCCTCACCAGATCGGTTCGGCGCCCCGCGGTTATTCCCCCAGACGCACGCCGAGCTCGTCGAGCCTGTTGAGCATGTCGGCCGGATCGGCGTAGACGCGGAAGGCGCCCGAGCGTTCGAGTTCGTCCCTGCCGTACCCGCCGGACTGCAGGCCGATGCCGAGCGCGCCCGCCCTTCTGGCGGCCAGCAGGTCCCAGACGCTGTCGCCGACGACCATGGCGTGGCGGGGGTCGACGTCGAGCAGGGCGGCTCCGGCCAGGAACAGGTCGGGGTCCGGCTTGGCGCGCCGTACCAGGTCGCGGGTGACCATCGGGGTGTCGTCAGGGAGCTTCAGCATGCCCAGCGCCCTGCGGGCGGTCTTGGCGTATCCGCTGGTGGCGATGGCCCAGGGGACCTGGCGCCGGGTCAGCTCGCGCAGCAGCTCGATGGCGCCCGGCAGCGGCCGCACCGTGTCGATCTGCTCCAGGTAGGCGGCGGCGTGCGCCTGCTGCAGGTCGTCGATCTGCTGCTGGGTGAGGCTGAGGCCGGTCTCCCTGAGCAGGGCGGTGACGAACAGGCCGCCGCTCATGCCGATCCTGCGGTGGATCCGCCACACCGACAGGTCGACCCCCATGCCGGACAGGGCGCTGCGCCAGGCGATGACGTGCTGGTAGACGCTGTCGATCAGGGTGCCGTCGAGGTCGAACAGGAAGGCGGGCCCCGGTGGTGCGGTGTAGTCCATTGCTCCATTGTGGTCAGGTCAGCTCGGGCGGCCGACGGCGGGCGGGCCCGCGTGGTCCTTGTGGCCGCGCGTGTACTCGTCCCTGCGCCACAGCATCGCGGCCAGCATGGCGGGCAGCATCAGGACGTGCCCGGCGATCATCACGACCTCTCCCGACAGCGCGCCGAGCCAGTGGGGCGGAAGGAGCAGCAGGAACGGCACGAACATCGCCGCGCCCATCTCGGCGACAGGGGCCCAGGAGTGGCCCCGGTAGCGCATCCAGATCGTCATGGCGACGGTCATGTCGGCGGCCATGACCATGACCGCGACGTCGGTCCTGGCGAACAGGGCCGTGAGGCCGAGCCAGGAGGTGAGCGCGTCCCACACGGGGCCGAGCAGCACCATGCCGAGGATCATCGCGACGAGCATCTCGCCGAAGTGCCAGGCGAAGCGGAGTGTGGCTGTCTTTGTCATGGCTTCAGCGTGCGGGAGGTCGCTCGCGGCTCCCAGATGCGCACTGTCATGAGGTGACCGGGTGAAACGCATGCCTTCCCCGTGTGAAACGCTGGAGCCATGCGTGTGCTGATCGCTGGTGGACACGGGAAGATCGCGCTTTTGCTGGAGCGCAGGCTGGCCGAGCGGGGGGACCAGGCCGTGGGGCTGGTCCGCAACCCCGATCATCGGGCCGACGTGGAGTCGGCGGGCGGCCAGGCCGTCGTCTGCGACCTGGAGAGCGCCTCGGCCGAGCAGGTGGCCGAGCTCCTCGACGGTGCCGACGCGGTCGTCTTCGCGGCGGGAGCGGGTCGGGGCAGCGGGGCGGCCCGCAAGGACACCGTCGACAGGGGGGCCTCTGTGCTGCTGGCCGAGGCCGCCGAGCGCGCGGGCGTGCGCAGGTTCGTGCAGATCTCCTCGATGGGCGCGGGCGCGCCGCCGCGTCCCGGCACCGACGAGGTGTGGGCGGCCTACATCGCGGCCAAGACCGCGGCGGAGGACGACCTGCGCGGCCGCGACCTCGACTGGACGATCCTGCGGCCCGGCGGTCTGACCGACGAGCCGGGCGCCGCCGGTGTCCTGCTCGCGCCGCCGCCGGTGCCCAGGGGCAAGGTGGCGCGCGACGACGTGGCCGCGGTGGTGGTGGCGCTGCTCGACGAGCCCCGCACCGCCAGCATGACGCTGGAGCTGGTGGAGGGCGACGTGCCCCTCGACAGGGCTGTTCAGGCACTCTGAAAGATGTGACTGAATACCGCGCACTCGGAAGAACCGGTCTCAAGGTCAGCCCGCTCTGCCTCGGCGCCATGATGTTCGGCGGATGGGGCGAGCATTCCGTGGAGGAGTCCACCAGGATCATCGAGCGCGCCCTCGACTCGGGCGTCAACTTCATCGACACCGCCGACGTCTACTCCCAGGGGGAGTCGGAGGAGATCGTCGGCCGGGCCCTGGCCAAGTCGGGCAGGCGCGAGGAGGTGGTGCTGGCCACCAAGGTGCACGGCGTGATGGGGGAGGGGCCCAACCAGCGCGGCAACTCCAGGCGCTGGATCTTCCAGGCCGTCGAGGACAGCCTGCGCCGCCTGGGCACCGACTGGATCGACCTCTACCAGATCCACAGGCCCGACCCCGGCACCGACATCGAGGAGACGCTCGGCGCGCTGACCGACCTCGTACGGCAGGGCAAGGTCCGCTACGTCGGCAGCTCCACCTTCCCCGCCCACCAGCTGGTCGAGGCGCACTGGGCGGCCGAGCGGCGCGGCCTCGAGCGGTTCGTGTGCGAGCAGCCGCCGTACTCCCTGCTGGTGCGCGGCATCGAGGCCGACGTGCTGCCCGTGGTCCAGAAGTACGGCATGGGCGCCATCGTGTGGAGCCCGCTGGCGGGCGGCTGGCTGTCGGGACGCTACCGCCAGGGCGCCGAGACGCCGCAGTCGCGCAGGGCCGCGCGCATCCCCGAGCGCTACGACCTGTCGCTGCCGGCCAACCAGCGCAAGCTGGAGGTCGTGGAACAGCTCGCGGTGCTGGCGGAGGAGGCGGGGCTGACGTTGATCCACCTGGCCCTGGCCTTCACCCTGCGGCATCCAGGGGTGACCTCGGCCATCATCGGACCGAGGACCATGGAGCACCTGGAGGGTCAGCTCGGCGCCGACGAGGTGAGGCTGAGCGACGACGTGCTCGACAGGATCGACGAGATCGTCCCGCCCGGCGTCACGCTGAACGCGGGCGACAGCGGCTGGCGGCCGCCCGCGCTGACCGACGCGAGCCTGCGCCGTCGCTAGGCCACCTGGGCGGCGGCGACCTTCACCTCGAGGCCGCCGCCGCTCACGTCCACCTCCACGGTGTCGCCCTCCTTCACCTGGCCGCCCAGCAGCAGCGACGACAGCCGGTTGTCCAGCTCCCGCTGCACGGTACGACGCAGCGGCCGCGCCCCGAACTCGGGCTGGTAGCCGTGCTCAACCAGCCAGTCCTTGGCCTGGTCGCTGACGCTCAGCTCGATGCCCTGGCCGCGCAGCCGCTGCCTGGTCTTCTCCAGCAGCAGGTCCACGATCTGGCGCAGCTGCTCGCCGGCCAGGCGCGTGAAGATGATCGTCTCGTCGATGCGGTTGAGCAGCTCGGGCTTGAGCGTCGACTTCAGCAGGTTTATGAGCTGCTCCTCGACGTCGTCGCCGCCATGCAGGATGAGCTGGGCGCCGAGGTTGCTCGTCATGATCACGATGGCGTTGGTGAAGTCGACCGTGCGGCCCTGCCCGTCGGTGAGGCGGCCGTCGTCGAGCATCTGCAGCAGCAGGTTCATGACGTCGGGGTGCGCCTTCTCGATCTCGTCGAGCAGCACCACGGTGTGCGGTCGGCGGCGGACGGCCTCGGTCAGCTGCCCCGCCTCCTCGTAGCCGACGTATCCGGGCGGCGCGCCCACCAGCCTGGCCGTGGTGTGCCGCTCGCCGAACTCGCTCATGTCGATGCGGACCATGTGGTCCTCGCCGCCGAACAGCGCTCCGGCCAGAGCCCTGGCCAGCTCGGTCTTGCCCACGCCCGTCGGGCCGAGGAAGAGGAAGCTGCCGATCGGCCTGTTGGGGTCCGACAGGCCCGCCCTCGCCCGCCGTACGGCCTCGGCGACCGCGGTGACCGCCTCGTCCTGGCCGATGACGCGCTCGTGCAGGTGCTGCTCCAGGCGCAGCAGCCGGTCGCGCTCCTGCTCGGTGAGTTGCGAGACGGGGATACCGGTGCGCCGCGAGACCACCTCGGCGATGTCGGCCATGGTCACCTCCGGCACGGTGTCGTGGCCGTGACGGGCGTTCTCGAGCTCGGGCCTGAGCCTGTCGATCTCCGAGGTCAGCTCCTTCGCCCTGTCGAACTCGTCGCCCGCGACCGCCTGGTCCTTCTCCCTGCGCAGCGACGCCAGCCGCTCCTCCAGCTCGCGCACGTCGGCGGCGGGCGTGCGGGCACGCAGCCGCACCCTGGCGGCGGCCTGGTCCATCAGGTCGATGGCCTTGTCGGGCAGGAAGCGGTCGGCGATGTAGCGGGCCGACAGGCTCGCGGCCGCGTCGAGGGCGTCGTCGGTGATGCGGACCTGGTGGTGGGCCTCGTAGGCGTCACGCAGCCCCGCGAGGATGCCGACGGTGTCCTCGACGCTCGGCTCGGGCACCAGCACGGGCTGGAAGCGGCGTTCCAGGGCGGCGTCCTTCTCGATGTGCTTGCGGTACTCGTCGATGGTGGTGGCCGCGACGACGTGCAGCTCGCCCCTGGACAGGGCAGGCTTGAGAATGTTGGCCGCGTCCATGCCGCCCTCGGCCGAGCCCGCGCCGACCAGGGTGTGCACCTCGTCGATGAACACCACGATCTCGTCGGAGTGCCGGCGCACCTCGTCGATGACCTTCTTGATCCGTTCCTCGAACTCGCCCCTGTACTTCGAGCCCGCCACCATGCCGGTCAGATCGAGCGCGACCACCCTGCGGTCCTTGAGCGTGTCGGGCACGCTGCCGTTGACGATGCGCTGGGCGATGCCCTCGACGATGGCGGTCTTGCCGACGCCTGGCTCGCCGATGAGGACCGGGTTGTTCTTGGTGCGGCGCGAGAGGACCTCGATGGCCTGCTCGATCTCCTCCTCCCTGCCGACGACGGGGTCGAGGCCGCCCTTCCTCGCCTCCTCCGTCAGGTCTCTGCCGTACTCGTCGAGCGCGGGGGTCTCGCCCTTCGGCGTGAGGCCGCGCTCGGGCTCGGCGAGGGTGGCGGTCTGCAGCTCGCCGGCGGAGACGCCCTGCTCGGCCAGCAGGCGGGCGGCGGTGGAGTCGGGGTTGGCGGCGAGGGCGAGCAGCAGGTGTTCGGGGCCGATGTAGGAGGCGCCGAGAGCGCGCGAGACGCGCTGGGCGTCGAGCACCGCGCGCTTGGCGGCGGGGGAGAAGGTGGTGGGCGCCTCGCCCGGCGCCCCGCCATGGGACACGCTTTCCGCGCGCTCGCGCAGCTTGCCGGGGTCGGCGCCGGACGACAGCAGCAGAGCCCGGCCCGGCTCCTCCTCGGTGGCCGCGGCCAGCAGGTCCAGGACGTCGACGTCGGGGGCGCCCCTGTCGGCGGCGATCTGGACGGCTCTCGCCAGCAGCTGCCTGGCAGGCTCGCTCAGCAGCCTGCCCACGTCGACGCGCTGCACGCTGGGCCGGGTGGGAGGCCAGGACTCCATGCCGCCGAACACCCGGCCGCTGAGCTGCTCGAACCCTCTGAATGGGTCGCCGAAGAAGGACCCGAATGGCGTATCCGACATAAGGAGCCCGTTGCCGGACATTTCCCCACACAAGCCCAGCCTGCGGCAAAGCTGTTGTGGTCCGCCTCTGATAAACATGGCGGATGCGAATCAAGCCATGGCTGGCCGTGGCCGCCGCCGTCCCCCTCCTGGCGGGCACGCCCGCGCTGGCCGCCGCTCCGCCCAAGGTGCCGCCGGGGACGACGGCCGGCTACGTGGTCTTCGACAGGGTGGCGGGGAAGATCGTCGCGCACCGGCTCGCGCACAGGGCGTTCAGGTCCGCCTCGGTGATCAAGATTCTCATCGCGATCGACTTCCTCGAGCGGACCGCCAAGCCGTCCGCCCGCGACCTCGCGCAACTCAAGATCATGCTGCGCTCCAGCGACGACGACGCGGCCTCGGCCTTCTGGGACCGCGGCGGCAAGGGCGCCATCGTGACCCGTACGGCCAGGCGGCTCGGCCTGGCCGACACCGCCCCGCCGCCCGCCGACAAGCCCGGCTTCTGGGGCTACACCTCGCTGAGCGCCTACGACGTGGCCAGGACCTACCGCTACCTGATGGACAGGGCGGCGCCGAGGGTGCGCGACCTGATCGTCGGGCACCTGAGGCAGGCGACCCCCTGCGGCAGCGACGGCTTCGACCAGACCTTCGGCATCCCGGACGGCGTGCCCCGCCCCTGGGCGGTCAAGCAGGGCTGGTCCGGTTTCGGGACCGTGCCGCCGGTGAAGTGCTCGGGGCGCCCCGCGGGCGGCGCCCTCGCGGCCCCGGCCACTCCCGCGCTCTCCTCGACCGCTCCCGTGGCCGCCGCCCCCATGGCCCTCGCCGCCCCGGCCCCCGCGCGCCCTGCGGCGCGGTCGGGCTCGCGATCAGGGGTTCCCGACCTGGGCAGGCCCGTCCTGCACACGACCGGGCTGGTCGGCAAGGACGACAGGCTGATCCTGGTGCTGCTCACCGCGCATCCGGCGGGCGGCGGCTGGAGCGACTCGGTGAAGCGCACCACCGCGCTGGCGCGCGAGCTCTACCTGAGCGTCTCCAGATAGGCGGCGTAGACCTTCTTCGGCACCGCCATCCGCCACGCCTCGGTCACCAGCTCGCGCATCTCGGGCTCGTCGAGCGCGGCCATGCGCGCCTGCACCCAGTGGAAGCGCAGGTCGCTCTCGGACGGCATGAGGAACTTGTCGGGCTCGGCCGCCACGAGCGCGGCCCGCTCCTCCTTGGGGAAGCCGAACCCCATGATCGTCTCGTCTCTGGAGAAGGCGACGTAGACGATGGAGCCCACGCGGAACTTCACGCGATCGCGGATCAGGTGCTCGGAGGAGCGGGGAAACTTCGACGTCAGGCGGCGTACGTCCTCGACCGTGACCATGCCGCCAATCTAGTGGTCGGCCAGGCCTCCAGGTTCGCCCATGTCCGGTTTGATCGGTATTCGTCCGGGCAGTCGCGCTTCATGAGAGTCATCGTGGTCGGCGCGTCAGGAAACGTCGGAACCAGCGTGCTGGAGTCGCTCGAATCCGAACACCGCGTCACCTCCGTCGTCGGCGTCGCCCGCCGCAGGCCCCGATGGAGTCCGGGGCCCAAGACCAGCTGGCACACCGCCGACGTCGCCGAGGACGATCTGACAGGGGTGTTCGAGGGCGCCGACGCCGTGATCCACCTGGCCTGGCTGTTCCAGCCGACGAGGGACCCGCTGGTCACCTGGCGCGCCAACGTGCTCGGCAGCATGGCCGTCTTCCGCTCCGTCGCCCAGGCACGGGTCCCCGCACTGATCCACGCCTCGTCCGTGGGCGCCTACTCCCCGGGCCTCAAGGACCACGCGGTCGACGAGAGTTGGCCCACGCACGGCTGGCCACGCGCGGCCTACAGCAGGGAGAAGGCCTACGTCGAACGCGTCCTCGACCTGTTCGAGCGCGATCACCCGGCCATCAGGGTGGTCAGGATGCGTCCCGCGTTCATCTTCAAGCGGGAGGCGGCCAGCGAGCAGCGGCGGCTGTTCGGCGGGCCGTTCCTGCCCGGCAGGCTGGTACACCGCATGCCGCTCATCCCCGACATCCCGGGACTGCGCGTGCAGGCGCTGCACACCTCCGACGCCGCCCAGGCCTACCGGCTGGCCGTCGTCTCCGAGGTGTCGGGCGCCTTCAACCTGGCCGCCGAGCCGGTCCTCGGCGCGGCCGAGCTGGCCGACCTGTTCGGCGCGCGCCTGGTTCCCCTCTCGCCGTGGCTGGCCAGGACCGCCGTCGCGGCCGGCTGGCACGCGCGCCTCATCCCGGCCTCACCCGGCCTGCTCGAGATGGCGCTCAGCCTGCCCGTCCTCGACACCACCAGAGCCCGCACCGAGCTGGGCTGGCAGCCCCAGTACGGCGCCGCGCAGGCGATGCGCGAGATGATCGAGGGGATGTCGGGAGGAGCGGGCATGGACACCCCGCCCCTGGCGCCCGGCCACCTGAAGGAGGAGTTCACCACGGGGGTCGGCGCCAGACCCTGACCCGCCGGCGACCAGGTGACGAGAGTCGATTCGCAGCAGACCACGCAGGAGCGTGAGCCCCGGAAGCCATGGCCGGGGCTCACGCGTGACAGGCGGCGGCTCAGGGCTTGAGCAGCACCTTGATGGCGCCGTCCCGCTTCTTCTGGAAGATCTCGTAGCCGTGCGGCGCCTCGGCGAGCGGGAGGCGGTGCGTGGCCAGGTCCATGACGCCCAGGGGGTCGCTGTCGTCCAGCACGAGCGGCATCAGGTGCGGGATCCAGCGCCGGACGTGGGCCTGCCCCATGCGGAGCGTGATGCCCTTGTCGAACATCTTCAGCATGGGCATCGGGTCGGCCATCCCGCCGTAGACGCCGACGACGGAGATGGTGCCGCAGCGCCGTACGGTGTCGATGGCCTGGTTGAGCGCGGCCAGCCTGTCCACGCCCGCGGTGCGCATCAGCGGCGCGGCCACCATGTCGGGCAGCAGCCCGGTGACCGCGTGGCCGAACTTGGCGACCGGCGAGCCGTGCGCCTCCATGCCGACCGCGTCGATGACCGAGTCGGTGCCCCTGCCGCCGGTGAGGTCGCGGATCTTGTCGGGCACGTCGAGGTCGCGGGCGTCCAGCACCTCGACGCCGTGCCGCCTGGCCATCTCCAGGCGCTCGGGCACGCCGTCCACGCCGATGACGCGGTGGCCGCGGTGCTTGGCGATGCGGGCGCTCATCTGGCCGATCGGGCCGAGCCCGAAGACCGTGAGGCTGCCGCCCTCGGGCAGGTCGGCGTACTGCACGGCCTGCCAGGAGGTCGGCAGCACATCGGACAGGTAGAGGAAGCGCTCGTCGGGCGGGCCCTCCGGCACGGTGACAGGGCCGAACTGCGCCTGCGGCACCCTGAGGAACTCCGCCTGGCCGCCGGGCACCTGCCCGTACAGCTTGGTGTAGCCGAACAGGGCCGCTCCCGTGCCGTGCTCGCGCACCTGTGTGGTCTCGCACTGCGCGTAGAGCTCCATGCGGCACAGGTGGCAGTGCCCGCAGGAGATGTTGAACGGGATGACCACCCGCTCGCCGGGTCTGATCTGGGTGACCTCGGCGCCTACCTCCTCCACCACGCCCATCGTCTCGTGGCCGAGGATGTCGCCCTCGCCCATGAACGGGCCGAGCACCTCGTACAGGTGCAGGTCCGAGCCGCAGATGGCGGCCGTGGTGACCTTGATGATCGCGTCGGTCGGTTCCTTGATCGAAGGATCGGGGACGTCCTCGACCCGGACGTCACGCTTGCCGTGCCAGGTGAGTGCTTTCATGGCAACCGCCTACCCGTGAGACACCGCCGAAACGGCCGCGCCCGTGACGGCCGCTCCTACCGGTGCTCGACCAGGACGGCGTGCTGGTCGGCGCCGGTGGGGCCGTCGGGATCGGCGTGCACCGTGGCGGCGCGCAGGCCCCGCAGGTCGTGGATGAGCCGGTGCTCGGCCTCCACCGCGACGGCGTGCGCCTGCACCAGCGTCAGTTCGTGGCTCACCACGATGTCCACCTCGGCGCGCAACGCGTGACCGATCCAGCGCAGCCGCACCGAGCCTGCCCGCCGCACGCCCGGCACCGACGCCAGCACGGCCTCGGCCCTCTCGACCAGCGCGGGATCGACCGCGTCCATCAGCCGGTGGTAGATCTCGCGCGTCGCGTCGCGCAGCACGAACAGGATGGCGACCGTGATCAGCAGGCCGACGACAGGGTCGGCGAGGGGGAGGCCGAGCGCCGCGCCGCCCGCGCCGAGGAGCACGGCGAGCGAGGTGAAGCCGTCGGTGCGCGCGTGCAGGCCGTCGGCCACCAGGGCGGCCGAGCCGATCTCACGCCCGACCCTGATGCGGTAGCGGGCGACCCACTCGTTGCCGAGGAAGCCGATCGCGCCCGCGGCGGCCACCCAGCCCAGCGCCCGCACCTCCTGCGGGTCCAGGAGGCGCCTGACGGCCTCGTAGCCGGCCAGCCCCGCCGAGGCGGCGATCAGCAGCACGATGACGATCCCCGCGAGGTCCTCGGCCCTGCCGTAGCCGTAGGTGAAGCGGCGCGTGGCGGCGCGCTTGCCCAGCGTGAACGCGATGGCCAGCGGGATCGCCGTCAGCGCGTCGGCGAAGTTGTGCAGGGTGTCGCCCAGCAGCGCCACCGAGCCCGAACGGGCCACGATGACGGCCTGGACGGTCGCGGTGACCATGAGGACGGCGAAGGAGACGCCCAGCACCCGCATGCCTCTGTCGCTGGACTCCAGGGCCTGGTCGGACCTGTCGGCGCTGTCGTGGCTGTGCGCGGTGAACGCGTGACCCACCAGGGACAGCAGCCGCCTGACCCCACCACCGGAACGCCCATGCCCGTGTCCATGCCCGTGTCCACGGTCGTGCCCGTGCCCATGGGCGGGTGTGTGGCCGTCGGCGGGCGTGTGATCGGACATGCCTTCACCTCTTCGGCCGTCTCAGGCGTTCTTGCGCAGCGACCCTGCCAGCACCGAGCCGAACACCACGTGCCCCGCCGCCATCACCAGCGGACGCCCCGGCTGGTCACGGTGGACGGGCGGCATGGCCGCCACCGCGGGGACCCAGCCCTCATAGCTGGCCAGCCAGATCGCCAGGCCGTACGCGGCCCCGACCGGCCAGGACGCGCCGCGCCCCCTGGTGACCAGCGCCAGCAGCGCGCCCGCGCCCGCGCCGAACGCGTAGTGCATCAGCACGGCCAGCGGTTTCTCCCCCTGCTTCGGCGTGCGGGGATGGCCGGGGAGCAGCGCCCTGACGATGCGCTTGGGCGGCTGGTCGCGCATCAGACCCAGCCTGTCCCCCGCGAGCATGACCCCGCTCATCGCCGTCGTCGCCTTCGCGCCCGCGAGCGCTCCCCTGAAGATGTGGTCCATCATGGGGGTGCGACTGCCCCGAGGAGGTCAGGGAAAACGGGGCAGCGCCCTGCCGTACAGCCAGGAGGACAGCATCGGCTCCAGCTCCGAGGGCGCGTGCGCGAGGAAGGCGGCGGTGCTGACGCTGCCGTGCCTGTGTGCGGCCGTCCACGCCCTGACCATCGAGAAGAACGCCGCGTCGCCCATCGTCGTGCGCAGATGGTGCAGCGTGAGCGCCCCCCTCTTGTAGACGCGGTCGTCGAAGAGCAGGGCAGGGCCGGGGTCGGCGAGCGTGAAGTCCTGCGGCATGGCCGACAGCCGCTGGTGCCAGCGTGCGGCCAGCTCGGCCGCGCTCTCCCCGCCCGAGGCCTCCGACCAGATCCACTCGGCGTAGGCGGCGAAGCCCTCGTGCAGCCAGATGTTGTTCCACCTGGCCAACGTCAGGCTGTTGCCGAACCACTGGTGCGCGAGCTCGTGCGCGACCAGCCGTTCGAAGCCGCGCCGCCCGTCGACGTGGTTGCGCCCGAAGATCGACAGGCCCTGCGCCTCGACCGGGATCTCCAGGTCGTCGTCGGTGACGACCGCGGTGTACCCGGCGAAGGGGTAGGGGCCGAAGCGCTCGGTGAACAGCGCCATCATCTGACTCTGCCGTCCGAAGTCGTGGCGCGCCTTACCGGCCAGCCTGGCCGGGCAGGCCAGCCCCTCGCTCGTCTGGTAGCGGCCGATCTGCACGCTCGCCAGGTAGGTCGCCATCGGCTCCGTGGGCGAGAAGACCCACGTCGTCGCCCCCGCCGAGCGCCTCCTGGCCACCGGAGCCCCGTTGGTGAGCACCTGGTAGGCCGAGGCCGTCGACACCGTGAACGAGTAGGTCGCCTTGTCGTCGGGACGGTCGTTGCAGGGGAACCAGGAGGGCGCGCCGGTCGGCTGGCTGGCCACCATCGCCCCGTCGGTCAGCTCCTCCCAGCCCACGCCGCCGAACGGGCTGGCGACCGGGTGCGGCCGCCCGGCATAGGCGATCTCGATCGAGAGCGGCGCGTCGGCCGGCCTGGGCCTGTCGAGCAGCACCCTGAGCCTGCCCGCGCGGTGGGTGTGCCTGACGCCCACGCCGTCGACCTTGGCCGAGTTGACCCTGAACGGGCCGAGATCGAGCTCCAGGTCGACCAGCGGCTCCACGGTGCGCGCCGACAGCGTGGCCGTGCCGCTCAGCCAGTTGGTGGACAGGCGGTAGCGAAGGTCGAGGTCGTAGTGGGCGACGCCGTAGCGCGGATCCCCGTGGCCGGGGAAGTAGGGGCTCAGCGCCATGGGGAGATCGGGTTGCCGAACCACCGGGTGCCCTCCGGGACGTCCTCGCCTCGCATCACCAGTGACGCGGGCCCGACCGTGGTGTGCGCGCCGATCCTGGCGGCGGGCAGGACGACCCCGTGCGGGCCGAGCGTCGCGCCCGCGCCGAGGTCGACTGTGTCGATGCTCATGACCCGATCATGGAACAGATGCGTCTGCAACACACAACCGCGGTTGACGCAGGCGCCGTCGCCGAGGCTCACCAGATCCGCCTCGGGCAGCCAGTAGGTGTGGCAGGAGACCCCATGCCCGATGCTTGCCCCGAGTGAGCGCAGCCACACGTTCAGCGGGGCGCTGCCCAGCCACGGCTCGGCGAACCAGGGCGCGGCCAGCACCTCGACGAAGTTGTCGGCCAGCTCATTACGCCATACGAACGAGCTCCACAGCGGCCTGTCGCCGCGCGCGATCCTGCCCAGGAGCGCCCACTTGGCCAGGCTGGCGGTCGCGGCGGCGAGCGCGCCCGCGGCCAGCAGCACCGGGCCTCCGGCCAGGGCGGCGACGGCGACGCCGTACGCCTGGGCCAGCTGGGCGATGGCGCCCGCGCTCAGCACCGCGAGCGCGACCGTGCAGGTCGCGGGCAGCAGGCGGAGGCTCTCGACCAGCGCGCGGGCGGCCTTCAGCCGCCACGGCGGATCGTAGGTGCGGCTGCGGTCGCCCGTCTCGTTGGTACGGCGCAGCTCGACCGGCGGCATGCCCAGGTACGACGAGCCGGACTTGGCCTTCTTCGGCGTCGCCGACAGCACGCCGACCAGGCCGTCCTTCGGCACCTTGCGCCCTGCCGCGGTCATCCCCGAGTTGCCGAGGAAGGCGCGCTTGCCGATGCGCGCCTCTGCGATGCGCATCCAGCCGCCGTCGAGCTCGTACGGCGCCACCATCGTGTCGTCGGCCAGGAACGCGCCGTCGCCGACGGAGGTCATGCTGGGCAGCGCGAGCACCGTGGACAGCTCGACGTCGCGGCCCACCCGCATGCCCAGCGCCCGCAGCCACGCGGGGGTGAGGATGCTCGCGTACAACGGGAAGAGCCACACCCGCGCCGAGGCCATCAGCCTGCCCGTCGCCCACGCCTGCCAGGCGGGACGGCTGTGCACCGGGTACTGGCCCGGATGCAGGCAGATCGACAGTAGCCGCACGCTGACGAGAGTCACCAGCGCGAACACCGCCATGCCCGCGACCGTGGCGACCGGCAGCGCCCACCAGGAGCCCATGGCCAGCAGCACCGCGAGCCCCGTCGCCGCGGCCGCCACGGGCAGCAGGCTGAGACCCACGGCTGACAGGGCGTACACGCCCACCCAGAGGCGCGAGCGGGCAGCGCGCTCCTCCGTCCTGCGCGCCTTGCCGAGCCTGGCCGCGGGAGCTCCGGCCCACCGCGTACCGGCGGGGATCGCCCCCTCGACCGCCGAGCCCGGAGCGACCTGCGCGTTCTTACCGATCTTGGTGCCGGGCAGCAGCGTCGAGCGCGAGCCGACGGTCGCGCCGGCGCCGATCCTGATCTCACCGACGCGCACGAGATCGCCGTCGTACCACACGCCGCTGAGGTCGACCTCGGGCTCGACCGAGGCGCCCCTGCCGAGCCTGAGCAGGCCGGTGATCGGGGGAGGGGAGTGCAGGTCGGCGTCCTCGCCCACCTGCGCGCCGAGCAGCCTGGCATACCAGGACATCCACGGCGCGCTGCCCAGGTCGGGCAGGCCCAGCCTGGCCGCGAACTGCTCGGCGAACCACAGCTTCAGATGGACGGCGCCGCCGCGTGGGTAGGCGCCCGGCCGCAGGCCGCCGAGCAGCAGCCGCGCGCACCCGGCCGACAGGGCGAGCCGTCCAGGAGGGGAGAGCAGGAGCAGCGCGCCCGCCGCGATCCACCACCAGCTCGTCACCGGCGTCCAGAGCAGGTTCGCCAGCGCCGCGACCACGACCGTCAGCCGCAGCCCCGACACGGTCATCAACGGCACCATCAGCGCGACCTGCGCGATCGAGGCGCTCTTCGGCATGGGCCTGACCCGCCGGGCCTCGCCCGTGGCGGCGCGCGGGCTCGACCGCTCCAGCAGCGCGGTCAGCCCGCCCAGCGTCGAATGCTCGTACAGGTCGGCGACCGTCACCTCCGGGTAGCGTGCCCGCAGGGCCGACACCAGCCGCGCGGCCGAGAGGCTGCCGCCGCCCTCGGTGAAGAAGTCGCTGTCGGGCCCTTCGGGAGCGACGCCGAGCACCGCGGCCCACTGCTCGGCGGGCCACCCGCCCGCCCCGGGCTGCGAGCCTGGCAGCGGCCAGGGGAGCGCGTCCCTGTCGATCTTGCCGGAGGTGCGGGTGGGCAGCTCCTCCACGACGGCCAGGCGCGGCACCAGCGCGGCCGGCAGCGAGTCGTGCAGCAGCTCCCTCGCCTCGGCGAGGTCGAAGTCGTCGCCCGTCACGAGGTAGCCGACCAGCAGCTGACCCCTGACGGCGGCCGCCGCTCCCGCCACGCCGGGCAGCGCGCTGAGCGCCGCGTCGACCTCGCCCAGCTCGATCCGCCGCCCGCCGAGCTTGATCTGCTCGTCGGCGCGACCGGCGAAGACGAGTCCTTCGGGCTCGGCGCGGACCAGGTCACCGCTGCGGTAGGCGCGCTCCCAGCCGAGGCTGGGCAGGGGGGCGTACTTCTCGGCGTCCTTGGCCGGGTCGAGGTAGCGGGCCAGGCCGACCCCGCCGATGATCAGCTCGCCGGTGCCGCCCATCTCGACGGGCTCGCCCTGGGCGTCCACGACGGCCAGGTCCCAGCCGTCCAGCGGCAGGCCGATCCGCACGGGCCCCTCACCGGTCATCAGGGCGGCGCTGGCCACGACCGTCGCCTCGGTGGGGCCGTAGGTGTTCCAGACCTCTCTGCCTTCGACGGCCAGGCGGGCGGCCAGCTCGGGAGGGCAGGCCTCGCCTCCGAAGATCAGCAGCCGGACGTCGTCGAGCGTCTCCGCGGGCCAGAGCGCGGCCAGGGTGGGCACCGTCGAGACGGCCGTGATGCCGTGGGCGACCAGCCAGGGGCCGAGGTCCATGCCGGTGCGCACCAGCGATCGGGGGGCGGCGACCAGGCAGGCGCCGTGCCGCCACGCCAGCCACATCTCCTCGCAGGAGGCGTCGAAGGCGACCGAGAGCCCGGCCAGCACGCGGTCACCTGGGCCGAGGGGACGGCCGGACAGGAACAGGCCCCCCTCGGCGTCGACGAAGGCGGCGGCGCTGCGATGGGTGACGGCCACGCCCTTGGGCCTGCCGGTCGAACCCGAGGTGAAGATGATCCAGGCGTCGTCCGCAGGGGAGGGCGGGCCTGCGAGAGCTTCGGCCGGCCGTTCGCCGGACACGATGAGCCGGTCGGCGGGCGTCGTCGAGTCGGCCGGCGTGCCGTTGTCGGCCAGGGTGATCTTGTCGGTCACCACCGCCTTGACACCCGCCTCGGCGAAGACCAGTTCGGCCCGCTCCTCGGGGTCGTCGGCGTCGACGGGCACGTAGGCGGCGCCCGCTGTCAGGACGGCCAGGATCGTGACGTAGAGCTCGGTGGTGCCCGAGGGCACCCGCACGCCGACCCTGTCGCCGCGCCGTACCCCCGCCTCCACCAGCTCGGCGGCGACCCTCGCCACCTCGGCGGACAGCTCTGCGTAGGTGAAGGACGCCGCGCCGTCGTCGAGGGCGGGCGCGCCCGGATGGCGGGCCACCGTGGCCTGGAAGATGTCGAGCAGGGTACGCGGGGGCGCCGCCGCCGGCCCTGAGGTGTAGACGGCGCGGATGGCGAGCTCCTGCGGATCGGCCACGGACGGACGCAAGGCGCGGCTCCAGGGGTGAGGGGACAGCGACGCCAACGTGGCATTGTCCTCCGGTATTCCCCGCATTCATAGGACATGCGCGCACACTGTCTCCTCATATGAGACAGATCTTCTTGAAATGTGAGAATCAGCTAGGGTTCGTGGCTATGAACGCTGTTTACACCCATGGTCATCACGAGTCCGTTCTGCGCTCCCATCGGTGGCGCACCGCCGAGAACTCGGCCGCCTACCTGCTGCCCCACCTGCTCCCGCACATGAAGGTCCTGGACGTCGGCGCGGGGCCCGGCACCATCAGCGCCGACCTGGCCGCGCGGGTGGGCCACCTGACCGTCACCGAGGTCAGCGAGCAGGCGCTGGAGCTGTCGAGGGCGGAGCTGGCCAGGCGCGGCGTGACCAACGCCACCTTCGCCGTCGCCGACGTCCACGCGCTGGACCACCCCGACGACACCTTCTGCGTGGTCCACGCCCACCAGGTCCTGCAGCACGTCGGCGACCCGGTGCGGGCGCTGCGCGAGATGCGCAGGGTGACCAGGCCGGGCGGCGTGGTCGCCGTCCGCGACAGCGACTACCGGGCCTTCGCCTGGTATCCCCTGGTGCCCGCGCTGGATGAGTGGATGGAGCTGTACCAGAAAGTGGCCCGCGCCAACGGCGGCGAGCCAGAGGCCGGGCGCCGCCTGCTGTCGTGGGCCCGCGAGGCGGGGTTCACCGACGTCACCGCCACCTCCTCCACCTGGTGTTTTGCCACCGAGGCGGACAGAGCGTGGTGGGGCGGCATGTGGGCCGAGCGGATCCTGAGCTCCGACATGGCCGCACAGGCGCTGGCCTCGGGCGCGGCCACGGAGGCCGGCCTGCGGCGGATCTCGGACGGCTGGCGCGAGTGGGCCGCCTCGGGCGACGGCTGGATGTCCGTCCTGCACGGCGAGATCCTCTGCCGTGTCTGACGCCCTGCCGGTGTCGAGCTATCTCTGTGTCGAGACGGTGAGCAGGCCGAACCCCAGGCCCAGGCCGAGCACCGTGAGCACGCCCTCGGGCCAGTAGATGTGGCTGCCCAGCCACAGGACGGAAGCGGCGATCAGGACCGTTCCGCCGAGCGCCACGCGCCGCCCGCCGTGACGCGAGGCCAGGGCCGCGGTCGTCGCGACCGAGGCCAGCAGGAAGCCCGCCGAGCCGATCAGCCCCAGCGTCCCGCCGACGACGTCGACGGCGGGGCCGATCCTGGCCAGGGAGGCTAGATCGTCGGCGTTGGCCACCATCGTGCCGTAGGCGACCCCGGCGATCGCGTCGAGGCTGGTGTAGAAGATCGCGTAGATGTAGGAGCCGACCCGCACGGTCGTCACCCACGCTCCTCGCAGCCCGCGCACAAGCAGCAGGAGTGTCCCCGTTAGCAGGGGGAACACCGGCAGGAGCAGCAGGTGCAGGGTGACCCACCTTTCGGCGGTCTCCTGTGTCAGGTGGTGGGGGTGCAGCAGACCGGCGACGGCGAGCACCACGGGGACGAACGTCAAGGCCGCGGTGCGCAGAACGATCTGACGGGTGGGAGCCGCTTCCCCGTGGACGGGGCCGGCGTGCGGGCGGGTGGTCATGCGCTGCTCCTGGAAGGGACGGAAGATACGAAGGATCTTCGCGCTCGTCCAGCGGCGGGCGCTTCGGCCGAACAGACGACCGGCGCCAGCGACTTTCGTAGGAGGAGGCCTACGACCAGGGTCGGCCCCCGGTGTCCTTCCGTCGCACGGCGCCGGGGTCTCGGCGGCCAGGTCGCACACGGTCCGCGGTCCTGATCAGACGGCGCCCCCTTCAGGCTCATGGCACGGAACCGGGTGGAGATCCTGTGACTCGGATGGCGGGGTGCGGTACTCGCGCAGGGGGCGGTTGGCCAGCGCGACGGCGGCGACGGTGAGCGCGGCCGTCACGCCGCCCGCCGCCAGCGCCACGGGCGCCGACGTGAGAGAGGCGAGCAGTCCGCCCCTGAAGTTGCCCACCTCGGGCCCCGCGACACCGATGACGTGCTCGACGGAGGACACCCGCCCCCTGTACTGGTCCGGCGCCTCCAGTTGGACCAGCGCGCCCCTGGTCACCACCGCCACGGTGTCGGCGGCACCGGCGAGCACCAAACAGCCCAGAGCCGTCCAGAGGGGGCCCGCCAGGCCGAAGCCCGCCAGGGCCAGACCCCAGATCGTGGCCGCGAGGAGCTGGACGAGGCCGGCGCGACGCAGCCGCGTGACGGTTCCCGAGAGCAGGCCCGCGCCGATGCCGCCGACCGCGATGGCGGACAGGAACAGCCCGAGCGTCTGGGGGTCACCGCCGAAGCGGACCTCGTTGATCAGCGGGAAGATCGCGATCGGCATGGCCAGAACGGTCGCGGCCACGTCGGTGGCGAAGGAGCCCCACAGCGTGGGACGCCGCAGGATGACCCGCCATCCCCCGCGAGCAGGACGCCTCCGCTTCGCCGTCTCCTGGCGGGCGCCGGTGCGCTGCGGCGGCAGTGCGGGCAGCCCGGCCGTGGTGACCAGCGAGGCCAGGCAGGCGACGGCCTGGAGCGCGTACGCGGCGGGCGGTCCCCACTGCGCGAGCACGACGCCTGCGAGGGCGGGACCGGCCAGCATGGAGGCCTGGAAGGCGACGTTCTGCAGGGCGAGCCCGGCGGCGACCTGGCCGGCGGGCAGCAGCAGGACGGGCAGGGTGCGCCGCGAGGGGGCGCCGAGGGCCGCGCAGCCGGACTGCGCGGCGACGAGGGTGAGCAGCAGCAGGACCGAGGTGTTGCCGGCGACCGCCTGCGCCGTCAGGCCGACGGCCGTCACGACCTGGCCCGCGGTGGTGAGGCGGACGAGCGTCCTGCGGTCGGCGGCGTCGGCAAGCCAACCGCCGACCAGCCCGAGCAGCAGCAGGGGCGCGGCGGTCGCGAGGCCGATGGCGCCGGTCCAGAGCGGGCTGTGCGTGAGTTGCCAGACCTGGAACAGGACGGCGACGGCGGCGATCTGCTGACCGAGCGAGGCGAGGGAGGATCCGGCCCACAGGTCGCGGAAGGGCCGGCTGGAGCGGAGGGGGCGAAGATCGATCAGCCTGTCCCTGAATGGCATGGGCCAAATATAACAGCGCTAATACATTTCTGGGGCAGGCGCATGGAAGCGCACGGCGTCATCGCTGCCGGGCGCGGAGGAAAGCGGGGCGTCAGGCGCCGAGGGTGCGGACCCGTTCCCATGCGGGGTCGCGGTGCAGGACGACCTCGGTGCCCTCCAGCAGTTCGTCGGGCGCGGAGACCATCACGATCTCGTCGGCCGCCTGCATGTCCAGCAGCAGGTCGCGCACACGAGGCCCGACGGGCAGTCGTCCCACGGGCAGGTTGAGCGCGGCCCGCACCGCGTCGGCGATCTCCGACAGCCGGAACGGGCCCCTGGTCTGCTTCACGAGGTCGCGCACCACGGGCAGGGTGATCAGCTGTGCGGCCTCGTCGTGGGCCAGCTGCCAGATCAGCTGCTCACGGCGGCGGCCGGTGCCCGCGCACGCGCGGCAGGGCCGGTTGTAGCCGGGCACGATCTCCTCCTCGGCGGTGCCGAGGCAGGCGGTGCACTGGTCTCGCTCCATCGCGCGCAGTTCTTCGGAAACACTGTGATCTGTCATCACCGCACACCCTACTAAAACATGCTTAACCTACAGTGTTTGCGGGTTTTTGGCGGTGGTGCGAGACTGGCGTCATGAGCCCGATCGAGGCCGCGGTGCAAGCAGCCGGGTGGATCCGCGCGTGCGGGATCGACGACGACAGAGGCCGCCACTGGCGGGCAGGAGAGCGGCCCGCGCTGCCTCACAGGCCCGCCTCGCTCTACTCGGGCGCGGCCGGCATCGTGCTGTTCTTCCTAGAGCTCGCCGCCGCCACCGGCGACGACTCCTACCTCGAGGACGCCGAGCGGGGCGCCCGCCACCTGTCGGCCGTCTGGGCCGAACAGAGCGACCCGACCTTCCACGACGGCTTGGCCGGCGTGGTGTTCGCGCTGGCCGAGGCGGGCTGGGCCATCGACGACTCCTTCACCCGCGCGGCGGCCGCCGCCGCCGACCTGCTGGCCGCAGCGGGCCCCACCTGGACGGGCGATCCCAGCCAGCGCGGCGACGGCGGCATCATCCTCACGCTGCTGCACGCCTCGGCCATGCTCGGCGAGCCCGCCTACGAGCGGGTCGCCGTCGAGGCGGGCCTGCGCATCGCCGCCCTGCCCGTCCCCGGCCATCGCTTCGGCGCCGAGCCACCCGCCGACCTGCCCGTCGACGCCGTCACCCCCGGCTTCCTCTCGGGTACGGCCGGCACCGCGTTCCTGCTGGCCCGCCTGCACGCCGTGACGGGCGACCCGCGCTTCCTCGAGGCGGCCAACAGCGGGGCGGGCTTCGTCAGGGCGGTCAGCGAGGTCACCGGCGCGTGCGCGCTGGTGCCCCACCACGTGCCCCAGGGCCGTCACCTGCACTACCTGGGCTTCTGCTCGGGCTCGGCCGGGGTGGCCAGGATGTTCCACGAGCTGGGCGACTCCGACTGGGTCGACAGGCTGGTCCACGGCATCCTCACCAGCGGCGTGCCGCACCGGCGCACGCCAGGCTTCTGGGACGTCATGTGCCAGTGCTGCGGCGCGGCGGGCCTGCTGGAGCTGTTCGTCGGGCTGTGGGAGCGCGACGACTGCAGGGCCTTCGCCAGGGTGCTGGGCGAGCACCTGGTGAACGCCTCGAGCCAGGGGCGCTGGTGGCAGGCCTACCGCAGGCTGCGACCCCACGAGATCACCGCCGACACCGGCTACATGGTCGGCGCCGCGGGCATCGGCGCGGCGCTGCTGCACCTGGACGCGGCCGAGCGCGGCGACTCCCGCAGGCTCGTCCTGCTGCCGGACAACCCCTTCCCGCTGGCGGTGCGCTCAGCACAGGCGTGAGGGCGTCCGCTCCTGCCGCTCCGCGCCCGCGCCGAGCAGCGCCCTCGTCAGCGCCTGCGCGTCGCCTGACATCGCCTGGAAGGCGGTGTCGAAGTGCTCGTCGGTCAGCGCGTGGTCGCCTGCCCTGATCGCCAGCAGGATCACCCGCCGCAGCAGCTCCTTGACGAAGGCGCCCGTGACGCCCTCGGTCGCCGCCACCACCTTGGCCACGTCCGCCTCGATCGGCCTGTTGCGGGCGTAGAGGCGGATCAGGCGGTCCCTGTCGGGCGCGGAAGGCGGGGCCACCTCCACGGCCAGGTCCACCCGGCCGGGCCGCTGCACCAGGGCCCGCTCCAGCGCGTCGACCCTGTTGGTGGTGAGCACGAACGACACGTCCGCCTCACCCGTGATGCCGTCCATGGCCTCCAGCAGCGAGAACAGCAGCGGCGAGGTCTCGAACTGGCTGCGGTCCTCGGCGATGAGGTCGACGTCCTCGATCACCACGATCGACGGCTGCAGCTTGCGGGCCAGCGCGATCGCGTGGTCGAGGTGGCGCATGCCTGGACCCGTCATCAGGATCGCGGTGTGCTCGCGTAACCTGCCCACCAGGTAGCGCACCGTGTGGGTCTTGCCGGTGCCCGGCGGGCCGTACAGCAGCAGGCCCCTGCGCAGATGCTGTCCGGCCTCGACGAGCTGCTCGCGCGCCTCGGCGATGCCGACGATGTGGTCCTCGACCGCCGCGAGGCGGCCCTCGGGAAGCACCACCTCCTCGGCGGTGAGCTCGGGCCTGGGCAGGAAGCTGACCAGTTCATTGTCCCTGTGCTCACTGAAACCGAAGCTGAGCACCCGCCCCCTGAACGGGTCGTGCAGGCGCTTGAGCCGTTCGACCTCGTCACGCACGGCCGTGGCGGCGGCCATGGAGGGCGACAGCAGGGTCAGCATCGCGTGGCCGTCGTACTCGTCGACGTTGCTGACCACCATGACGACGGGCGCTCCGTCGGGCGCCACCGTCTCGACCAGGCCGAGCTGCATCACCTCCATGCTCTCGGCGGGCCCGATCGGCGTGGTGCCGTAGTCGGGCCTGCCGAGCAGACGGCTGCCGTCGCGCATGGCGTACAGCAGCATGTTGACGACGCTCTCCCAGCGGCGCTCGCCGCCCACCACGCCGAACCACCGCGCCTCGGGGGAGTGGGCGGCCAGGTAGCGGTCCGCCCCCGTCTGCAGCCCCGCGTGCTCCCACAGCCGGTACTTCTCCTCGACCACCACCACCTCGCCGAGCGGGCAGCCGAGATGGCCCGTCACCCTGGCCACCAGCGGCGAGGAGGCGCTGTCCTCGGCGATCTTCGTCGAGACGGCGTCGTAGACCTTGGCCAGGCTCACGGCCAGCGCGTGGGCGGTGGCGTGGTCGATGTTCGTCACCCGATCACTGTGCCAAACCGCGCGCCCGTCGGGAATGAGTAGCCTCTACTCAGGAATGCGACACCGATCCCGGCAACGATCTGATGACTCCGCTACCGTCGCGAGGGGCCGGAGGGCAACGATGGGAGCGTGAGCCTGCCCCGCGTCCGCGTCGTCGTCGAAGGCCGGTGGGTGCGGGTGCTCCACCAGGAGTGCGTGGTCGCCGGGCCGTACGAGCTTGGGCCGATCGAGGCGCGGGAGGACAGCGCCTGCGCCGCCGACGTGGCGGCCTACGGCAGAGCCCTGTTCGACGCGCTGCTGGCCCCCGCCTGGCCCGCCGTGACGGCGCTGGCCGAGGTCCGCGCGGCGGCAGGGGCGGAGCTGGCGCTGGTGTGGCCGGCGGACAGCGACCTGCACCGCTGGCTCTGGGAGGCCATGCACGACGGCGAGCACCACCTGGCCGCCAGACCCGACCTGCTGCTGGCCATCACCAGGCTGGTGCCAGGAGGAGCCCGCGCGCCCGAGAGCCAGGGACGGGCGCCGCGCGTGCTGTTCGCCGCGGGCGCCGCCCTCACCGACGAGGTGATCAGGCCCGGCGCCATGTTCATGGGCCTGTTGCGCGCCCTCGACGCCGACGGCGTGGCCGTCACGCGCGTCGCCCAGGTCTCTGCGGAGGATCTCGCCGAGGTCTGCGCCGGTTTCAGGCCCGACATCGTCCACCTGGTGGCGCACGGCTCGGTCGACGAGGACGGCGCGTCGGTGCTGATGCTGCGCGGCTCGTGGGTGGGGGCCGCCGATCTGGCCGCCGCGCTCACCGCCGGAGGCCCGGTGAAGGCGGTCGTGCTCGGCGCCTGCCACAGCGGCGCCGGCTTCGCCGCCGAACTGGTCGCGGCGGGCGTCCCGCTGGTGTCGGCCATGGCCGGTGAGATCAGCGAGCGGGCCTGCAGGCTGTTCGCCCGCAGGCTGGCGGGCGCGCTCTCGGGCGGCGAACTCGTGGTGGAGGCCTCGGCCAAGGGCCGTAGGGCAGCGCTGATCGGCACCTCCCGCGACCACCTCGACTGGGCCAGGCCCGCGCTGTTCATGGCCGAGGGGCTCGACGTCACCAGGCCGCTGGTCGACCCCTCGGCCGGAAGGCGGCTGGTGCGCTGGGCCGATGAGCTGAGGCTGCGCCACAGGCCGCTGCACATCGGCCGCGAACGCATCCTCGACCAGGTCGACAGGCTCTTCACCGACGGTCTCGGCCTCCTGGTCGCCTGCCGCGACGGCACCATCCGCAGGACGGGCGGCACCAGGCTGCTGCGCGAGGCGGGCTTCAGGCTGCTGCGCGACGGCCACGTCCCGCTGTTCGTCGGCCCCTTCAGCGGCACGCCCCCGCGGAGCTTCCGCGAACTGCTGCGCGAGCTGTACTTCCTCGCTGCGGAGGCCGCCGAGACCCTGGGCGCGCCCCCGCCCCGCGTGTACGGCAGGCAGCCCGGCGGCTTCGACGAGGCCTTCGAGTGGATCGACGCCCTCGGCGACCCCGACCCTCGCGCCGCCCGCCGCGTGCTGGCCGCCGACCTGGCCGCGCTCGGCGCCCGCGTGGCAGGGCTCGGCGAGCCGTTCGGCCCGCACACCCGCGTCGTGGTGCTCATGGACGGCCTGCACGCCTTCGGCGACGCGCTCGCCGCGCTGCTGACCATGGTCCGCGCGACCGGTCTCGGCACCGCCGAGCGGCCGGTCCCCGTCGTGGCCACCGCCTCCCTCACCGAGGACCACGGCCGCCTGCTGAAGTCCTTCAGCGAGAGGGAGGCGGGCGCGCCCGGCTTCGCCTTCCCCGAACTGGCCGCGCTCGGCGAGGAGGAGGCGGTGCTCGGCTTCCAGTGGGTGCTGCTGCACCCGTGGCGGCGCGACAGGGAGCCCGAGTACCAGCGGGTGTACGTGACGCCCAGGAACGTGCCGCCCGGCAAGATCCGCGAAGGGCTGCGGCTGCTGAAGGGCGACCCGACGGTCGTGGAGGACAAGCTCTACCTCGCCGCCCAGCTGATGACCCTGCACGAGCTGTTCGTCACCGACGACGACGAGGCCGCCTACGCCGACTACCTGGAGCGGTTCGGATGAGCTCGCTGGAGCAGGAGCTGGAACGGCGCGGCGCCGAGCTCCTCGAACGCCGCCTGTCCGGCTTCGAGCCGCGCCTGCTGGCCGGGCTCGCGCTGCTGCCCGAGTGGACGGAGGACTTGGCCAGGGCCGTCTCCCTCACCGGTGAGCCACTGGCCGAGCTGCTCGAACGGCTGGAGAGCCTCGGCCTGATCGAAAGGCGGCGGGTGCTGGGCGCCAGAGGACGCCGCCAGGAGGCGTTCTGGGTGCGCTCGGGCCTGCGCTCCGACCTGGCCGGACAGGTGCGCGGCGTGCTGCCTGAGGAGTGCGCCAGGCTGGAGGCCGCGATCGGGGCGATCTCGCCGCTGTCCCCCTCGGCGCAGGCGTGGCTGCGGGCCGTACGGCTGCGCGAGGAACCCACGGGGCTGGAGCTGGTGGCGACCGTCGACCGCCTCATCCAGGACGGTGCCCTGGCCGCGGCCTCCCGCCTGGTCACCGCCGCCGAGGTGCTCGGACGGACGCTCGGAGGGCCGCTCGCCGACGCCGCCCGCCGCGCCGCCTGGCGGGTCGACAGGCTGGCCCGCGCCACCGACGACCTCGAGCACCTGCGCCACTACCTGCACCGTCAGGAGGCCGAGCAGGCGCTCACCGAGCTGATCCTCGGCGACGGGGAGCAGTGGGCGCTGCACCTGCTGGGCGGCGGCGGCACCGGCAAGACGATGCTCGTGCGCTACCTGGCCTCAGGCCGCTTCGCCGCCGACCGGCAGGTGCCGCCCTTCCCTGTCGCCAGGGCCGACTTCGACCACCTCGACCCCCGCTACCCCGAGCAGCGGCCAGGCCTGCTGCTGCACGCCCTGGCCGACGAGCTGCTCGGCTACGGCACGCACCGCCGAACCGCGAACGCCTTCCGCCATTTCGAGGACGCCTCGCTGGCCCTCGACGAGGAGCTGGGCAGGACCATCCCCGACCGCTCGCGCGTCGAGGCGCTCCTGCGCGCCCTCGCGACGGCCTTCGCCCTGTTCGTCGCCTCACTGCCCGAGCCCGTCGTGCTGGTGCTCGACACCTGCGAGGAACTGGCCAAGCTCTATCCGCCGGGCTCGCCCGCGCCGGGCATCGAGCACACCTTCATGCTGCTCGAACTGCTCAGGGCCGAGCTGCCGCAGCTGAAGGTCGTGCTGGCAGGCCGCCGCTGGCTGGTGCCCCCTCCCGAGCCGCTCGCGGCGGGCCCGCTGCTGAGCGAGCGCCCCTACGTGCGGGTGCTGCGCCTCGGCGGGTTCGCCCAGCAGGAGGCCGACAGCTACCTGTCCCGGCGGGCGCCGGGGCTCCGCGCCGACCTGCGCGCCGCCGTGCTCGACAGAGCCAGGCAGCGGGGCGACGGCCGCTACAACCCCTTCGAGCTGGCCGCCTACGCCCACTGGGCCGCCGTCGAACCCGACCTCGACGCGCGCGAGCTGCTGGAGGCCCCCGGCGACCCCTACGTGGAGCGCCGCATCGTCGGGCGGGTCCTCTCCTCGGACCTGCGCGTCGCGCTGGCGGTGGCGGCCGAGCTGGGCCGCTTCGACCTGAACCTGCTCTCGCCCGCCCTGCGCCGCCACGGCATCGACCCCGGTCCCGCCTTCGACGCGCTGGCCATGTACGACTGGGTGAACGTCGTCGCGCTCGGGGCCGACGGCAGGGCCGGGGTGATCGAGGTGGACGAGCACCTGCGTGACAGGCTGCGCGCGGTCCTGCCGCCCGCGGGCCCCGCGCTGCTGGGCCGCGACGCCGCCGCGGTCGTCGACGCCACCCCGCTGCCGGAGCTGCCGGTGGAGAGCGTCGAGGCCGCCGTCCGGCTCCTGTCGCCCGCGGAGGCCGGCGAGCTGTGGGAGCGGCTGGAACGGCGCGTCGTCGAAGGCGGGCACTGGGGCTGGGCCGCCCAGGTGTGCGCGCGGGTGGCCGCGGTGGAGCAGGGCCGCGAGGGAGAGACGATCATCGCGGCGATCTTGGCCACCCAGGCGGCCGCCGACTCCAGAGCGGGCAGGCCGGGGCCGAGGGTGTGGTCGATGGTGGAGCTGCACGCCGCCCGCCACCCCTCGCCGCGCCATCGTGAGGAACTACGCACGCGGGCCCTTCTCGGCATGACGGCCACCGGCCGGGACCTGGCGGAGGCGTCCGAAGCGGCCGAGGAGCCCGAGGAGTGGGAGGCCGAGGAGGAGGACTGGCTCGACGTGCCGCCCGTCATCGAGCCGCCCGTCACCGTGCCGCCCGTCACCGAGCCGCCCGACCGCGACGGACTCCTCGTCGGATCGACGGTCGCCGCGCTGGAAGCCGCGCCCGCAAGGGCCGCGTGGGCGGACGACACCCTCGCCACGCTGTGGGAGTCGCGCCACGATCCCGGCGCGGTCAACGCGGCGGCCGCCGCGCTGGCCGTCACGCAGGCGCGGGCGGCCGAGGCGGCGCAGGAGGCCGCCCGCCTGGCCGAGCTGGCCGTCGCCTTCGCCGCGCTTCCTCCAGGGCCGCCGCTGCTCGACTGGGACCCTCCCGCCAACCTGCTCTTCCACTGCAGGAAGGCGAGGCTCGAGGTGGCCGTCAGGTGGGCGGAGCCGCTCGAGGCCGTCCCGTGGGAGCTCTGGCGCGCCGAGGCCCTCGCCGCGCCGGACGGCGACGAGGTCGCGGCGCTGACCGTCGCCTTCGAGCTCGGCCACCGCAGGCTCGCCCGCCAGACGCTCGAGGAGCTCGACCCCGGCACCCCCGGCCTCCTGGCCGTGGAGCTGGCCTGGGCGTGGGCGGTGGCGGGCGATCCCGAGCGCGGCAGGCGGCTGCTTGACGGGTGCGTGGAGCACGCGGTCCACGAGGGCGACGCCGACCTGGTGGAGCGGGCCAGACTCGCGCTGCTCGGCCTGGCGCTGCGCTGCCGTACGACGGCGTGGGTGCCCGAGCTGGAGGCCATCGCCACCACCGGAGCCCCGGCCGAACGGAGCGCCGCCCGCTCCCTGGCGGCGCTGATGGAGGGCGGCCAGGCCGACCCGCCCGAGCACCTGGCCTCCGGCGCCCCCGGCCGGAGGGGAAGGGCGCTGCTGGCCGAGGCCCAGCACCTCGTCAAGGGCGACCCATGGCGGGCGGTGGCCCTGCTGGTCGAGGCCGAGCGACTGCTCAGGCAGGCGCAGGACGACGACGGCGCCACCCAGGCGCTGGTCCTGCGGGTGCTGACCGAGACGTTCTCCGGCGCGCGGACCCGCCCCACGGCCACGCGGAGCCAGGGGACGCTCTTCCTCGTCGTGCCCGAGTCCGTCGAGGGCTCGCAGTGGCCCCAGCTGGCGAGGGCCGCCGAGGGGGTGCGGCGAGGGGAGACCCGAGGTCCCGTGCTCGACAGGGCCAGGCGCATGCTGTTCGGCCCCGAGCCCGCGGTCGCCCCTGCGCGGCCCGCGGGAGACAGGCGCACGGCCTGGCGGGTGGCCGCGGGGGCGCTGTACGCGGGCTCGGCCGTGGCGCTCACCCTCGGCGTCATGCTCTGGGTCGCACCGGCCGAGGGGGTGGGAGTGGTCTCCTCCCTGCTCCTCGCGAGCGTGGTAGGAGTGGCCGCCGTGGGCCTGGTGATCAGCGGCAGGGCCAACGAGAACGTCGTCGCCCTGCTGCTCGGCGCGTGGGCGGCGGGCGGCGCCCTGGCCATCGCGGGGGCGACCCTGCCGTACGGGTGGCCCCGAGCGGCGGCCGTCGCCGTCTCGCTGGTGCCCGCCGCGCTGACCGGCGGCGGGTACGCGTACCTGTGGTCGATCGTCATGCGCCACCCGCCGGTCTACCGGTTCAGCGTGGACGCGGAGGGAAGCACGGTCAGCGAACTCGGCTCGCTCACCTGGCTCGACGGCGGCCTCGTCGGGCGAGGCGGACGCTACGTGCGCGCGCCCTCCACCCTCAGGCGCGCCGTCACCCACGAGGACGGCTCCATCACGCTGGAGATGAGGCAGCCGCCCGGCACCGGCCCCGTCCCCATGGCGATGCGGCTGTCGCCGGAGGTGCGCGACCAGCACTGGGAGCGCCGCCTGGCCGAGGCCGTGCCCGCCGTCGTGCGCGACAGGCTGGTCGTCTTCCGCGAAGGCTACGGAGAGAAGGTGGCACGGCGGGTCTGGGTGGCCGCGCGCAGGGACGCCTACCTCGGCCCCCCGCACCTGGCCCAGGGCAGGAAGGCGCCGAGCGCGCGCGGAGGGATGCTCGGCTACCGTCTGCTCCACCTGGTCGGCCAGGTCGTCGACACCGCGGCGGGCCCACGCCTTCGCACCGCCGACGACGGCGCCACCGCCGTCACCAGGCGCGTCAGGGCGGGCGAGCGCCTGATCGGCCCTGAACTGGAGGACGCGATCGGCCTCGTCGTGCTGCAACCCGAGCCCGACGAGCGGCCCAGGGGCCTGGGGGAGAGCAGGGCCGCCTTCCTCTCCGTGGCCGCCAGGGCGTTCGCCCGCAACGCGCAGGCCGTGCTCGTGCTGCCCACCCTGACCGACGCCCTCGCCGCCGAGGTGACCTCGACGATCCGGGCCGGCTACCCCAGCGGGCTGCGGCAGCCGTACCCGACGGAGATGCTCGAGCTGGCGCTGAAGGTGAAGCGGATCCTCGGACCCGAACTGGCCGACGAGATGGTGCTGCTGCTCAAGACCCGCTGACCCGATACGATCTTCGTGGCCACCCCCGAGGACCACGGAGACCCGATGACCCGTACCACTGTCATGAAGACCGCCGCGAGCCTGGCCGCGGGGCTGCTGCTCGTGAGCGCCTCTCCGGCCGTCGCGCAGGCCAAGGAGGCGCTCGGGCCCTTCGGGTACGGCGGCGTCAAACTCGGGATGAGCGCCAAGACGGCCAGGGCGACCGGCAAGATCGTGCCCAAGACGAACGACGGCGGCTGCTCCGGCTGGGACCTGAAGGCGCACCCCACCGGCGAGAACGCCGTGGGCATGTTCATCTCCAAGAAGCGCGGCGTGGCGGTGATCTTCGCGGCCAAGGGGATGAAGACCCCGCAGGGCATCGGGCTCGGCTCCACCACCAAGCAGCTGAAGCGGGCCTACCCCCGGCTCAGGACCAGCGCCAGCGGCTATCCCTACGTCAGCGTCGAGGGCAACCCGAAGGCGTACTACTCCTTCCTGGTCTCGCGCGGCAAGGTCTACGAGATGGCGCTCGGGCTCAACACCCAGGACTGCGTCAACTGAGCCTGGTGCGCACCACCAGGTCGTGCACGTCCGCGCCGACGGTCGCCGCCTCGGGCAGGCCGGAGTCGGCCATGGCCTGCTCCAGCTCGGCCGTCAGCCGCGCGACGTCCTTCTCGGCCGAGCAGGAGGCGGCAAGGGCGGGCGCGGGGGCGTGCTCGGCCTCCTTCTTGGCCTCCACCAGCTCGGGCAGGTACGCGGGTCCGTAGCCGAACAGCCTGGTCAGGTCGGCCTCCAGCAGGCCCGTGCGCATCAGGTGGATGCCGGTGGCCAGCACCCTGAAGGTGTAGAGCAGCGGCTTGAGCTCGCCGGTCCTGCCGTACAGCCGCCACTGCGTGCGCGCGAAGCCGAGGTAGTGGTGACCGTGGTTGCGCGTCACCAGACCGGGGGCCAGCGCGACCAGCTCCTCGTGCACCGGCGAGGAGGTCACCACCAGCGGCGAGAGCAGCTGCTCCAGCACGTAGCCGTTGCGCCGCAGCAGCAGCCCGCAGAACTTCAGCAGGTCGTGCGTCACCAGGTCGACCTCGACGCCCGACCGCACCCACGACCTGTCGATCGTCGCCTCGCCGACCCGCAGCCCGACGACCTCCTCGACCGGCAGCACGTGCACGCCGCGCAGGTCCACGTCGGAGTCGGCCGAGGGGAAGCCGTACAGGTGCGCGCCGCTGACCGTCGCGAAGACCAGCGGGTACGGCTGCTCGCCGGGAATCTGCTCCAGCCACGGGGGAAGCGTCACAGGTTCGCCCTTCGCACGTCGATGAGGAACTCCTCCACCGCGCCCCGGTCGGGCGCGGCGGGCAGCACGCTGTGCGGGAGCGCCCGCTCGAAGGCGGCCATCAGCTCGGCCCGCCACTCCTGCAGCTCCTCCCACGACACCAGCCCCTGCCGTACGGCCAGCAGCCGCTCGCGCCGCTCGCTGACGTCGACCAGCGGGGAGCCGTGCTCGACCAGATGGACGCCGCTGAGCAGCAGCCTGATCATGTGCATGGCCTGCTTCCACTTGGGCGCGGCCGGGTCGAGGCGGCGGAACTGCGCGTCGGCGTAGCGGGCGAAGGTCCTGTGCGCCAGCTGCGACACGAACGCCCCGCGCAGGCCCAGCAGGCGCGCGCCCGTCGGCGTGACGTGCTCGACCAGCGGCGACCACAGGGTCTCCAGCACCGTCGGGTTGGCGTCGAGGGCCAGCGAGCAGAAGCGCTCGACCTCCCACGAGAACTGCTCGGGCAGCGGCCCGTCCCGGTGGGTGGGCGGCTTGTCCAGCCGCCAGAACGCCTCGGTGGGCACGACGAACACGCCGCGCCTGTCGGTGTCGGAGCCGGGGGTGTCGAGGCCGTAGGCCCGCGAACCGACGATCACCGACAGGATCAGGTCGTCCTTCACCCGCTCGCCCCCAGCCCGCTGATCAGGTCGGCGGCGTCCATCCTGCGCACGTCGCCCAGCCGGCCAGGGTACAGCGCGTAGACCTGGGCGGAGGAGGGCAGGTCCACCTCGCCGGAGACCAGCGCGGCGAAGTCCACCCGCTCGTACCCACCGGCGTGCTCGCCGCCCTCGGCGCGGGCGACCAACCGGTCGGCGAAGTCCCGCACCGGCTCGTCCCGCCCCCGGTCCAGACGCTCCACGCGCTCGCCCCTGCGCACCAGCACCGAGCGGGAGCGGGCGGCGGCGTGCCAGCAGGCGACCTCCCACAGCGTCACCCTCGCGCCGGAGCCGAACGCGCTCTGCACCGCCGCGCCCATCCTGGCCAGCTGGTTGGAGGTGCTCGCCACACTGTGGAAGCCGCCGAAGGCCGAGACGTTCAGGTCGGCCCAGCGGGTCGTGCCCTCCCACAGGTCGGCCACCAGCGGGACCAGAATTTTGGCGGCACCGCTCAGATCGAAGCGCTGCCGTACGGCACGCGGATCGAACAGCTCGGCGGGCGAGCGCATGAACCCGGCGAATCCACGCGTGAGCTGGTCGAAGGGGACGTCGTTGTAGCTGTAGACGATGGGCACGACGTAACGGCCGCCCAGCGCCGCCACCTTGGCCACGTCGAGGTCGACGAACTCCGAGGAGCCGAGCGGCTCGGGCGCGGAGGTCAGGTCGCCCGAATGGACGAGCGCGTCCGCGCCCAGCCGCAGGCAGGTGTAGTCGCACAACCCGACGAAGCGCCAGTCGGTGTCGAAGAGCGCCACCGACAGGTCGAGATCGACGACCGTGCCCTCGGGCTCGGCCCAGTGCAGGAACAACCTGATCAGCTGCTCGCGGGGCAGCGGCTGGAGGCTGCCGCGGGCCAGCCGTACCAGAGCGGTGGAGTCGGCCCGCTCGGACGTCGGCGCGACCAGGTCGGCCAGGCCCTCGTCGAGCAGCGGGCAGGCCAGCGGCGGCAGCTTCCCCGCGCGGCGCAGCAGCTCGCCCGTGATCAGCTCCGCCGCGCCGAGCACGGCGGCGTCGGGCAGCGCGGGACGCTCGTCGCTCCTGCTGTGGAGGCGGGCGGTGCCGCCCCTGGGCAGGAACAGCCGCAGGCCGCCCGGCGGCGTGCGCAGCTGGCCGAGCGCCGACATCAGCACGCCGGGGGCGATGCCGGGCAGCGCCTGAGCCAGCGCCCCGCCCACCAGGTCGGGGGCCATGCGCACCAGCTGGCTGAGACGGCGGCCCAGTTCGCCGGGGCGCGTGGCCAGCAGGGCGAGCGCGCGCTCGGCGTCCTTGGCCGCCAGCGCCGCCTCGACGTGGGTGGCGAACGTCGTCACCCGCAGCCGCCCCTCCCTGACGCTCAGCAGGCCGGGATGGCGGGCGGCGGTCTCCAGCAGCGCGGCGCCGAACGCGGTCGAAGGGTCGAGCCTGGTGCCGCGCAGCGCGGCGAAGGCCAGCGCGGCGTGGGGGTGGCGGGTGTGCTCCTCGTGCGGGTGCAGCACCTCGGCCATGCGCTTCCACTGCTCGCCGTGGCGGCGCAGATCCTCGATCAGGTACGGCAGCGCGAACCCGTCGAGCAGGCCGAGCAGCGTCCTGCGCAGCCGCCTGGGCAGCGACCGGCGGCGCTCGGGCCGTACGCGCAGCCCGGGATCGGCGCCCATGAGCACGTACATCAGCCTGAGCACGTCGCTCGCCGTGCCGAGGTGCCGGGTCAGCAGCTCGTCGGCGGCGCCCGCCTCGGGACGGGCGACCCGCCCATGCGAAGGCGAAGGGCCTGGCGCGGTGAGCGCGGCCGCCAGCGCGACCGCCCTGGTCTCCTTGACAGGGATCGTCTCCGGCAGCCACCCGGCCGACAGCGGCCAGTAGGCGTCCAGCAGCGTCAGCAGGTCGTCGCGGTCCTCCTGGGGCATCGGCGTCTGCCTGGCCAGCATCGCCCCGGCCAGCTCGCGGGAGGCGTCGCCCGCGTCGTGGCACGCGTGCAGCACCGCGGTGGCGTAGGTGTTGATGTTGATCACCGCGCCGCGCTCGCGCCTGGCCGACGGGATCAGGAAGGGGTCGGCGGGGTCGATCCTGCGGTGGCAGATCGGGCAGGCGCTGAAGTCGGAGCCGTCCCAGCAGGAGCGGCACACCAGGTGCGCGCACGGCGCGACCGGGTGCACGGTGCCGACCTTCCCGCACAGCACACACGGCCTGCGCGGTTCCTGGAGCAGCAGGGTGAAGATCCTGCGCACGAAGAAGTCCTCGGTGTCGCGCGGCACGCTCTCGGGGAACTTCCTGAACATCGGCACGTGGTGGACGTGGCCGCCCAGCGTGGAGGCGACGCGGCGGAGCACGCCCCTGCCCGTCGCGGCCAGCTCCGCCACCGGCAGCGCGGCCAGTGACCGGCGCAGCTCGGCCGACAGCAGGAAGCCGAACTGCAGCAGCTCGGCCTCCAGCGCCACGACCCCGGCCTGCGCGCCCAGCCGCTGCTCGCGGCGCGGCCCTTCTGAGTCACCCGCCATGAGGTCGAGCGCCACCAGGTTCCTCCTGCGCAGCAGCACGTCAGCGGGTCCGATCACGGGAGCACCTCCTCGCCGGGCATGAAGAAAGGGTGGAGAGCGGACGCGCTGGTTGCCTTGGAAAGAAGGGAGAAGGAAGCACGTCCAGGAGCCACCCTTGATCGTGCACATTACCGGGCAGCTCCGCTAATGTCGCCCGATATATGGCCAGGCTGACGGCGCTCGGCGCCCGCGTCGTCGAGTACGTCGAGGACTGGATCGTGATGGCCGACCCCGAGGGCAACGAGTTCTGCCTGCAGGGCCCCTGACGCTTGCGCGCGGCGGCCCCCCTTGATCTGATCGGAGGTGTGAGCGAGCTCTTCTGGGACGCGGCGGCCCGCGGCATCACCTGGGACGTCGAACCCCGCACCGTCTACGGCGAGGGACGCTGGTTCCCCGACGGACGGCTCAACACCTGCTTCAACGCCCTCGACAGGCACGTCCTCGACGGCAGGGGCGAGCAGGCGGCGCTCATCTACGACAGCCCCGTCACCGGCGTCAAACGCACCTACACCTACGCGGGGCTGCGCGACGAGGTCGCCAAGGCCGCGGGGATGCTGCGCGACCTCGGGGTGGGCAAGGGCGACACCGTGGTCATCTACATGCCGATGGTGCCCGAGACGGTCATCGCGATGCTGGCCTGCGCCAGGCTCGGCGCCGTCCACTCCGTCGTCTTCGGCGGGTTCGCCGCGGCCGAGCTGGCCGTGCGCATCGACCACGCCATGCCCAAGGTCGTGCTCAGCGCCTCGTGCGGCATCGAGGTCAGCAGGGTCGTGCCGTACAAGCCGCTGCTCGACGCCGCGCTGGCGCAGGCCTCCCACCGGCCCGACGCCGTGGTCGTCCTGCAGCGACCCGAGCTGACGGCCGAGCTCGGCGAGGGCCGGCACGACTGGGCCGGCTTCGACAGCGAGCCCGCAGGCTGCGTCAGCGTGGCCGCGACCGACCCGCTCTACATCCTCTACACCTCGGGCACCACCGGCGCCCCCAAGGGCGTGGTCCGCGACAACGGCGGCCACGCCGTCGCGCTGCACTGGAGCATGAGCCACGTCTACGGCGCGGCGCCAGGAGAGGTCTTCTGGGCCGCCTCCGACGTCGGCTGGGTGGTCGGCCACTCCTACATCGTCTACGGGCCGCTGCTGGCCGGATGCACCAGCGTGCTCTACGAGGGCAAGCCGGTCGGCACCCCCGACCCCGGCGCGTTCTGGCGGGTGGTGGCCGAGCACGACGTGCGGACGCTGTTCACCGCGCCGACCGCGATCCGCGCCATCAGGAAGGAGGACCCCACCGGGTCCTACCTGCGCAAGCACGACCTTCGCCACCTGTTCCTCGCGGGGGAGCGGCTCGACCCCGACACCTACCACTGGGCCAGCGACCTGCTCGGCGTGCCGGTCATCGACCACTGGTGGCAGACGGAGACGGGCTGGCCGATCGCCGCCAACTGCGTCGGCATCGAGACGCTGCCGATCAAACCGGGCTCGCCCACCAAGCCGGTCCCCGGCTACGACGTGCGGATCCTGGACCCCGAGGGCCAGGAGTGCCCGCCGGGCGTCGAGGGCGCGGTGGTGATCAAGCTGCCGCTGCCGCCCGGCTGCCTGCCCACCCTCTACCGCGACGACGAGCGCTTCCACGCCGCCTACCTCTCGCGCTTCCCCGGCTACTACCTCACAGGCGACGGCGGCTACTTCGACGAGGACGGCTACCTGTTCGTCATGGGCCGCACCGACGACGTCATCAACGTGGCGGGACACCGGCTGTCCACCGGCGCCATGGAGGAGGTCGTGGCCACCCACCCCGACGTGGCCGAGTGCGCGGTGATCGGCGTGGCCGACTCGCTGAAGGGTCAGCTGCCTGTCGGCTTCGTGGTGCTGAAGGCCGGAGCCGAGCGCGCGGCGGACGAGATCGAGGCCGAGCTGGTCGCGCTGGTCCGCGAGAGGATCGGCCCGGTGGCGGCCTTCAAGAGGGCGGTGGTGGTGGGCCGGCTGCCCAAGACCCGCTCGGGCAAGATCCTGCGCGGCACGATGCGCGCCATCGCCGAGGGCGAGGAGTACCGCACCCCTTCCACCATCGAGGACCCCGCCGCGCTCGAGGAGATCGCGGGAGCGATCGAGCGGTAATCCCCTTGCCCCGCCCTCGTGGTCGTGGCCAGGATCGGTTCATGTATCTGATCGCATTCATCGGCGCCTGCGTCCTTGTGGCCATGGTCCCCGGCGTCAGCACCGCCGTCATCCTGCGCCAGACCGTCAGAGCGGGACGGGGCTCAGGCCTGGCGGCCATGCTGGGCAACGAGGCGGGCATCCTGCTGTGGGCGCTGGCCGCCGCCTTCGGCCTGTCGGCGCTCGTGCTGGCCTCCGAGCTCGCCTACGACATCATGCGCGTGGTCGGCGCCCTCGTCCTGTTGTACATGGGCGTGCAGTCACTGCGCCGCAAGGACCACGCCGAGATCGAGGTCAAGCCGGTCGACGGCGTGCGCAGGTCCTTCCTGGCCGGATTCGGGACCTGCCTTGCCAACCCGAAGGCGGCGGTGTTCGCGATGTCGTTCCTGCCGCAGTTCGTGCCGCAGGGCCAGAACGTGCCGCTGACGCTGGTCACGCTGGCCGTGGTGTGGGTGCTGGTCGACACCGTCTGGTACGCCGGGGTCATCTGGGCCGTCGCCAAGGCCAGGGCGGTGCTGGGGCGGCCCGCCGTACGGCGCAGGCTGGAACAGATCTCGGGCGTCGTGCTCATCGCTCTGGGCGTGCGGCTGGTGGTGGAGTCCAGATAGCGTGAACCCATGACGAACGACCTGGCCACGCTGGCGCGGCAGACGGAGGACGACGACCCCCTGACGGCGCTGCGGGCGACGGCCGCCCTGCGCCGCGAGATCGAGCGCATGGAGGCGGTCCAGGTCCGCCGCGCGAGGGTCGCGGGGCTGGCCTGGTCGGTCATCGCCGACGCGATCGGCGTCAGCAAGCAGGCCGTGCACAAGAAGTACGGCGGGCGCGGGCTGCTCAGCCGAGGAATCTAGCGAACCAGCCCAGCGCCACCTGCCACGAGTAGCCCAGCCTGATCCGGCCGGCCACGGGAGGCGGCAGCGTGTCGAGGCCGCGGTGCTCGAGCGAGACCTCGGTGCCGCCCTCCACGGCGGTGAAGGCGACCTCCACCTCCATCGCGCCGCCGGCGTGGAGCAGGTCGGCCCAGACCAGCCGCCTGCTCGGCTCCCACACCAGCACCCTGCCGGTGTCGACGTGCCCGCCGTCGGACCACCGCTCGCGCAGGAAACCGTCGTCGAAGCCGATGCCCACCGCCCGCCGCTGGTCGACCCAGCTGTGCGGGCCGCGCACGTACCAGCTGTCGATCTCGTCGGTGAAGACGCGGAACGCGGTCGCGGGATCGACGGCGACGACGACGCTCGCCCTGACGGAGTCGCTCACCGCGGCCACTCCACCCGGTCCTCGCCGCTCACCGCGGCCACCGTGCTCGTCGCCGGTCACCCTGGTCGCCGCTCACCGTGGCCGCTCCCCGTGCTCGGTGTCGCTCGTCGTGGTCGCCTCGACGTGGTGCTTGAAGGAGCCGAGCTGTTCGCTCCAGAAGGCCTGCACCTGGTCGAGCCACGCCTGTAGCGCGACGAACGGCTCCTGGCGCAGCGTGTAGAGGCGCAGCCTGGCGTCGGCCTCGCCCGCCTCGGCCACCACCAGCCCTCCTGCCCGCAGCACCCGCAGGTGCCTGCTCAGCGCGGGCGGGCTCATCCGCACCGCCTGCGCCAGCTCGCCCGCAGGGAGCGGGCCTCTTCTCAGCAGCTCGATGACCTCGCGCCTGGTCGGGTCGGCCAGTGCGGCCAGCGTCTTGTCCAGATCGTTCACAGTACTGTTAACTATTAACGTATCCAGATACCATGTCAACATGGCTGTGAATCTGGGTTACTACACGATCTCCGTGCGCGACCTCGACAGGGCGGCGACCTTCTACGCCGGGCTGTTCGGCTGGGAGCTCTCCAGGGAACACGACACCTACCTGCACGCGGGCAACACCGCCGTGCCCATGGGCCTGACCAGGGGAGAGCCCTCGGCGCTACCCAACCTCTACTACCAGGTCGACGACCTCGAGGCGGCGGTGGAGCTGGTGGGCAAGCTCGGCGGGCGCGCGGGCGAGATCCTGGAGAGCAGGACGGGCAGGTTCGCGCTCGTCCACGACGACCAGGAAACCTCCTTCAGCCTCTGGCAACCCGCCGCCTAGCCAGACCCCACAGCCGCTGCTCCCTAGGGTCGTTCCTGTTTGACCCCGTCGGCCGCATGGGCCGCGTCCCGGGCATCGATCGCCTGTCCGGGGCGTGAGCGGGCGCAGGCCGCCGCGGCGCAGGCGGTCAACGCCAGGACGACCAGCGCCGCCGTCGCCCCGCCCGGCCCCCGGTCGAACGACCAGCCCACGGCGATGCCGCCGGCGAACGCGAACAGACCCGAGAGGAACGTCTGCACGCCCAGGTAGGCCCCGAAACGCGCCGACGGGGCGAGCCGGGCGATCGTTTGGAACACCGCCGGTTGCAGCAGGCCGTCGGCGAGCCCGTGCAGCGCGGCCACCAGTACCAGGCCCGTCAGCCCGCCGCCCGCGCCGGCGGCGAGCAGCAGATGGCCACCGGCGGCGAACAGCAGCCCCGCGCGCAGCACGCCGGGCCGGTCGGCACGGCCCGGCACCGCGCACCACGGCTGGACCGCAGCCGACACCATGGCGAGCACGCAGGCGAACACGGTCACCGCCCCCGCGTCCACGCCGCCGAGCGGCACCACCACCGACGCCTGGTCCGTCACCAGCATCGCGGGCGTCGACACGACCGCGAACCCCAGGAAGACCCGGTCCCGCAGCGCCGTCCGCACCCCGGAGACGACCCCGTCCACGACCCGGACGGGCGGGGCGTGCCACAGCAGTGCGAACAGGAAGGCCGCGCCGATCCACAGCGCGGCCGCGGTGAGCGCCACCAGCCAGTAGCCGACGTTCAGCAGCGCCAGCCCGAGCCCGGGGCCGAGCACCGCCGCGATCTGCAATGTCATCATGTACGCCGCGTATCCGCGCGCCCTCCGCTGTTCGGCGAGCCCGGCCAGCAGCGACTGCGCCGCCGGATGGAACAGCGCCCCGCCCGCGCCCAGCAACACCGCCGCGACGACCAGCCAGGGCAGGGAGGACACGGTGCCCAGCAGCGCGAACCCGGCCGCGCGCAGCAGGCACGCCAGTATGCCTATCCGCACCGGGCCGAGCACGTCCACCAGCGCGCCGACCGGCAGGGAGAGCGTGTGCTGCACCAGATTGCGCAGCGCCAGCACCAGGCCGATCAGCCCGGCGGCCAGCCCCAGGTCGACTCTGAGGTGGATGACGACGTGCGCCATCGCCGCGAAGTAGCCCAGCGAGATGGCCGCCTGAATGGCGACGACCACGACGACCGTGCGACGGTCGCCGTGGTCGGAGAAAGGCATGCTCACGCCGTGGGCAGGACGTTCAGCCGGTGCAGCAGTTCACGCGCGAGGGTGGCGCGCTTGGCAGCGTCGCCGTCCTTGGCGATGTCCATGTTCAGCGCGAACGTGTACACGCGTCCGCCGCGTTCGACCCACCCGGTCCACCAGCCCGTGCCGGGACCGGGGGTGTTCTGCCAGCCCGACTTGGCGTACAGCGCGTACCCGTTCTTCTCCTCCTGCTTGATCAGCTCGTGGACGGTGCGCTGATGCTCGCGCTCGGCGGGCAGGCGCAGGGCGGCCAGCCGCTCCATGAACCTGGTCTGTTCCACCGCCGAGATCTTCAACGGGCCGTCCAGCCAGAACCGGTCCACCACCGTCCCGGTCTGCCGGTTGCCGTAGTTCAGCCGGTGCAGCCACTGCCGTTCGCGCTGGAGGCCGATGCGGCGGGCGATCACCTGGAACGCCGCCGCGTTGGAGACGCGAACGGCCTCCCGCACGCTCATGTCCTTCTCCCACTCGGGGAACGGCTGCGGCGTGCCGTCCCAGGGGATCACCTCGTCGGGGCTCTTGATTACGCCGGTCTGCAGAGCGACCAGCGCGTGCGGGACCTTGAAACTGGAGGCGGGGACCATCGGCTTCTCGGCGCGCCGGCGGTCCACCACGGTCACCTTCCTGGACGACACGTCCAGCAACGCGAACGTGCCCTGCACCTTCGCCGCGTCGAACACCGCGCGCAGATCATCGCGTACAACGGTACCCGGCCTGACCTCATGGGCCGTCGCGACCATGGCGCCGCCGCGCGGGGCGCTCTCGTGGGCGGTGGCACCGTACGCTGGGATGCCGCAGACAGTGAGCGAGGCGAGCACGGCGGCGCCGAGCCCGTGGCGTAGGACCTGCGGAATCATCTTCTTCATGCGCAGAGACCATCACAGGACATCGTTACTGTCCAATATTGATATTGATGGAAGACCAATATTCAAATCCATATCAACGCAGTTCAGGCCGCGTGGTGGGGGCCGCAGGCGCTGAGGGTCGCGTCGACGAGTGAGTCGGCGTTCAGCGGACCACTGCGGTGCCGCCACCGCTGGAAGAGGGGGCGACGTCTCGCCTCCGCTTCCGCCTGATCTACTTTGTAAAGGCGGTGGGCCGGAGCGACACCGCTGAGAGCGACATGAACAGGCATAGCAGGACGGGGATGCCCAGAGCCAGCGGCAGCCCGACAACCTCGGCCGCGCCGCCGATGATCACGGGACCGAGCATGAGCCCGGCGTATCCCAGCGTCGCCACCTGTGCGATGGCCTCGCCGGCCCGTGCGGGGTCGTGGTTGCCCGCCGCGGAGAACACCTGCGGCACCAGGGTGGACAGTCCGAACCCGAACAGCCCGAATCCGGCCATCGCCGCGACGGGATGCGCGGCCAGCAGCGCCCCGCCCAGCCCGATCGCGGCCAGCAGTCCCGACCAGCGCACCAGCCTGACAGGGCCGAACCGCATCGCCAGCCGGTCTCCCGCGAACCTGCCCACGGTCATCGTGGTGGAGAAGACGGCGAAGCCGATCGCCGCGAGCCCTGTCCCAGTGCCCAGATCCTCGTGCAGGTAGACCGCGCTCCAGTCGCCTGCCGCGCCTTCGCCCACCAGCCCGGCGAAGGCCATGGCGCCCATGAACAGCACCTTGCCGTGCCACCTGACCCGCCTGCGTGGGCCGTCCTCGTGGTGGGAGGGGGCCGAGGGCAGCAGCGCTCTGCGGGCCAGGACGGCTAGCACGGCCAGCGGGACCGTCACGGCGGCGAAGGTGAGGCCGGGGGAGACCCCCAGCCAGGCGAACAGCGCGCCGGCGCCCGCGCCGAGCAGGCCTCCCGCGCTGAACATGCCGTGGAAGGAGGACATGAGCGGCCTGCCGTACGCCCGCTCCACCTCGACCGCGTGGGTGTTCATGGCGACGTCGAGTGAGGCGTTGAGCAGTCCCCACAGGAACAGGGTGACGATCAGGACGGCGAGGTTCGGGGCGAAACCCGGCGGGATCATCGCCAGGGCACAGGTGACGCCGGCAGGGACCACGACCCTGGCGCTGCCGAGACGGTCGGTGATCCTGCCCGCGAACTGCATGCCGATGACCAGGCCCACGGCGACGGCGAGCAGACCGAGGCTGAGCTGTCCGTCGCTGAGGTGCAGAGACTGCTTGACGGTGGGGATGCGGGCCGCCCACACGCCGGAGACGATGCCGAGAAGGGCGAAGAAGAACGAGACGGCCACCCTGGCCCCGCGCGGGATCACCCGGAGATTGTGTCAGACCGGGACGTTCTCCAGTAAAGCGGACAGCCTGCCTCGGGCGCGCTCGGACCGCCGCGAGGTCGGGTGTCTTCGCTCCCCGCCACAGGCTGGAACGACTGTCAGGTCGGCCCGAGCACTGACCTGTCCGCACCCCGCCACAGGCTGGGACGATAGTCAGGTCGGCCTGAGCGCTGACCTGTGCGCGTGCCGCCGTCCGAACTGTCGGTGGCGTCGAGGATGATGTCCTGCATGAGTTCGTGGCAGGAGTTCGAGAAGCAGGCACCCGCGCTGGCGGCGACCGTTCGGGGGCTGCTCGACGGGCACAAGCACAAGACGATGGCCACCATCCGCAAGGACGGCTCCCCGCGCATCAGCGCCACGGAGGTCGACTTCAAGGACGGGGAGATGTGGCTGGGGTCGATGCCGGGGGCGATGAAGGCGTTCGACCTGCGGCGGGACCCCAGGATGGCGCTGCACGCCGCGCCGACGACGCCCGATGACGACGATCCTTCGCGCTGGCAGGGCGATGCGAAGATCGCAGGGCGGGCGCTCGAGGTCACCGACCCCGAGGTGCAGTCCAGGTTCGAGCTGCCGGGGGAGGGGCCGCACCTGTTCAGGGTCGACCTCACGGAGGCGGTCTGGACACGGGTGGAGGGCGACCAGCTGGTGATCGACATGTGGCACGAGGGGGAAGGCGTCCGCCAGGTCAGACGCAGGTGATCGTTCCTCCCTGCATGTACGGCCGGCGCGAAAGGGAGGGCGTGTGTCAGGTCAGACGCACGCCCTCCCTCCCTCCTCGCGGGTGTGCCGGCGGGAGGGGGCGAAGCACGCGACTCCGATGACCATGTCGCCGAATGCGCCACCCGGATGTGTGTGGAGCGCGGACTGGCGGTGGGTCCAGTCGACTGGAGCGGCGCGTCCGATCAGTCGGGTGAGTCGGCTTGCGGGGGTCGCAGGGGGCGGCCGTATCGGTCGGTGCCGTCGTCGTGCAGGTGCATGCCCAACTTGGTCATGATCCGTCCGGATGCCTCGTTGGCCAGCGCCCCGACGAGGGTGGCGGCGCCCAACTGGCCTTCGGGGAGGATCGGACCGGATTTTGGCGCTAGAGAGACGATCTTGAAGACGATTCGGTGACGAGGGCTGTTTGCCCTGGTTGAGCGCTCTAGCGTGCCTGCTCATGCCTGTGGATTTCATCTCAGATGAGCAAGTAGCCCGCTATCGCCGGTTCCGGCCCGAGGTGTCGGTAGCCGAACTCGAGCAGTTCTTCCGGCTGGATGCCAAGGCGCTGGAGGCGCTGGCGGGTAAGCGCCGCCCGGCGACCAAACTGGGCTGGGCGGTGCAGTGGGGCACCGTGCGGATGCTCGGCACCTTCCTGGCCGAAGACCCCCTGGATGTGCCGGGGGTGGTGCTGGCGTTCGTCGCCGAGCAGCTCGACATCGACCCGGCGTGCGCGACCGAGTACCTGACCAGGCCGAAGACCGCCTACGAACACGCCTGGGAAATCCGGGACCTGCTGGAGCTGTCGGAGTTCTCCAAACGCGAGCAGGAAGTCCGCGACTACCTGTCCGCCCGGGTGTGGTCGACGATCGAGGGACCGCGAGCGCTGTTCGACCGCGCCGTGGTGCACATGCTGCGCGAGGGCATTCTGCTGCCCACGGGGATCACGACGCTGACCCGGCTGATCAGCGAGGTGCGCCGGACCGAGCACGCCCGGTTGTATCGCACGCTGGCCGAACGCGCTGGCCCGGAGTTGCGGGCGCGGCTGGCCGATCTGCTGCGGGTGCCTGCTGATCGGCGGGTGTCGGAGCTGGAGCGGTTGCGTACCGCGCCGACGCGGGCCTCGGGCCGGGTGATGGTGGCAGAGTTGCATCGGGTGGCCGAGATCGGCGGGCTGGGTGCTGGGGCGGTGCGGGTGGAGCCGGTGCCGGCGGTGAAGCTGTCGGCGCTGGCCCGGTACGGTCTGGTCTCCAAGGCGCCGACGCTGCGGGATCTGGAAGGCGATCGGCAGGCGGCCACGCTGCTGGCCACCGTGCGGCATCTGGAGACCTCGTCGGTCGATGACGCTCTGGACGTGCTGGATCTGCTGATCACCTCAAATTTGCTGGCCCGGGCCGAGCGGGCGGGCAAGGCCGAGCAGCTGCGTACGTTCCCCAAGCTGCGTAAGGCGGCGCGCACGGTGGCCTCGGCGGTGGAGGTGCTGATGTCGGCGCCGGAGGCGACCGAGGATCGGCTGGTGTCGCTGGTGGAGGTATGGAAGGCGATTGAGGAGGTGGTGCCGCGCGAGAAGCTGGTCTCGGCGGTGGAGACGGTCGCGGCGTTCGTGCCCGTCACCGATGATGACGCGGCCGCGCAGTGGCGGGCCGAGCTGGTCAAGCGCTACCGCACCGTGCAGGGCTTCATCGAGCTGCTGCTGGAGGTGATCCGGTTCCGCGCGGTCGAGGCCGGCACCGCCGTGCTGGCGATGGTGCGCATGGCCGCGGCGATGGCCAAGGGGCGTCGCCGCTACGGCCCTGGCGACGTCGCCGAGCACGAGGCGCTGATCACCGGGTCGTGGCGGCCGCTGGTCTACCGCAACCCCGATGTTCCGGAGGGGCAGATCGACAAGGCCGCGTTCGTGCTGTGCGCGGTCATGCACCTGCACGGCGCGTTGCGCCGACGTGATGTGTTCGCCGAAGGGTCCGAGCGGTGGAGCGATCCTCGGGCCCGGCTGCTGGACGGGGATGCGTGGCAGCAGGCGCGGCCGCGCATCCTCACCTCGCTGGAGCTGGAGGTCGAACCGGCCGGGCATCTGGCCGAGCTCGCCGGCGCGCTGGAGGGCGCTTAGACCGTGACTCATTTGGAGATTGATCGTTAGACCGTTCGTGGATGCGTTCCTTCGACGGCTGGTGCCTGATGAGTTGTGGGAGTTGTTCCTGCGGG
>NZ_BAAATE010000042.1:0-76748 GCF_039533245.1 Nonomuraea recticatena | reverse complement strand
CATCTGTCTGGGACTGCAGCGCTCCGACGCCGCGGTCATCGGGCACGGCGTGGAGTCGGGCGTGATCAAGCGGCTGCCGCACGGTGAGTTCATCGAGGTCCACACGCCCGCGGCGGAGGACATCGAGGCGCACCTGCGCGGCAAGGAGGCGATCCCGCAGGTCGACGTGGACGCCGACACCGAGGGGATCCCGCCGAGGGGCATGCGTGGCCCGCTGGGCAAGCTGCGCGGGCGGATGTCGAAGGCGTACGGCGGGGAGAAGATCCCGCTGGACGACGGCCACGGGCACGAGCACGGCGAGGAACACGCCGAGATCGGGCCGGGCGGCGACGACCGCAGCCTGACGCACTGACGCACGAAAGCGCCGCCCCGGACCGCATCTCGCGGTCCGGGGCGGCGCTGTTTTTCCGGAGGGCGGCTAGCGCTGCTCGGCGCTGTGGCTGCGCATGAGCTTGTAGACGCCGTACAGGGTCTCCAGCCCGCCGATGATCATCAGGACCACGCCGATCTTCGACGGTGTGAACACGACGATCTCGACGTCGAGTCCGAACTGCCACAGCAACACTCCGCCGACGAAGGTGGCCAGGCCGGTCAGGAGCGTCTTGTGGGCGGGGGCCATGGAGACCTCTTTCGATCACGGGCGGACACAGGGGTCCCTTGCTCCCGTAACGGTAGTGAAGGGCAAGGTCCGGAGGCTTCCTGCGCGCTGAGGAGATCACGCTACATCTTTCGGGTGACGCCGCCGCCCGCCGTCCTCCGGATCTCGCTGAGCGGCCAGGAGGACGCGCGTCACCGCCAGGTGTGCTTCCGCATGGCCCCGACCAGTACGGGCATCGCGACCACCAGGGCGACCCCTCGCAACACGCCCGCGACAGGGTACGGCGCGCGCAACCCGAACGTGTACGCCACCAGCCCACCGGCCAGCGCCCCGAGCGGGATGAGCCCCCATCCGAGCATCTTGTAGACGCTGTTCACCCGGCCGAGCAGGTCGGACGGCACGATCTGCTGCCTGAGGCCGACGGTCACGACGTTCCAGAGCATGGTGACGAAGCCGTTGACCGCCAGCAGGCCGCCGAGCACGACGGCGTTCGGACTCAGCCCGATCCCGACGAAGACGACGACGTTCGTGCCCAGCGCCGTGAGCAGCGCGGGAAGCGCGCCGACCCGCTGGACGGCGCGCGAGCCGACCAGGCCGCCGAGCAGGCCGCCGACCGCGGCCCCTGCCAGCAGCAGGCCGTATCCGGGCACGTCGAGGCGGAGCGTCTGGGTCGCCAGCAGGACGAGTGTCGCGTTGCCGAGCTGTCCGCAGAAGGTGTTGACGCCCAGCAGCACCGCGAGGGTGCGCAGCAGCCGGTGACGGGCGAGCCAGCGCAGGCCGTCCGCGATCGCCGCGCGCAGCGGCGGGTGCTCGATCCGCCTGCGCGTGCGCCTGGGCAGCGTCGCCAGCAGGACGGCGGACAGGGCGAAGGTGGCGGCGTCCATCCCGAACGGCAGCGCCACCGCCACCGCGAACAGCAGGCCGCCGATCGGCGCCCCCGCGAACTGCTGGCCGATCAGCGTGATCGTCTGCTGGTAGCCGTTGGCCTGGTGCAGCAGGGGTCTGGGGACGATGTCGGGCAAGATCGCCTGAGCCGCGTTGGCGACGACGATCTCGCACGTCCCCAGCGCGAAGGCGGTGACGGCCAGCACCGGGATGCCGATGTGCCCGGACGCGGCGAGGACCGCGACGACTCCGGCGATCACCGCCTGGACGGCCTGCGCGCGCCACATGAGGGCGGCGCGGTCGTAGCGGTCGACGAGCGCGCCGGCGGGCAGCGACAGCAGCAGCCAGGGGAGATACGTCGCCGCTGACACGACCGACACGAGCCTGGGATCGTGCGTGAGCGTGACGGCCAGCAGGGGAACGGCGGCGGCGAACGCCCCGTTGCCGACGTTGTTGATCCCCGTCGCCCACCACAACCGCCAGTAGGCCGCCGACAGGCGTGGTTTCGTGTCCTGCTCCATGCCGGGATCCTCCCGGCGCGGGCGCGATCACGACAGCATGTAGGCCGGTGCTACATACTCGAGGCCGTGGCCCTGACGATCGATCTCGGTGTGGCCGAGCTGGCGGCGACCCGGTTCGCGATCTCGCCGCTGTCCGAGACGGTCTCCGCACTGCAGCAGCTCGGCGATCGCGATCGGCAGCCGATCCACCTGCCGTGGCTGCGATGGGCGGCCGACGAGCTGGCCAGGCATCCACTTGACCTCCCGCGCACCTGGCCGCTGATCGTGAGCGACCGGCCGGCCTGGCCGGAGTTCCTGGTCCCTGCCCCGCGCGGCGCGGGGACCTCCCTCGAGGACGACCTGGCGGCGCTGCGAAGGACGACCGCTCCCCAGGTGCGCGCCAGCCTCCTGCGGGTGTTCGGCGACGACCCGCCCGCCGCCGTCGCGGAGCTCGCCGCGCGACCGGTGGCGGGCCTGCGCGCGATCGCCGCGGAGCTGCGTGCGGCGCACGACAGGCTCATCGCGCCGCACTGGTCCAGGATCCGCGCGGTGCTCGAGGCGGATGTCGTCCATCGCGCCAGGCAGCTGGCCGCGGGCGGCGCGGAGAGGCTGTTCACCGATCTGCATCCGGACCTGCGATGGCGCGACGGCCGGCTGATGCTGGGGGGAGCGCGCTGGCGGGCCGAGCGGGCCGTGAACCGGGGGCCGGGCGGGCTGGTCCTCATGCCGGTCGTCCTCGGCTCGCCGTACGTGCTGATCAAGAAGAGCACGTCCACGCAGACGACGGTGCGGTATCCGGCGCGAGGCGTCGGGGCGCTGTGGACGGCGGGGACGCGGGCGCCCGCGGGGAGCGCGGTCAGGCTGCTGGGCCGGGCGCGGGCCGACCTGCTCGAGGCGCTGCGCTCACCCACGACGACGACGGAGCTGGCTCGCGCTCTCGGCGTCACGCCCAGCGCGGTGTCACAGCACCTGGGAGTGTTGCGGGAGAGCGGGCTCGTGGCCAGGGAGCGGTCCGGGCGTCACGTGCTGTACATGACGACCGCGCTCGGTGCGGCCCTACTGGGGACGACGGCGCACTAGAGGCCGTCGCCCGCACCCGGGCTGCCGTGGCCAAGGTGCTGGCCTACGGCGGCCTCGACCGGCCCGCCGGGTTCACCGTCACCGAGGACGGCCAATCGCCCAACGTGCGCCGTATCCTGGTCGACGTCCACGACGAGTACGCCCGGCATGTCGGCCACGCGGACCTGTTTCGCGAGGCGATCGACGGCCTGGTGGGCGAGGACCCGCCCCACCCGATCGGCTGGTCCGCCAAGGACGGAGCATGAGTCCGACCTAGGGTCTGTATGGAGTTCGGATCTTCAGACGATGACCACGTCGAGGTCCGCCTGCCCACGGGCGACGGCCTCAGCGGTCACGGCCTGCATCAGGTGCTCAAAGACGCCCGTCGACGCGCGCTCGTACGGGTCGTAGAGATTATCGTGCTGTGCATGGAAGGGCTGGTCAGGACGCTGACCGGGCTGGCGCTGGTGTCTGAGCACCGGCGCGGGCACGGGACTCTTCCGGGACGCTGAGGTCATCCGGACGGTGCTGCGCAAGGCGGGGCGGTGTGAGTTCAGCGAGCGCCATGGCGGGCTCGCCATCGAGGGCCGTCTCCCCACCGAACCCGACTCCGGATTCATGACTGGTGAGCCGCCGGGCCTGCCTGCTCGGCTCGGCCAGGCGGCTGAGGTCAGGAGGAGCGTCGCTTCTCGTACTCGTCGATGACCTTGCCGAGCTTCGCCAGCCGCTCGGTGAACCACACGTTCTCCGCGCCTGTCGGCGGCCGGTTCGAGTCGACGTACTGGTAGCCGAGGTTGGAGAACATGGCGACGATGTAGGTGCGGCCGCCCTTGCCGGGCAGGGCCTTCACGATCCCCGCGTCGGCGCCGGAGTTGTTCACCCAGCCGTTCTTGTGGGCGTACGTCACCTCAGCCTTCCGGTTGCACGGTCGCACGTCGCGGCCGTACGAGATGCCCTGACCGGGAATCGTCACGGTGCCGTCGGCACCGATCCACCGCGAGGGCGTGAGCTGCGGGATGCCGGGGGCGGGGTAGTCGGCGCCGCACCAGTTGGTGGTGGAGAGGGTGACGTTCATGCCCTGCTCGGCAAGCCTGCTCCTGAAGAACGTGCGGGAGGCGTCGCTCAGGACATCGGCGGTGACACTGGTGCCGCCCGGGGTCTTCCACAGGGTGCCCACCCCGCCGTTGACCAGCATCAGCAGCTTCGCCGTGTCGAGCGAGCTCATGGTGACGGGGTTGCCCCACCGTGCGCCGTTGGCGGGGTTGGTGTTCTTGAGCTGCAGCGTCTCCAGGCCGAGATCCTGGAAGGTCTGGTTGAGGCCGTCCACCGCGCCCTTGTCGTGCAGCAGCTTGACCATGGCGCAGGCGGCGCCGTTGGACGACCAGGTGAGCGTGGCGTCGAGGTAGTTGCGGATTGTGTCGCTGCCGGCCGGGCCGCACAGCGAGCTGACCGTGACCGGCTGGTAGGCGTAGGTGTCGTCGAGCGAGATCTGGCCCTGATCCACCAGCCGCAGCACCCCGAAGGCCACCATCAGCTTCAGCACGGACGCGGGGTAGGGGCTCATGAAGTCGATGGGGGCGTTCTCGCGGCCCGGCACGATGTCGATGCTGCCCTGGCCGCGGTTGGCGTACCAGCCGGCGTCGTCCCACTGCCTCCAGCGGACGTCCGTGGTGTGCAGGTTGCCGTCCACCGGCACGGCCTTGCCGTCCGGGTACTGCGGGCTCATCAGCACGGTGCCGGAGGAGACGGGGCGGCCGAGCCTGTTCAGCTCGATGACGGTCAGGTCGATCTGGGGCTGCTGCCTGATCGGCTCGGCCGCCGCGGCGGCCGCGTGCAGGTCCGCCTTCTGCGGAAGCTGCTTCGCCTCCTTGTCGGCGCCGTCCTGCCGCAGCGCGTTCAGCTCGGCCGTGCTCGTCGGCGGGTTGGTGTCCAGGACTTGCTCGAATTGCTGACGGTCGAGTGCCTGCCGCAGGAAGTGCGCGAGCGTGCTCACCGAGCCGTTGTCCACCTCCGCGTTCGCCGGGGGCGGCGCTACGAGGCCGTACAGCAGTACGGCTGCGGCGGCGAGCCCGGAGAGAGCACGCCTTCGATGGTTTGTGGATCTAGTCAAAATCACCGGACCACTCTAGGCAGAATGATCTCCAATGAACCGTCGAAATGGCATATCTAGTGGTAAGTGCGCTATCCGCGCACCGGGCCGGAGCATGCGTGTCTGAGGGACATCGGCCGTCACTGACGATGCGGCGGTGCAGGCGTTTCGGCTGCTCTAGCGGACTTCAGCTGTGGCGCTCGGTCAGCTGGAAGTGCCAGATGACCATCGCGGGCACGCCGACCACGGCTGCCTTCGCCGCCTCGGGGGCCAGCGCACTCAGGCACCACGGCCACAGGTCCCACGGTCCCAGCGTCGCGGACTCGCCCGTGGTGTCCCCTGGCCGGTCCACCGTCGACATCCGCGGCTCCTCGCACCGCCGTACCCGCAGGCCCACCGGCAGCGCGGCACGCAGGTAGTCCCCGGTCAGGTGGCGATAGCTGGCCACCCGTGCCCGTGCGCCGTCAGGCAGGCGCACCGGCGGGATCACGCCTCGCCCCACCCCTTCGGCGTGGATGTCAGAGATCACCAGGTGCCCGCCCGGACGCAGCACCCTGGAGAACTCGGCCATCACCGGCCCGAGCGAGGGGACATGCGTCAGCGCCAGGGAGCACACGATGAGGTCCACGGCGTCGTCGGCGACCGGCAGGCGGGACAGCTCGCCGAGGCGGAACTCACCCTCCGGCACCCGCTCGCGCGCCCGCGCGAGCATGTCGGGCGAGCTGTCCACGCCGAGGACGTGGTGGCCGCGCGCGGCGAGAGAGGCGGCGACCCGTCCGGTGCCGCACGCGGCGTCCAGGGCCACGCCCACCGGCAGCGTGTCGACGATCGCCTTCACCAGGGGCTCGTCGAAGTCGAACGCCGCGTTGGGGGCGTCATAGGTGTCCGACCAGATCCGGTAACCCTCGACGGTCTCCACGCGGGCGACCTCGACCGCGGCGCTCGCCAGCGACTCGTCGTCCAGCAACCTCCGGATCTCGGCGATGCGCGCCTCGACGAACTCGCGGTCGGAGACGCCCTCCCCTGTGAAGGAGCGCAACAGGGCGATGCCTTCGATGCCGAGCAGGTACGCCAGCGGGTGCTCGTAAGTCACCGGCGCCACGCTAACGAGCCGCCCCCGGCAGAGCCATCGAATTATCCAGGGCGTTCGTTCCCCGCTCAGGCCGTCACCCCGATGCTCGCCCCCGCGGTCAGTCGGATTCGGTGAGGCCGAGGGAGAAGGCGGCGTCGAGGTCGTGCTTGGAGTAGGTGCGGAAGGCGATGTGCGTGGAGGTGGCCAGCACGCCCGGCACCTTGTTGAGCCGCCCCGGGATGATCTCGGCGATCTGCTCGTAGGCGGGCACCCGCACCATGGCCATCAGGTCGTATTCGCCGGTGATCGAGTAGACCTCGCTGACCCCGTCGATCTCGGCGATCGTCTGCGCGATCTCCGGAATCCGGTCCACCTCGGCGTTGATGTGAACGATAGCCGTGACCATGCCCCAACTGTATCGGGTCACCGCAGCGGCCGTCCCTCGCGCCTGGTGCGGTGGTCGAGGCGCTGGTAGGCCAGGTCGATGCGGGCCTTGTGGCGGGCGGCGCCGTGGGCGGGCAGCGCCCAGTCGCCCTCGACCTCGACCAGCCGCACCCCGGGCGACTCGAGCCAGCGCAGGATGCACTCGGTCTCCTCGGCGCTGGCGGCGTGGATGGGCCCGGGGCCGGGGATGACCGTCTCGGCGGTGGCGACGAGGGCCTCGACGAAGGGGGTGGGGTGCGCGCCTCGCGGCATGTGGCCGGCAGCGGTGAGCCTGCCGTAGCGGATGACGTGGATCTCCCAGCCGCCGTCGAAGGCGGGGCTGGCGGCGACCATCTGCGGGATGCGGGTGAGGGCGGTGAGGCGCTGCATGCGGGCGGCGGCGCGGACGTAGGAGGCGAGCCTGTCGCGGTCGACGGAGGCCTCCTCGTAGCGCTGCTCGACCGACAGGCGCTCCATGCGGGCCTCGAGGGCGGTGTAGACCATGGAGACGTCGCTGGCCATCGCGCGGCGGGCGCTCTCGACGTGGAGGGCGTAGTCGGCGGGGCTCTCCCGCCCCTCGCACGGGGCGCCGCAGCGGCCCATCTCGTGCAGGACGCAGGCGGGGCGGGAGGCCTTGAGCGTGAGCCGCTCGGTGCACTGGCGCAGCGGGACGGCCTCGTGCAGGGCCGTGCGGGCGTCGTCGGCGGCCTTGGCGCTGGTGAAGGGGCCGAGGTAGGCGGCGCCGTCGTCCTTGAGCTCGCGGACGATGGACAGCCGGGGGAAGGCCTCGTCGGTCAGCTTCAGCCAGACGACCTTCTCGGGGAAGCGCGACTTGCGGTTGTAGCGCGGCTTGGTGCCGCCGATCATGCGCAACTCCCTGACCTCGGCCTCCAGGGGGGTGGCGCAGACGATGTGGCGGACCTTCTCGGCGATGCCGATCATCTCGCGGATGCGGGGCCTGGTCTCGCTGGCGGTGAAGTAGGAGCGGACGCGGTTGCGCAGGTTGGTGGACTTGCCGATGTAGAGGACCTCGCCGCGCGAGTCTTCGAAGAGGTAGACGCCGGGGGCGTGCGGCACGCTCTCGGCGAGGTGGCGCTTGCGCTGCTGCTCGGGGGTGGGGGCGCGGACGAAGGACTTGAGCTCCTCGAGGGTGTGCACCTGGAAGGAGCCCGCCCTGGCGATGAGGCCGTGGAGCACGTCGACGGTGGCCCTGGCGTCCTGCAGGGCGCGGTGGCACGGCTCGGTGGGGCTGCGGAAGAACCTGGCCAGTGTGCCCAGCTTGGCGTTGGGGATCTCGTCGCGGGTCAGCACCCTGCGCGCCAGGTCGACGGTGTCGACGACGGGATTGGCGGGCGGCGGGTAGCCCTGGGCGGCGCAGGCGGCCTTGATGAAGCCGGTGTCGAAGGCGGCGTTGTGGGCCACCAGCGTGGCGCCCGCGATGAACTCGAGGAAGCTGGGCAGCACCGACTCGATGCGCGGCGCGGCCATCACCATCGCGTCGGTGATGCCGGTCAGCACCGAGATGAACGGCGGGATCGGGCCGCCCGGATCGACCAGGGTCGCCAGTTCGCCGATCACCTCGCCGCCGCGCACCTTCACCGCGCCGATCTCGGTGATCGCGTGCTCGTGCGCCGAGCCGCCGGTGGTCTCCAGGTCGAAAACGACGAAGGTGACCTCGCTCAGCGGAGTGCCGAGCTCGTCGAGAGTGCCTTGAACCGCGTCCACGTTCAAAGACCATAGAGAGGTCGACCGACAGTTATCGGGACGGCATGGCGATCAGCGGGATGACCGGGCCGGCGTCGAACAGGCCGGCGACGGACGGCGCCCCGCCCCGCGGCCACCGCCGTGACGGTAAGGACAGGTTCAGGCCGTGACCTCATGGGGGTCGATTATTCGTTACTCTCCCCTGTATGTCCGGGGGACGACTCGCCGGCCGCTACACCCTGATCAGGCCGCTGGGCAGCGGCGGTATGGGGAAGGTCTGGCTGGCCAGAGACGAGATGCTTGACCGCGAGGTCGCGGTCAAGGAGCTCACCCTGCCCGAAGGGCTCGACGAGCAGGGCAGGGCCGAGGCCGTGGCCAGAGCGGCCCGCGAGGCGCAGGCCACCGCCCAGCTTCGCCACCCCGGCGTGGTCGCCCTGCACGACGTGCTGGTCGAGTACGGCAGGCCATGGCTGATCATGGAGCTCCTGCGCGGCCGCACCCTGGGCGAGGCCATCGCCCAGGACGGCCCGCTGCCGCCCTCCACCGTCGCCAGGATCGGCGCCGACGTGCTGGAGGCGCTCACCGCCGCCCACTCACGCGGCCTGCAGCACCGCGACGTGAAGCCGGGCAACGTCTTCCTCACCGACAGCGGGCGTGTGGTGCTGACCGACTTCGGCATCGCCAGGCAGGAGGGTCAGGCCACGCTCACGCAGGCGGGCCTGATGATCGGCTCACCGGGCTTCATCGCGCCCGAGCGGCTGGAGGGCGAGCCCGGCGGGCCGCCCAGCGACCTGTGGTCACTGGGCGCGACGCTGTACGCCGCCGCCGAGGGCGTCTCGGTCTACGAGGGCTCGGCGATGGAGCGCATCCAGGCGACGCTGACCCTGCCGCCACGGCCGCCGCACCGGTCGGGGCCGCTGGCTCCCGTGCTGACCGCGATGATGGCCCGCCACCCTGCCGCCAGGCCCGACCCGTGGAGCACCGTCCACGCCCTTCGCCAGGTCGCCGCGGGCCAGGAGGCCCCCGTACTGGCGGGTCAGGACCTGACGGTGCCCGGCAGGATCGGCAAGAGGCGCGGCTGGCTGGTGTGGGCGATCCCCGCGACGGCCGTCGTGGTGGCGGCGGCGGTGGCCGCGGCCGTGATCTTCTGGAGGCCCTCTGGGCCTCCCACCGCCTTCACCCTCCCCGTGGACGTGTGCGGGCTGCTGACGCCCGCCCAGGTCGGCGAGGTGCTCGACAGCGGCCAGCCGCCCAAGGGCGTGCAGAGCGCCGTGGAGGGCGCCGACAGGATCGGCGTGGCCTGCAACTGGACCGTCCAGGGCAGGGGCGTGGGCGTGGTCGCCCAGCGCGACTCCGACACCCCTCACCCCTGGTCCATGACCCCCGAGTCCGCGCACCGGCTGCTCGAGAACCAGCGCTCCTACATCGGCAAGTTCCCCGAGCTGCAGTGGTCGTGGAAGGAGATCGGCGCCAAGGGGCCGTTCACCGCGCAGATCGGCAAGACCAAGCCGCTGCAGGGGGTGGGCGAGGAGGGCTACACCTACGAGCTGAGCGCCCAGGGCAGGGTCCACACCGCCGTGGTCTACTACCGTCTGGCCAACCTCGTCATCCAGGTGGAGTTCACCACGCTGGCGAGCAGGCCGACCGACGACCAGGTCAGGCAGACCGCGCTCACCGCCGCGAGGCAGACCGAGCAGGCGCTGCGGAGCCAGGGCTGACGGGCATGGAGTACGTGCTGGCAGGCCGCTACCGGCTCGCGGAACGGCTCGGCGAGGGCGGCGCGGGCACCGTCTGGCGCGCCAGGGACGACAGGCTCGGGCGCGACGTGGCGGTCAAGCAGCTGCGCATCCCGCAGGAGCTCGACGAGACGGGCCGGCGGGCCTTCGTCGACCAGGCCATCCACGAGGCCAGATCGGCAGGACGGCTGCGCGACCCCGCCATCGTGCTGGTCCACGACGTGGTGCTGGAGCAGGGCCACCCCTGGATCATCATGGACCTGGCCAACGGCCGGTCGCTCGACAAGATCGTCAAGGAGAGCGGTCCGCTGCCTCCGCACATCGTGGCCCGCATCGGCCTGCAGGTGCTGTCGGCGCTGGAGGCGGCCCACGCGCACGGCATCCTGCACCAGGACGTCAAGCCCGCCAACATCCTGCTCGACGCCGACGGCACCGCCATGCTCACCGACTTCGGCGTGGCCGCCCCCATGGGCGGCGTGGGCGGCGGCGGCTCGCCCGGTTACATGCCGCCCGAACGGCTCAACGGGCTGCCCGCGGGCCCCGCCTCCGACCTGTTCGCGCTGGGCGCCAGCCTCTACACCGCGGTCGAGGGCAGGGCGCCCTTCCACCGCGAGATGCAGGCCGCGGTGGCCGCCGCCGTCCTGTTGCACGACCCGCCGCCGCCGCTCAGGGCGGGGCGCGAGCTGGGCAGGCTGATCCTCGACCTGCTCGCCAAGGACCCGAACAGGCGGCCGCTGCCGCACGAGGTGCGCCAGCGGCTGAGCGGCTCCCAGAACACCGCCCCGACCGCCTACAGGCCGCGCCGCAAGTGGAAGCTGCCCGCCGCCCTGGCGGCCGTCGCGCTGGCGGGAGGGGGCGCGCTGGTGTACGCCTTCGCCGTTCCCCACGTGGAGCAGGGGCGCTTCGCCGCCGCGCCCGACGCGTGCGCGCTGCTGCCCGAGGCCCAGGTCAGGGCCATGCTCGGCGGCGACGCCCGGCGCGAGACGCCGAGGCAGGGCGAGTGCGTGTGGAAGGTGTGGCAGGGCTCGAGGCCAGAGCGCTCGATCTCCGTGCGGGTCGCCACGCACGCGCCGCAGGGCAGGCACGGCGGGCCCGAGGTCGCCAAGCTGCTGTTCGACAACGACAGGGCGGCCGCCTCCGCCGCGAACGGCACGTCGTTCAGGAAGACCGTCTCCGCCGTCAGGGACGTTCCCGGCGTGGGAGAGGCGGCCTACGCCCAGGACACCTTCGAGACCTATGCCAACTCTGACGACGGCACGGGCAGGGCGTGGTGCAGGGTGGCGCTGCGCGGCAGCAACCTCACCGGCGAGATCGTCTACCACGTCGTGGAGGTCAAGAAGGCCGACGCGGACGCCCAGCGGACGGCCGTCACCGCGGCCGAACAGGTCGCGGCCTCGCTGAACGGATAATCCGGTGCAAGCCTTTTGCAACCAGGACGACTAGCATCCATGCCCATGTCTTGGAATCAGGACGAACCCCCGACCAACCCCTACCGCGCGCCGGACTGGCAGTTCCAGCAGGTGCCGACCGCGCCGGTGCAGCCGCCCCCGCCGCCGCCCAGGCGGCGCGCCTGGGTGCTGCCCGCGGTGGCGGCGGGTGTCGCGGTGGTCCTGGTCGGCGCAGCCGCGGGCGCCTACCTGCTGTACGGCAGGCCGGCCTCCTCCGACGCGCCCGCCAAGCCCACGGCGGGGACCGAGGCTCCCACTCGGCCCGCCGCCACGCAGCCGGCGGCCGCGGCGGTCCTCGACGTCTGCACCATGCTGCCCGTGGCCGAGGTCGACAGGCTGGTGCCGCAGGCGGCCGTCGCCAAGCGCTCGCGCGACGCGGGCTCCGCCGTCTACTCCTACTGCGACCTCAGCAACCGCCGCATCTCCCACGGCGAGTTCTGGCGCAGCCGCGAGATCAAGGCCAGCATCGCCCAGCACAAGGGCGAGGGGCCGAAGACCGGCAGGGCACAGGCGCAGGCCCTGTACGATTCCGAGCTCGGTTTCTTCACCTACAAGGCCAAGAACGAGCCGACCGACGAGAAGAAGGACCCGGGGGAGAAGAACTACAACTCCGCTGTCAAGCACTATCCAGGGGTGGGCGACGGCGCCTTCGGCCAGTACACCTGGAGTCGCGACAAGTCGCTGTGGTACTCCTTCGGCGAGGGCAGGGCCCGCGTGGGCGACATGATCATCGAGGTCAGGTACCAAGCGAGCCAGCAGCGCAAGGACGCCGACTTCCTGTCGTCGAAGACCACCCAGTCGGTCAGCGAGGAGAACGCGCTGCGCGAGGTGGGCGTCCTGCTGACCCACCTGGCCAAGGGGGCGGCCGCGTGGAAGGCCGCGCACCCCGGCGAGCTGGCCAAGGTGGAGCCCAGCCCCTCGCAAACCCCGACCCCCACCCCCTCGCCCAGCGCGTCGCCGACGATCGTCGCGCAGCTGCCGGTGACGTGCAGGCGGATGTCGCCGGCCATGATGAAGCTCGTGCCTGGAGCCACGGAGCGGGCCAAGGCGGGCACCTCGGTCGGGGCGCAGGAGACCGAGTGCCGCTGGCTCAACCTGAACATCCCCGCGGGCGAGGGCCGGCGCAAGATCCTCAGCGCCATGGTCACGATCCAGCTCTTCGCCAACCGCGCCGGGGCCGCCGACTCCGCCGCGGCGAAAGCCCAGTACGCGACCCAGCTCGGAAGCGCCCAGGCCACGGAGAGCAGTGCCCTGGGCGGCCTCCGGTTCGGCAGGATCGAGAAACTGCGCGACCTCGGCGACGAGGCCTACATCCAGTACTGGGTGGACAAGAAGAACACCGTCTTCAACGGCAGCGGCGATGTCCTGGTGCGTGTGGGTCCCGCGCTCGTCCGCGCCTCCCTCGCCGGGGCCGAGCTCGGGGCCGACGAGGCCACCAACTCGCCCAAGGTCAAGGTGCTGGGGGAGAAGGAGGCCCGTGAGGGGGCGCTGACCGTCGCCAGGGCCGTCGTCGACTCCCTCGGCCAGTCGGGGCTGAAGAAGGACGAATGAGAAGGGCAGAGCTGACGCCCACGCGCGTCAGCTCTCCCTCCGCAGCAGGAACGGCTCCAGCAGCCCTGGCACCGCCTGGGCGGCCAGGTCGAGTCCCTCGCTCGCGTCGACGTCGAGCACGTCGTAGTGGCCGTCGCCCGCCGCGGTGGTCGCGGCGACCGTGATGAGGCCGAGGCGGCGCTGGAAGAACGACTGCCTGATGCGCCAGCCCACGATGCCGCCCCTGTCGAGCGCGACGGTCGTGCGCAGCGCCGAGCCCGCCCTCGTGAGCAGGTGGCTGCCGGTCAGGCGGTGCCCGAGCCCTCGGTAGGCGTCCAACGCCAGGGCCGACGCGACAGGCAGCGCGATCAGCGGCAGCGCCCAGGCGGCGGCGGGGATCCAGCCGGTCAGCAGGTCGGCGACGGCCATGGCGGCGGCGAGCGCGGCGACCGTGACCAGTGCCGGCCGTACGCGCCTGCTCCTGGCGGCCTTCGGGTGGGGCCGCAGGTCGTCGAGGCCGCCGGCCATGGCGACAGGCGAGGGAGAGGCGTGCAGGACCCTGGAGGCGACGCGGACCGCCTCGGCGCGGGGCATCGGCGGGGTCAGCGCCGAGACCTCCTCGCTCTCGTCGCCCTCGGCCTTGCGCAGGCCGACGGCCACCGCCCTGACCTTGGCGCCGCCGCCCAGCCTGAGCAGCAGCGGCTCGGCCACCACGACCCCGCGCAGCCTGCCCGTCTCCAGCGTGAGCGAACGTCTGGTGAGCAGCCCCCTGCGCACTCGCAGCGTGCCCGCCTCCCGCTCCAGGCGGTAGCCGCCCCACGTCTCGGCGAACAGGCCCACCGCGCCGACCAGGCCGACCAGCAGGCTGCCCGTCACCACCACGGGCACGGAGATCCACGGGTTGGCGATCAGCCACTCCCACACGGTCTTGGCCATGGAGGCGCTGAACACGTCGAGACCGAAGACGTCCAGCACCTTCTTGATCGCGCCGATCGCCACCGCGCCTCCGACGAAGACCCAGATCGACAGCGGGGCATAGCGGACCCACTGCCACCGCAGCCCGGCGATGGCCTGGCCGCCGTCCTCCTGCGCGCTCTCCCTCGCCGCCACCCCCGACAGGAGGGTACGGCGCAGCGACTCGGCCTCGGCTGCGGCCAGCCCGTTGAGTGTGAGCTCGGCGCTCTCGCCCGAGGTGTGCTCGCCCGTGCCGACCTTGACGACGGCCAGGCCGAACGCCCGCCGTACGACGTCGGCCTTGACGTCGACGCTGCGCACGCGGTCACGGGGGATCGCGCGGTGCTGGCGCGTAAGGATCCCGACGCGCAGTTCGAGCCGGTCGGCCGTGAGCCTGAAGCGGGTGGTGCGCAGGCGCGCCACGCCGTGGACGTAGGCGGCCACCACGACGAGGAGCACCGCGCCCGCCGCTCCGGCGGCCACCAGCGCGTACGGCAGGTCCATGCCGAGCAGGACTCTGGTGGCGCCGATCCCCGCGGGCGCGGCGATGGCCAGCGACAGCACGGCCGTGGCGAGAGGGACCCTGCGGTGGAGCGCGCTCCACACCACCTCGACGGCGGCTTCCTGACGTGTGCTCACGTGGCGTCTCCCGGCGTGGCCTGGGTGATGGCGGTGAGCCTGGCGGCCAGCTCGGCGGCGAGCTCGTGGTCGAGCGCCTCGATCTTGATGGCGCCCGCCGACGAGGCGGTGGTGACGGTCACGTCGGCCAGGCCGAACAGGCGCTGCAAGGGGCCGCGCGCGGTGTCGACGGTCTGGATGCGCGACATCGGCGCGACCCGCCAGGTGTGGGTGAGCCAGCCGGAGCGGACGTAGACCGCCTCGTCGGTGATCTCCCAGCGCTGCACCCTGTAGCAGGCGCGCGGCGCGAGGGCGGCCAGCAGCAGGCAGGCCGCGGCGAGCGCGGCCACCGCGGAGCCCAGCGCCGGCGAGTGCGGGGCGAAGAACCAGTAGCCCGCCACGGCGGCCGCCGCCAGAGGCACCGCCAGGAGGAAGGACTGGACGGTCCACCAGGCGATCGCGCGCGGGTCGGCCAGGTTGCGGGGCGGGCGCAGAGTCACTTCGGCCACGGCTCAGCTCGCCTCCTTCTTCTTCTTCATCGAGTCGCCGGCGGCCAGCAACGCGAAGCCGAGGACGCCGAGGGCGATGCAGGCGAACACCTCGTAGCCTTCGAGGAACGGCAGGCGGTTGACGAGCAGGAGCCCGTGGGCCCATCCCCACCACCCGAGGACGGTGTTGATCAGTCCTCCGACGCCCTGGATGAGCAGGATGGTGCCGGTGATGTCGAGAAAACCCTTCATACGTCCCAGGCTGCTGTTCCGGGCCGGCCAGGGGCGTCGGCCAGAGGTTGAGAGCGGCATCGACTTTGGTCGGTGTCGGCGGAAGGGGCGCAGCACCTAACGTGGGGGACCATGAACGTGGAGTACCGGTGGCTGCTGCCCTCGGTCCTACTCGGCGACCCCGACGAGGGGCGGCCCGCGCGCCGCTCGACCCGCGACTGGATCGTCGACATTCTGATCTTCCTGCTCACCTGCGGGCTGGTGTGGCTGACCCTGCCTGACCTGGAGGGCGAGGGGCGTGCGCTGCGTATGACCGAGCAGGTGCTCGGCGGGCTGTCGTGCGCCGCGGTGTGGCTGCGCCGCCGCTGGCCCGTCACGCTCTCGCTGGTCGCGACGGTGTTCTCGTCCTACTTCGTCATGGTGGGCGGCGTGGCGGTGGTGGCGCTGTTCACTGTCGCGGTGCACCGCCCCTTCAAGACCTCCGGGCTGGTGCTCGCGGCCAATCTGGTCACGCTCGCCCCCCTCGCGCTGTGGCGCCCCGACAAGGTGCTCGGCCCCCTGTGGATGGCCGTGTTCGGCACGGTCCTCGCGCTGGCGGTCTTCGGCTGGGGCATCGTGGTCAGGTCCAGGCGCCAGCTGGTCCACACGCTCAGGGCCCAGGCGCAGGTGGCAGGGCAGGAGGCCAGGCGGCTGGAGCGCGAGCGCATCGCCCGCGAGATGCACGACGTGCTGGCCCACCGCATCTCCATCCTCAGCCTGCACGCGGGGGCGCTGGAGTTCAGGCCCGACGCGCCGCCCGAGCAGGTCGCGCGGGCGGCGGGGGCGATCAGGGACAGCGCTCACCAGGCGCTGCAGGACCTTCGTGAGGTCATCGGCGTGCTGCGCCAGCCGGGCGACGACCCGGACGAGATCGTGCCGGAGCGACCGCAGCCCACGCTCGCCGACCTCGACGAGCTGGCCGAGGAGTCGCGCAGGGCGGGCATGGACGTGACGCTCACGGTGGAGACGGGGCAGGCGGCCTCCGCGAGCCTCGGTCGCAACGCCTACAGGATCGTCCAGGAGGCGCTCACCAACGCCCGCAAGCACGCTCCCGGCGCTCCTGTGCGGCTGAGCGTGAAGGGCGGGCAGGGGGAGGGGCTCACCATCGAGGCGCGCAACAAGATCGGCTGGCCGTCCAGCATCCCGGGCGCGGGCAGCGGCCTGATCGGGCTGACCGAGCGGGCGGAGCTGGCAGGGGGACGGCTCGAGCACTGGCGCACCCCCGAGGGGGACTTCGTTCTGAAAGCATGGTTGCCGTGGCCGACATGAAGATACGCGTGCTGATCGTCGACGACGACGCGCTGGTCAGAGCGGGGCTGTCGATGATCCTGGGGGGTGTGGGCGACATCGAGGTGGCGGGCGAGGCGGCCGACGGCGACCAGGTGCCGAAGATGGTCGCCGAGCACCGCCCCGACGTGGTGCTCATGGACATCCGCATGCCGAGGGTCGACGGCCTGGCCGCCACCGAGGCGCTGCGCTCCACCGCCAACCCGCCCGAGGTCGTGGTGCTGACCACCTTCCACGCCGACGCGCAGGTCCTGCGGGCGCTGCGCTCGGGCGCGGCGGGCTTCCTGCTGAAGGACATCCCTCCCGCCGAACTGGTCGCCGCCATCAGGAAGGTGGCCGCGGGCGAGCCGATCCTGTCGCCCGCCGTCACCAGGCAGCTCATCTCCCACGTCTCGGACGGCGCCGCGGGCGGCCGCAGGGAGCGCGCCCGCTCCCTGCTGACCAGGCTGAGCGAGCGCGAGAAGGAGGTGGCCGTCGCGGTCGGCAGGGGCAGCTCGAACGCCGAGATCGGCGCGGAGCTCTACATGAGCGTGGCCACGGTCAAGGCGCACGTCTCGCGCATCCTCACCAAGCTGGGCCTCAACAACAGGGTGCAGATCGCGCTGCTGGTGCACGACGCGGAGTCATGACAGCATCCGCTCCAGCAGCGCCCTGTGCAGCACCAGGTCGTCGGGGTCGTCGGGCATCGGCTGCTCGCCGAAGTGGATGCGGCGCTGCCACACCCTGGCCATGACGATGCCGTGCCTGAGCGCGGCGTACGTCTCGTGGAAGTCCATGTCCCGCGGCGTGTGACCGGACAGCTCGCGGTAGGTCGCGCAGACCTCGTCGCGGCGCATGAAGCAGGGCAGGCCCGGCAGCGCGAAGACCTCGGCGAGGTCCTGGAAGAACCGGTGCAGGAAGATCATCCAGGCCAGGTCCAGCTCGCGGGGCCCCACCGCGGCCATCTCCCAGTCGAGCACGGCGACAGGGGTGAAGTCGCGGTACATCACGTTGCCGATCCTGGCATCGCCCCAGGTCAGCACGTTGGGGCCGGGGTCGTCAGGCCAGTGCGCCTCCAGCCAGTCGAAGGCCCGCTCCAGCAGGGGGATGCGCGTGTCGCCGCGCATCCACTCGTAGTAGGCGCGCTGGCCGTCCACGTGCGCGCGCAGGCCCGCGGCGCCGAGGCCCTTCAGCTCGGCGGCGGTGTAGGGGGCGCCGTGCAGGCCGGCGGCGATCGCGACCGTCCTGTCCTGCAGCAGGCGTCTGTCCGCGGGCGCGGCCTCCAGCAGCCAGCCCTCGAAGGTGTACGGCGGGACATCGGAAGGGACGCGGCCCTCCTCCCGCTCCATGACGAAGAACGGCGAGCCCAGCGGCTCGGGCGAGGGCTCGAACCACAGCGCCTTGGGCGCGAGCACCCCCGCGCGCTCCCTGGCCAGTCGCATCACCTCGAACTGCACGCCCAGGTCGTAGCTGGGGAAGATCGGCACGGCCTCCTCGGTGGGCGCCAGGCGCGCCACGCACCGCGTGCCGTCCACGGTGAAGAAGAGCGTCTCGCTGGACATCCCGTTGGCCGAGGGGCGGGTGACCCGCGAGACCCGGCGGCCGAGCCACGCGCTCAGCCTCTCGCGCAGGTCGTCGAGGTCCCTGGTGGAGGTGCGCATGGGCTCGGTCACGCCACTGTCGTACATCTCCAACCAAGCGCTTGTCCATATGCATGTCACGACACGGTCATGTGCGCGACAGCCGTACCCTTGGGGAGTAGGACAATCGCGAAGGGTCAGTTGAGAGGCAGTGGGATGAGCTCAGCCGGCGAAGGCCTGTCTCGTCCGCTTCCCGAGCAGGTGCGGCTCAACGTCGTCGACCTGGCGGCGCAGGTGCTCGGCAGCATGCCCGCCGTCGCCGTGCCCGCCCCGCTGCGTGGCATCGCCAAGTTCGACCCCCGCAAACGCGCCAAACTCGGCGGCGCCCCGATCGCCGCCCAGCTGGAGAACGACAAGGAGTTTCGCGAGGCCGTCGCCGAGTCGGTGGCCAAAGGCTGGCCCGAGCTCGCCGCCTCGCTGGCCGAGGGCAACGTGCCGCCGGCCGCCGACCCCGTGCTGGTCGCGGCGGCAGCCTATCTGACCAGGCCGCCCGGGTGGGCGGAGATGGTGGAAACCGCCAGGGCCGACCTCGAGCAGTCGGCGGTGGCCGCCGAGGGCTCGGCCCAGGAGCAGACGGTCGCCAGGCTGCGCGAGCAGCTGGCCGCGCAGAAGAGCGCCGCGAAGGACGAGGCCGAGAGGCTGCGCGAGCAGCTGAGGGCCGCCCGAGCGGAGAACTCCGACCTGCGCCGCAAGCTCCATGACGCCCGCGAGCGGCTCAAGGCCGCCGACCAGCGGGCCGCCGAGATGGCGCAGGCCGCCGACGAGGCCAGGATGGCTGCCTCGGTGGCCGGCAGCGCGGGCGAGTCGGAGCTGAGGCGGCTCAAGGAGCGGCTGGCCGACGCCGAAAGACATCTCGAGGCCTCGCGCAGAGCGGCCCGCGAGGGCCGCAGCATCGAGGACGCCAGGATCAGGGTGCTGCTCGACGCGCTGCAGGACGCCTCGGCCGGGCTGCGCAGGGAGCTGGCGCTGCCGACCACGATCAGCAGGCCCGCCGACTCCGTCGCCGCCGTCGCGCCTGGCGCGCCCAATGTGCGGGGCGTGCCTGCCAGGGCGCTGGCCGACGACGACCCGCAGCTGCTCGACCAGCTGCTGGCGCTGCCGCAGGTGCACCTGATCATCGACGGCTACAACGTGACCAAGACCGGGTACGGCACGCTCACCCTCGCCGACCAGCGCAACAGGCTGATGACGGGGCTGGGCGGCCTGGCCGCGCAGACCAGGGTCGAGGTGACCGTCGTCTTCGACGGCGCGGAGCTCAACGCCCCCGTCCAGGTGGTCGCGCCGCGCGGGGTGCGGGTGATGTTCAGCGCGCCGGGCGAGATCGCCGACGACCTGATCCGTCAGCTGGTCCGCGCCGAACCGCAGGGAAGGGCGATCGCGGTGGTCTCCTCCGACCGTGAGGTGGCCGAGTCCGTGCGCAGGATGGGCGCGAGGCCCGTCTCGTCCGCGCTGCTGCTGCGCAGGCTCGGGCGGGCCTAGGTCACATTTTGGGTGACATGGCCGGACGCTAGGCGCACCTTCTGTACTATTTCGCCCCAGGCGTGATCACTGGGAGGGCGTGTCGCTGTGGGGTTTGGCCGGGTACCGCTGGCTGCGGGTCTCGCGATCGCGACTCTTCTCCTGCCGTTGAGCGGTGCTTTCGCCGATCCCAAACCGACGATCGCGCAGGCCAAGGCGAAGCTGGAGAAGCTCAACGACAAGGCCGACAAGGTCGTCGACAGGTACAACACGGCCACGGAGAAGTACAAGAAGGCCAAGAAGGCCTACGAGGGGCTGAACTCCCGGTACAAGAGCAAGATGGCCAGGGTGGCGGGTCTGCGCGCCGAGGTCGTCGGCATGGCCATCGACACCTACCAGGCGGGCGACATCACCTCGTGGTCGACGCTTCTGGGCGACAGCGACCCCTCGGCCACGCTCGGCGGCATGGCGCTCATGGACCAGCTGACGGCCGAGCGGGCCCAGGTCCTGGCCGCCTTCGACGAGGAGAACCGCCAGCTCAAGTCCGACAGGGAGCAGGCGCAGGGCGCCCTCACCGAGGCCGACAAGCTGCGCGACGAGGTCAAGTCGGAGAAGGACAAGGTGCTCGAGCTGGTCGAGCAGCAGGAGAAGCTGCTGCGCAGGCTCGGCGCCTACCGGGTGGGCAACCCCAACAGCACCGGCATCAAGTACACGGGCTCGGCCTCGGGCAACGCCGCCTCGGTGCTCAGCTTCGCCTACGCGCAGGTCGGCAAGCCCTACCAGTACGGTGGCACGGGCCCGGGCGGCTGGGACTGCTCAGGCCTCACGCAGGCCTCCTGGCGCGCGGCCGGCGTCTCGCTGCCCCGCACGACGTGGGAGCAGTGGGCCTGGGGCGCCAAGCGCAGGGTCTCCCTCGACAACCTGCAGCCCGGTGACCTCATCTTCAGCGAGGGCCTCGGGCACGTGAGCATCTACGCGGGCGGCGGCAAGATCGTCCATGCGCCGCAGACCGGTGACGTGGTCAAGGTCGTCCCTCTGTCGGCCTACGGCAGGCGGCTGGTCGGCGCGGTCCGCCCGTAGGCCGCGCTCATCGCGCGCAGAACGTCCAGATAGGCGCTCACGGCGGGCGGGCGCCCGTCGGCGGGCAGGACGGCGGCGCTGATCCTTCTGGCGGGCAGCGCGGGCGATGGGTGGGCCAGCCTGATGTCCGAGCGCACCGACCTGCCGGCGATGGACGGATAGAGCATCACGCCCACGCCCGCGGCCACCAGGCCCTGGCGGCCGTTCCAGTCGTCGCACAGGTGCGTGATCTTCGGCGGCCCTCCCATCGCGGCCGACAGTTCGGCCGCCGGGCCGAGGCAGTCGGGGTGGGTGCCGTCGATCCAGTGCTCGGCGGCCAGGTCGGCCAGCCGTACCTGCTCCTGGGACGCGAGGGGATGGTCGGCGGGCAGGGCCACCATCGGCTCGTCGTCGAACAGGAAGAGCGTCTCGAGCCCAGGATCGGGGTCGGCGTCCCACGAGGTGACCAGCGCGACGTCGATCGCGCCTTCGAGCAGTCTCGCGTCGCCGCGCTCTCCCACGGTGAGTGAGAGCTCGACGTCGGGGTGGGTGGCGGTGAAGCGGCGGAAGCTCTCGGGGACGAACCTGGTGGCCGCGCTGGGGAAGGCCGCCACACGCACCCTGCCGCTCTCGGCGGCGGCGAAGGCTCGCAGCCTGGTCTCGAACAGGCTCATCCCGTCGACCACGGCGGCCGCCTGCTCCATGGCGGCCAGACCCGCCTCCGTGGGCTGCACGCCTCGCGGGCGGCGGTGGAAGAGCCTGACGCCCGTGCGGCGCTCCAGGGTGGCGATCTGGCGGGAGACGGCCGGCTGCGTCATCGACAGGGCCTCGGCGGCGGCGGAGAAGGAGCCGTGCCGTCCGACTTCGAGCAGAACGCGCAGGGACCACAGATCAAGCATGCGAAGAGCTTATGGCAGAGCGGTCAGACCCCTCGTTCGGCTGATGTTACTGCTGTGACTGATGTGACAAATGGGACCTGACTTCGCCTGGTGACAGCAACTGTGAGGAGGGTCACAATTGTCGCTTGCAACGGTCCATGGAGCAGTGATTTGTCTCTTGACAACCACCCGTGGACGATCTTGACTCCTTTACTTCGACTTTGCCTGCTCTTGGTGGGCCGGGTACCTTCTCGCTTCGCGGCGACCAAGCCATGGCGCCCGCCACGTCCACCGGCCCTGTCAGCGGCCGGTGTGCACGCATAACGATCCGCTGGTCGCCGCGCCGAACCCCCAGATGAGCGTGCGCGGTCGACCCGCCGAATCCGTGCGGAATGGAGCACGGAGCCGGGGACCCGAGCACCTGGGGTGAGTCCGGCCTGCGGGCCGGTAGGGCGACTTCCACGCCCGAACCCGTCAGCTAACCCGGTAGGCATTCGTGGAAGATTCAAGGAGACGTTCTGTCCACCCCTGTTAACAAGACCCGTCTGTCCTGCCTTGCCCTGAGTGGCGTCATGGCCGCGATGGGAGGAGTCGTCCTCCACGCACCAGCCGCTCACGCGACCCCCATCGAGGCGAGCGCGGTGAAGACGGCAGCAGTGAAGATCGACGTCGCGCGGACGAGCGTGGCGAAGGCGAGCGCCGGCAAGGCGCGCGTCGTGTCGAAGTCGCAGGCGAAGGCGGCTCGGCAGAAGTTGAGGGCTGCCAAGGCCGTCGGAGTGGCGAAGAAGCAGCTCGGTGACCCCTACCGCTACGGCGGGACGGGTCCTGGCTCCTTCGACTGCTCGGGTCTGGTGCAGTACGCCTGGTCCAAGGCGGGGATCAGGATCCCGCGCGTGACGCACAGCCAGTACGCACGCATCAAGAAGAAGGTCTCCTGGCGCAGCCTCAAGCCCGGTGACCTGATGTTCTTCCGCGGCAAGGGCCATGTCGGCATGTACGTCGGCAAGGGCCGGATGATCCACTCACCCAGCTCGGGCAAGACGGTGCGGATCGAGAAGATCAGCGGCTGGCGCAAGTCCTCCTTCGCCGGCGCGGTCCGCCCCGGCGCGTAGGCGCACGCAGAGAGCCCCGTCCATTCCTCTGGGACGGGGCTCTCCGCCGTCCGGGCTAGCATCGCTGCCGTGGTGAGCCGAAGAGCCGTGCTGGCGGCCGCGCTGGCGGGGACGGTGCCGGGGTCGGCCGGCCCTCGCCTGCCGTCCGAGGCCCGTGGCCTGTGGGAGTCGGGTGTCACCTTCGCGTACGGCGCGCGCTCGCTCGCCGTCGGCCACCACGCACCCGCCACGCTGCTTCGCGACCTCGCGGCGCGGGCCGACGCCGCCGGCCGCACGGTCTCGGCGGTGCTGCGGCGCCCCGTACGGCCGGTGGTCGTGGTGCCGGCCAGCACCGAGGAGGCGGCGGCGCTGGCCGGCACGGGCTCGCTCGAGGGGCTGGCCGCGCTGGCGTCGCGCGGAAGGGTGATCGTCGTCCCCGGCGCCTTCTCGCGGCTGACCCCCGTGGGACGCGACGTGGTGCTCGCCCACGAGCTCACCCACGTCGCAGCGGGCACGCACGGCGGTCCCGTGTGGCTGCGAGAGGGCTTCGCCGACTACGTCGGCTACCTCGGCTCGGGGCTGGAGGTCGGCGTCGCGGCCGCGGAGCTGGCCGAGGAGGTCGGCTCGGGACGGACGAGCGCCCGGCTGCCGGCCGACGGCGACTTCACGCCGGGCGCGCCCAGGCTCGCGCAGGTCTACCAGGAGTCGTGGCTGGCCTGCCGCCTGATCGCGGGCCGCTACGGCGAGCGGGCGCTGGTCGAGCTCTACGATCGGGCTGCGGGGCGCGATCTGGCCCAGGCGCTGCGCCCTCTCGGCCTGTCGGTCCCCACGCTGACCGGCCTGTGGCGCGAGTATGTCCGGGACGAGCTGACTGCGGGGGGACACGGATGAGCTGGCTGGACCGTCGGGCGGGCATCGCGCTGGCGCTGCTGGGCGCGGCGATCGTCGCGGTGGTCGCGCTCACCACCCCCTGGGCGACGATGCGGGGCGCGCCCGCCGTGCCGCCCGACCCCTCACTCGACTTCACCGCCGCCGAGATCGCCCGCTCGCGCGCCTTCGACGCGGCCACCAGCGTGCCGTCCTACCTGTCGCTCGGCCTGACCGTGCTCTTCGCGGGCGTGCTGGTGGCCACGCCATGGGGCGCCCGCCTGCTGGCCGGGCTGAAGGGGCCGTGGTGGCTGCGGGTGCTGCTCGGCGTCGTCGTGCTCACAGCGGTGGTCGAGCTCCTGCGCTGGCCGCTCGGTGTCTGGTTCGAGGGCGAACTGCGCGAGTTCAGCCTGTCCACGCAGAACTGGGCGAGCTGGACGGGCGACAGGCTGAAGTCCATCGGGGTGCGGACCGCGATCACGGCGATCATGGTGCTGGCCGTCGTCGCTCTGGCCCGCAGGTTCGCGCGCTGGTGGATTCCCGCCGCGGTCGGCGCCTTCATGCTCACCGTGGGCGCCTCCTTCGTCTATCCGGTCGTCTTCGAGCCTCTCTTCAACGACTTCAGGTCGATGCCGGCGGGACAGCTGCGCACCGACCTGCTGGAGCTGGCCGAGCGCGCCGACGTGCCGGTCGAGGACGTGCTGGTGGCCGACGCCTCCCGCAGGACCACCGCGCTGAACGCCTACGTCTCGGGCTTCGGGGCCACCCGGCGCATCGTCGTCTACGACACGCTGCTGGCCGCGCCGGAGAAGGAGGTGGAGCTGATCATCGCCCACGAGCTCGGGCACGCCAAGTACAACGACGTCCTTCACGGCACGCTCCTCGGCGCGCTCGGCGCGGGCTTCGGCGCGGTGCTGCTGTTCTGCCTGGCCCCGCTGTGGAAGCGTCCGCTGTCCGAGCCCGTCGCGACGGCGGCGATCATGGGCTTCCTCTCGCTGGCGACCGTGCTGTCGGGTCCTGGGCAGAATCTCGTCAGCCGCCACATCGAGGCCAGGGCCGACCTGCACGCGCTCGACCTCACCCGCGACCCGCGGACGTTCGTCGCGATGCAAAAACGCCTGGCAATAACCAACATTTCCGACTTGTCGCCGGATGTCGTGGAATATGTGCTCTATGCCTCGCATCCGACCGCTCCACAGCGCATCGCCATGGCCCGCTCGTGGGAGCTCATGAAGGCCCCGTGAGCAGGGTCCTCATCGTCACGAACGACTTTCCGCCCAGGCCGGGCGGCATCCAGTCGTTCGTGCACGGGCTCGCGCTGCGCACGCCGTCCGTGCTGGTCTACGCCCCGCGCTGGCGGGGCTGCGAGGAGTTCGACGCCCAGCAGCCCTACCCGGTCGTCAGGCACCCGACCTCGCTCATGCTGCCCACGCCGGGCGTCGCGCGCAGGGCGGCGCGGCTGGTGGCCGCGCACGGGGCCGACACCGTCGTCTTCGGCGCGGCGGCGCCTCTCGGCCTGCTGGCCCCCCGCCTGCGCGCGGCAGGAGCGCGCAGGATCGTCATGCTCACCCATGGGCACGAGTCGTCGCCGCTGTTCCGCCCCCTGATGCGGCGCATCGGCTCCCATGCCGACGTGGTCACCTACCTCGGCTCCTACACGCACGCCAGGCTCTCCTCCCTGATCCCTCAGGGCAAGCTCGTACGGCTGGCGCCGGGCGTCGACGCCGACGTCTTCAGGCCTCCCACCGAGCCCGCGCGCCTCAGGAACGCGCTCGGCCTCGGGGACAGGCCCGTCGTGGTGTGCGTCTCCAGGCTCGTGCCGCGCAAGGGCCAGGACCAGCTGATCCGCGCGTGGCCGCTGGTGCTGAGGTCGGTGCCCTCAGCGGTGCTGCTCGTCGTGGGCGGAGGGCCCTACCGGCGGCGGCTGGCCGCGATGGCCGCTCACCTGGGCGAGGCGGTGCGCTTCACCGGGGTGGTGCCCGCTTCGGAGCTGCCCTCGTACTACGCGGCGGGCGACGTCTTCGCCATGCCCTGCCGTACGCGGATGGGCGGGATGGACGTCGAGGGGCTGGGGATCGTCTTCCTCGAGGCCTCGGCGACGGGGCTGCCGGTGGTGGCGGGGGCTTCGGGAGGAGCGCCCGACGCGGTCCGGCACGGGGAGACGGGTCTCGTGGTGGACGGCAGGTCGGTACCGGAGGTCGCGGGAGCGTTGGTCGAGCTCCTCGTCGACAGGGACAGGGCGCGCAAGATGGGGGAGAGGGGAAGGGAGTGGGTGGCGGGCGAGTGGGACTGGTCGCGCGTCGCGGCCCGCTTCCACGCTCTGCTCTGAGCGCGCGGCTAGTGAGAGGGGCGCAGGCGGGGGCGCTGGACGGGGTCGATGGAGTCGGCCAGGCGGTGCAGGCGCAGGGCCAGCGTGTGGCGGAAGGGCGGCCGCCTTCGTGCGAGCGCGGACAGGCGCTCGGCCTCGGCGATCCGCTCGCGGTGGAGGGCCTGGACGTGCATCAGGGTCAGCTGGTTGTTCATGGGAGATCCGTTCTCCTGTGGCGGGTGTGCGGGTGGGCGGGCGGGTGGTTCAGCGGGTGCCCGCCCGCAGGATGGTGATGTCGCCGCTCAGCGTGCGGGCGTGCACCTCGAGGGTCTCGGCGGCGTCGCCTGGCTCGCCCGACTGCTCGAGCTCGGAGCTGACGCGCCCCGACAGCGAGGAGATCTCCAGCCAGGCGGCGCTGCCCTCCGTGACCGCGAGCGTGACGTTGCCCGAGGCGCTCCTGGCGTTGACCTGGCCTCTGGTGACGGCGTGGACGACGATGTCGCCTGAGGCCGTGCGGCTGGTGACATCGCCGTGGGCGCGTCCGATCACGGCCGAGCCCGAGGCGGTGGTGACGTTGACGTGGCCGCCGACGGAGCCGACGCCGACCTTGCCCGAGGTGGCGTCGATGACCGCGTCACCCTCGATGACGTCACATCTGACGTCACCTGACGCCGTGGTGATGCGCAGAGCGACGGCGTGCTCCACGGTGACGTCGCCCGAGGCGCACGTGATGGCGACCTCGCCCAGCCGTCCCGTGGTGGTGACATCGGTCGAGGCGGTGTGGGTCAGCAGGCTCGACCCCTCGGGCAGGGCGATGTCGACGTGGACGGCGCGCCTGCTCCGCTGTCCTTCGGGGGCCTTGACGGTGATCACCCCGTCGGCCTGCTCGACCAGGATCGACCGGGCGTAGGCGTGGTCGTCGGAGCTCGCGGGCTCGGCGGGGCGCACCTCGACCACGGTGTCCTGACGCTCGGTGGCGCAGACGCGCAGGTCGCCCGCGGGGAGGTCGACGTGGACGGCGGGGGGCGTGGGGGTGGAGAAAACGGGCATGGTGGAGCTCCGTCTCTGTGCGTGGGATGAGGGAGAAGGTCAGCGGACCCAGCCGCTGATGCGGCGTCCGGCGCCGGGAGGAGAGGGGCGCTGCTGAGGGTCCGACAGCGCCGCGGTCAGCGCCCTGACCAGCCAGGCGTTGACCGAGGCCCCCGAGGCGGCGGCGGCCTGCTCGATGCGGCTCTTCAGCGACTCGGGCAGCCGCAGGGTCATCCTGGCCGTGCCCTGCTCGCCCTCGCCCGGCGGCGCGGGAGGGGCGGGAGGCTCAGGAGGCGGCGGCGGGAACGGCGGCTGCCCGGGGCCGCTCGCGGGGCTGCCGTGCCAGGTTTCGGGCACGGTGAGCACGAACTGGGGCTCTCTGCCGCGCATGCGCACATCGACGACCCCGGGATCGAGCTGCCTGGTCAGCTCGTCGGCGGCCTCGGAGAGCACCTCAATGAGTGTCAGCCTGACCGCCGAGTCGAGCATCGCGGTGAGGCGCTCGGCGGTGGCCCGGGCCTCGGGCCCCGCCGCGTCGGCAGCGTCGCCGAACTCCCTGCGCAGGTTCTCGATGTACGACGTCAGGTCCATGACGTCATCCTGACATCAATCTGACGTCACTGCAAGCGGCGCGTTGACGCCACCGGCGTCAACGCTCGAAGACGGGCCGGTCAGCCCTTGGTCGAGCCGAGCGTGAGGCCCGAGACGAACTGCTTGTGCAGGAGCTGGAAGACGATCAGCGTCGGCAGCGCCACCAGCAGCGACCCCGCGGCCAGCAGGTTGTAGTCGGTGAAGAACTGCCCGCGCAGGTTGTTCAGCGCCGAGGTGACGGGCAGCTTGTCGCCTGAGGACATCAGCACCAGCGCCCAGAGGAAGTCGTTGTACATCCAGGTGAACTGCAGCGTCGACAACGCCGCCAGCGCGGGACGGCACAGCGGCAGCGTGAGCTGCCAGTAGCGCCGCCACACGCCGGCCCCGTCGACCATCGCCGCCTCCGAGATCTCCTCGGGGATGGTCCGCATGAAGTTGGCCAGCACGAACACGCAGAAGCCGAACTGGAAGGCCACGTGGATGAGGATCAGCCCGAGATGGGAGTCGTACAGCGACAGCGAGTCCGACAGCCACCACGGCAGCGGGATCAGCGTGTACAGGGTGTAGAGCGGCGTGATCAGCACCTGGGGCGGGAGCAGGTTGCCCGCGGTGAAGACCAGCAGCAGCACCTTGCGTCCTGGAATGCGCAGCCTGGCGATGGCGAAGGCGGTGAAGGAGGCCATCAGCAGCGTGAGGATCACCCCGGGCACCACGATGATGAGCGTGTTGAGGTAGTACTTCGGCAGGTCGGCCTGGCTCCAGGCCTGGCCGTAGTAGTCGAGCGTGAGCGAGCGGGGCAGCGAGAAGTAGCCGAACCTGGCCGTCTCCTCGTACGGCCTGAGCGAGGCGTAGACGGCCAGCAGCAGCGGCAGCAGCCATCCGAGGGCGACCAGCGCGAGGAAGAGGTGCAGCACCAGCCTTGACGGCCGGAAGGGCCGCTTGGACTGCGGCCTGGGCTCCACCGCGGTGGGGCGCGAGGCGGTCGGCGTCACCGGCGATCCTCCTTGAACAGCTGCGAGAGGTAGGTGACGATGAACGCCATCGAGATCACCAGCAGGATCACCGCGATCGCCGAGCCGAAGCCGATCCTGCTGGCCTCGCCCACGATGTTCTCCGTGACCAGCACCGACAGCAGCTCCAGGCCGTTCCTGCCCTTGTTGATGGCGTAGACGATGTCGAAGGCCCTGAGCGCCTCGATCACCGTGATCACCAGGACGATGACGTTGATGGGCCGCAGCGTGGGGAAGACGACGCGGAAGAAGGTCTGCGCCTCGCTCGCCCCGTCGATCGCCGCGGCCTCCTTGAGCGCGGGGTCGACCGCCTTCAGCCCGGCCAGGTAGATGATCATGACGTAGCCGACGTGCCGCCAGGCCGCCGCGACCATGACGACCCAGATGTTGATGGAGCTGTCGCCGAGCCAGTCGGTGGTCAGCCCGGTCACGGCGTTGAGCACGCCGTAGTCGGAGGAGTAGACGAGCTGGGCGATGAAGCCCACCACGGCAAGCGACAGCACCACCGGCATGTAGAGCGCGCTCTGGTAGACCCGCGACATCCTGAGCCGCCGGTCCAGCAGCACCGCGCAGAACAGGCCGAACGGCGTCGCGACCAGGCCGAGGAAGGCCAGCCACAGCACGTTGTTGCGGACAGCCGACCAGAACGGCGGGTACTCCTCCGCCAGGTCGCCGTAGTTGCGCGTGCCGATCCAGCGCAGCTCGGAGATGCCGTTCCAGTCGGTGCCCGACAGTGCGACGGAGGCCAGCGTGGGGCCCCAGATGAGGGCCACGTTGACCAGGACGGCCGCCCCGAGGCCGAAGCCCAGGACGGCGAGGTCCCTGCGGGAGTAGCGTCGAGTGATCAACGGAAGATGTTGGCCTTCTGCGCCTCGATGTCCTTGAGCAGCGGGTCGATGTCGTCGGGTTTGCCGACGAAGCGCTGCAGCGCGGGGATCATCACGGTCGAGGCGAAGTCGGGCCTGGTGTCGCGGTCGAGGAACTGGGCGATGTGCGTGGCCTGCGAGACGAGTTCGGCGCCGCGCTTCTGCAGGGCGCTGTAGCCGCTGGTGTCGGCCTTGGAGCTGGAGGCCAGCGTGCCAGGGTCAAGCTTGGTGGCCGCGTTCTGCGAGGAGGCCTGGGCTAAGTGCTTGAGCAGCGCCTTGGCGCCGTCCACGTTCTTGGCCTTGGCCGAGATCATGTAGCCGTCGATGGGCGCGTCGATGGAGTCGGTACCGAACTGCGGGTTGATCTCGGGGAAGGTGAAGAAGTCGAGGTCGTCGCGTTCGGCCTCGGGGAACTGCTGGGCGACGAACATGCCGAGCAGGTACATGCCGGTCTTCTTCTGGGCGAGCGACTGGCCCGCCTCCTGCCAGGTACGGCCGAGCGCGGCGGGCTGGTGGAACTCCATCAGCCCTCGCCAGGTGTCGAAGACCTGCTTGACCTTCGGGTCGGTCCACGACTCCTTGCCCGCCATGAGCGAGATGTGGAAGTCGTAGCCGTTTGTCCGCATGTTGAGGATGTCGAAGGTGCCCATCGCGGGCCAGCCGTCCTTGTCGGCGAAGGCGAGGGGGACCAGCCCGTCGGCCTTCATCTTCCTGGCCAGCGCGGTGAACTCGTCGAGGGTCGTGGGCGGCACGTAGCCCTTCTCCTCCCACAGGCTCCTGCGGTAGAAGACCGCCCATGGGTAGTAGGTGAACGGCACGAAGTACTGCTTGCCGTCCGAGCCCGTCGAGGCCGCCTTGAAGGCGGGGGTGTAGTCGCCTCCGATCTCCTGCCACACGTCGGAGATGTCGGTGGCCAGGCCCTGCTCGGCGAAGAACTGCATCCGGTAGCCGGCGAACCAGGTGAAGACGTCGTCGGGCGTGCCCTTGAGGTAGCGGTTGATGTTCTCCTGGAAGGTGTTGTGGTCGACGGTGTTGATCCTGACGTCGGCCTGGGTGAAGGCCTTGACCACGGTCTCCAGTGACTTCTTGGGGATCTCGTCGGAGGCGTTGGAGCCGATCGTCACCGTGCCGCGCGCGGCCGAGCCGCTCGCGCCCTGCGTGTTCTGGGTGTTGGGGTTGCCGCAGCCCGCCAGGATCGCGGGGACTCCGAAGGCCGCGGCACCGAGCAGCATGCTCCTGCGGGTGATCGGCAGACGTGGGGTCATGGTGGGTTCCTCCTAGACCGACCCTCAGATTCCCCCGATATCACGCACGTTCCCCCATGAACAGCGCGCATGTCAACGAATCTTTTCTGACAGTTGCGCCTCGCCTTTAGTTGATATCAACTAGTTGACATCAACTAAAGGAGTGTCCGTGCGCAAGGTGTCCAACCCGCTGGCGTTGGCGGTGCTGGCGTTCCTGCTGATGGAGCCGATGCATCCGTACGAGCTGGGGCGGCGGCTGCAGGAGACCGCGAAGGACCGCAGCTTCAGGTACAACAGGGGCTCGCTCTACATGGTCGTCAAGCAGCTGGCCAAGGCCGGCTTCATCGTCGAGCAGGGCAGCGTGCGCGACACCGAGCGGCCCGAGCGCACGCTCTACGCGCTCACCGACGAGGGCCGCGCCGAGCTCCACGACTGGCTGCGCGAGCTGGTCGCCACGCCGAAGGCGGAGTATCCGCACTTCGGGGCCGCGCTGTCGCTGCTGAGCGTCCTCGACCCCGCCGAGGCCGTCGAGCTGCTCGGACGGCGGTCGGCCAGGCTGGCCGAGGAGGCCGCGCAGATCCGCGAGGCCGTGCGCGCGGCGTCCGAAGGCGGGGTCGGGTGGATCTTCCTCGTCGACGACGAGTACAGACTCGCGCTGCTCGAGGCCGAGCTGCGCTTCGTCGCCACGCTCGTCGACTCGCTCGGCCGGTCGGACTACATCGAGACATGGCACACGATCTTCGGGAGTCGCAATGACGGCGGTTAGAACGGCACTGGTGGTCGGCGGCGGCATCGCAGGACCGGTCACCGCGATGGCGCTGCGCCGCGCGGGCATCGAGGCGACGGTCTTCGAGGCCTACGCGAGCGGCGCCGAGGGCATCGGGGGAACGCTCACCATCGCGCCCAACGGGCTCGACGCGCTGCGGGCCGTGGGCGCGGAGGCGGCCGTCAGGGCTGTCGGCCAGCCGGTGACGCGCACGGTGGTCAGCGACGGAAGGGGCAGGCGGATCGGCGAGCTGGACAGCCTGCACCAAGACCCTGGGGCCCGCGGCCATCTCGGTGATGCGGCTGATGATGCCGCTGGCGGTGCGGACCTTCCTCAAGCCCGAGCGGACGCTCGGCCTCGAGCAGCGCCATCACCTCGACTGGAACGCCGTCGTGGGATGAGGCAGGGCCCCACCCCTGCCTTCACCTCTCGTACAGGGCGTCGATGTCGGCGGCGAAGTCGCGCATCACCAGGTTGCGCTTGACCTTCAGCGTCGGCGTCAGGTGGCCGCTCTCCTCGGTGAGGTCCTCTTCCAGGATCACGAACTTCTTGATCTGCTCGGCCTTCGACACGGTGGTGTTGGCCGTGTCGACGGCCGACTGGACCTCGGCCAGCACGCCGGCGTCGGCCCTGGCCTCCTTCGGCGACAGGCCGCGCTGGGCGAGGGCCTCGGGGTCGAGGGTGATCAGCACCGCGGCGAAGGGCCGGCCGTCGCCGACGATCATGGCCTGGGAGATCAGCGGATGGGCGCGGATCGCGTCCTCCATGGGAGCGGGGGCGATGTTCTTGCCCGCCGCCGTCACCAGGATCTCCTTCTTGCGCCCGGTGATGCGCAGGTAGCCGTCGGAGTCGAGCTCGCCGACGTCGCCGGTGTGGTACCAGCCGTCGGCGTCGATCGCGGCGGCCGTGGCCTGGTCGTTGTTCCAGTAGCCGTCGAAGACGTGGCGGCCCTTGGTGAGGATCTCGCCGTCGTCGGCGATGAGGACGCCGGCGCCGGGGATCGGCTTGCCGACGGTGCCGATCTTGTTGGCGCCCGGCAGGTTGACCGAGACAGGGGCCGTGGTCTCGGTCAGGCCGTAGCCCTCGAAGACCTCGATGCCGACGCCGGTGAAGAAGTGACCGAGGCGCTCGCCGAGCGCGCCGCCGCCGGAGACCGCCGCGGACAGGCGGCCGCCGGTGGCCTGGCGGAGCTTGGCGTAGACGAGCCTGTCGAACAGGGCGTGCCGCAGGCGCAGGCCGAGCGGCGCGCCGCCGGAGGCCTGGGCCCTGCTGTAGGCGATGGCCACGTCGGCGGCGCGGGCGAAGATCCTGCCCTTGCCGCCGGCGACGGCCTTCTGCTCGGCGCCGTTGTAGACCTTCTCGAACACGCGCGGCACGCCGAGCAGGAACGTCGGCTGGAAGGCCGCCAGGTCGGGTGCGACGTTCTTCATGTTCGGCGTGTGGGCCATGATCGTGCCGGTCTCGACCAGCACGATCTGGATCACCCTGGCGAAGACGTGCGCCAGCGGCAGGAACAGCAGCGCCGCCCTGCCCGGGCTGTCGAAGAGCCGGTCCAGCGGGCCTCGCGCCACGTTGATGGAGGTGAACAGCAGGTTGTCGTGGGTGAGGCGACAGCCCTTCGGCCTGCCCGTGGTGCCCGAGGTGTAGATGACCGTCGCGAGGTCGGCGCCCGACCTGGTGGTACGGCGCGCCTCGAGCTCCTCGTCGGAGACGCCGGGCCCGGTGAGCGAGGCGATCTCGTCGACCCGCCACAGGTGCTCGAGACCCGGGTGCGCCGCCTTGACCGTCTCCTCGTGCGCGTCGAGCTCGACGAAGGCGGCCTTGGCGCCGCTGTCGGTCAGGATCCAGGCGACCTGCTCGGTGGCGGAGGTCTCGTAGATCGGCACGCTGACCGCGCCCGCGGCCCAGATGGCGTAGTCGATGACGGTCCACTCGTAGCGCGTGCGCGACATGAGCGCGACCCTGTCGCCAGGCTCGACCCCCGCGGCGATGAGGCCCTTGGCCAGCGCGGCGACCTCGTCGCGGAACTCGCGAGCGGTGACGGCGGGCCAGCTGTCGCCGTCCTTCCTGCGCATCACGATCGCCCCTGGTTCCTGCTCGCCACGCCTGAACACCGTGTCGGCGCAGCTGGCGGTATGCGGGACATCCACCAGGACGGGAACGCTGTACTCGCGCACGGATCACTCCTCCGGGTGCACGCTTCTGGGACGACCGAGGACGCTACAGGGTTAAGTTACGCGTGGGTAGCTTCGTCACAGAGGCGTTATCAAGGGCTTTCATCACGCTAGCAGTCGCCGGCCGCTACTCCGCTCATCCGATCTTCTAGGCTGCGGGCATGCGGGTCCATGTCGTGAGCGATGTCCACGGAAGCGTCGAGGCGCTGGCGCGCGCGGGCGACGGCGCCGACGCGCTGATCTGCCTGGGCGACCTGATCCTCTTCATCGACTACGACGACCACGCCCAGGGGATCTTCCCCGAGCTGTTCGGCGCCGACCAGGCCGAGCGGTTCATCGCGCTGCGCACCGCCAAGCGGTTCGACGAGGCCAGGGCCATGTCGGCCCGGCTGTGGGCCAGCCTCGAAGGCGATCCGCGCGAGCACATCGAGCGCATCGTCAGGCGTCAGTACGAGAGCCTGTTCGCCGCCATGCCGACGCCGGCCTACCTGACCTACGGCAACGTCGACCTGCCGAGGCTGTGGGGCGACTACCTCAGGCCCGGTCTCCACGTTCTCGACGGGCAGACGGTCGAGCTCGGCGGGCTGCGGTTCGGCTTCGTCGGAGGCGGCCTGCGCACGCAGTACCGCACGCCCTACGAGATCAGCGACGAGGAGTTCGCCGCCAAGGTGGAGGCGGTCGGCGAGGTGGACGTGCTGTGCTGCCACATCCCCCCTGCCGTGCCCGAACTGCTCTACGACGTGGTGGCCAGGCGCTACGAGCGCGGCAGCGAGGCGACCCTGGCCGCCATCAGGAGGACCCAGCCGCGCTACGCGCTGTTCGGCCACGTCCACCAGCCGCTCCACGCCCGCACGAGGATCGGCAGGACCGAGTGCGTGAACGTCGGCCATTTCCGCGGAAAGGGCGTTCCCTACGTCCTCCAGTGGTAGCCCGACCGGTACCGTTGACGCATGGCTGATCGCACCACTTCGAGCATCACCGTCGACGCCGACCGCTCCCACGTGATGACGGTCATCGCCGACTTCGGCTCCTACCCCGAATGGGCCGGTCAGGTGAAGTCCGCCGAGGTCCTGTCCAGCGGTCCTGAGGGCCGCCCGCAGACCGTGCGCTTCGTGCTCGACGCGGGCGTCATCAGCGACACCTACACCCTCGGCTACGACTGGAACGACGACGAGAGCGTCAGCTGGCAGGTCGTCGAGGCGGGCACGATGGTGCGCGAGCTGAGGGGGAGTTACACCCTCTCCGAGCGGAGCGGCGGCACCGAGGTGACCTACGAGCTGGCGGTCGACCTGAAGGTCCCGATGATCGGCATGATCAAGCGCAAGGCCGAGAAGGTGATCGTCGACACCGCCCTCAAGGGCCTGAAGAAGCGCGTCGAACGCCGATGAGGGTCCTGCTCTTCACCGGCAAGGGCGGCGTCGGCAAGACCACGGTGGCCGCGGCCACGGCGACGCTGGCCGCGCGCAGAGGGCTGAAGACGCTGGTCGTCTCCACCGACACCGCGCACTCCCTGGCCGACGCGCTCGGCGTCAGCGTCGACGACCGGCCCGTGGAGATCGAGCCGGGGCTGCACCTGCACCAGGTCGACACCCAGCGATCCCTCGAACGCCACTGGGGAGAGCTCCAGGACTACGCCAGGGGGCTGTTCGCCGAGCTCGGCCTCGACGAGATCACCTCCGAGGAGATCACCGTCCTGCCGGGGGCCGAGGAGGTCATCGCCCTGCTCGAACTGCGCGAGCAGGCACGCTCTGGCCACTGGGACGTGATCGTGGTCGACTGCGCGCCCACCGCGGAGACGCTGCGCCTGCTGGCGCTGCCCGAGGCGCTCGACTGGCACGTCTCCCGCCTGCTGCCCGTCGGCCGCAGGCTGATGAAGATCGTCTCCCCGTTCGTGCGGAGCGTCGCCCACGTCAGCACGCCCGGCGAGGAGGTGATGAGCGCGGGTGAGCGCTTCCACCGCGGCCTCATGGAGGTGCGCGAGCTGCTGACCGGCGACTGCGCCTCCGTCCGCCTCGTGCTGACGCCCGAGTCCGTGGTCCTCGCCGAGGCCAGGCGCACCCTCACCTCGCTCAACCTGTACGGCTACCGCGTCGACGCGGTGATCGCCAACCGGGTCTTCCCCTCGGAGGGCGCCGACGAGTGGCGGGCCCAGTGGGTCGAGGCACAGGGCAGGCTGCTGGCGGAGGCGGAGGAGTCGTTCGCGCCGCTGCCCGTCCACGTCGTGCCGTACCTGCGGGGCGAGCCCGTGGGCGGCGACGCGCTCGCCGCGGTGGGGGAGAGCCTCTACGGCGACGGCGATCCCTTCGCCAAGCCCTCCGTCGAGGCGCCGCTGACCTTCGACAGGCACGAGCTCACCCTCGCCCTCCCCGGCGCCGACAAGGACGACGTCGATCTGGCGCGCAAGGGCGACGAGCTGATCGTGACCGCAGGGCCGTACCGCAGGATCCTGGCCTTGCCCGCGGCGCTGGCACGCAGGAAGATCAGCGGTGCGGTGCTCCGCGACGGCCGCCTGCGGGTACGGTTCGTGGCAGGAGGGCGAGATGACTGAGAGCAACGAAAGAGACCCCATCGGCACCGTCGCCGACGAGGCGCGCAAGCTGTTCGACACGCTGCAGGGGCGGGCCACCCGTCAGGTCGGCAGGACGGTGTTCAACTCGTTCACCGGTGGCGGCCGTCAGGACGGGGACGTGTGGGGCGAGGCCGTCGCCGAGCACCCCGAGGGCGAGTACATCTGCCGCGCCTGTCCCGTCTGCAGGGCGATCGCCGCGCAGAAGGAGTCGGGCGCCGACGTGACAGGGCACCTGATGGCCGCGGGCGGCGAGCTGTTCGCCGCCTTCCGGCAGGCACTGGACGCGCTGAGCCGTCCGAGCTCCCCCCGAGCGCCCCGCGAGGAGCGGCGCGAGGACGTGGAGCACATCGACCTGGGCTGAGGGGCCCGGAAGGAAAGGCTGGGACGGACATGTTGACGATCGGTGTGGACATCGGCGGGACCAAGGTCGCCGCGGGTGTGGTGGACGAGAACGGCGCCATCGTCGAGAACGCCCTGCGGCCCACCCCCGCCGACCGGCCCGACCTGGTGGCGGAGACGGTCGCGGACGTCGTCAAGGAGCTGTCGCGCGGCAAGGACATCGAGGCCGTCGGCGTCGGCGCGGCGGGCTTCGTCGACGAGACCCGCTCCATCGTCCGTTTCGCGCCCAACCTGGCCTGGCGTGAGGAACCGCTGCAGAAGAAGATCACTGAGCTGATCGGCCTGCCCGTCGTGGTGGAGAACGACGCCAACGCGATGGCGTGGGCCGAGGCCCGCTTCGGCGCCGGCAGGGGCGAGAGCCACCTCGTGTGCGTCACCGTCGGCACCGGCATCGGCGGCGGCATCGTCATCGACGGGCACCTCTACCGCGGCCGCTGGGGCATGGGCGCCGAGCTCGGCCACATGCAGGTCGTGCCGGAGGGCAGGCTGTGCGGCTGCGGCAACCTCGGGTGCTGGGAGCAGTACGCCAGCGGCAACGCCCTGGTCCGCGAGACCAGGGAGATCGTGGCCAACCAGCCTGAGCGGGCCACCACCCTGCTCGGACTGGCGGGCGAGACCATCGAGGGCGAAGAGGTCACCGAGGCGGCCAGGCAGGGCGACGAGGCGGCGCTGGCCGCCTTCGCCTCCATGGCCGACTGGCTGGCCCAGGGCATGGCCGACCTCGCCGCGATCCTCGACCCCGGCCGCTTCATCGTGGGCGGCGGCGTGTCGAGGGCGGCCGACCTGTTCATCGACAGGACCCGCGAGACGTTCGCGCGCGTGCTGACCGGCAGGGGCCACCGGCCCGTCGCCGACATCAGGCTCGCCGAACTCGGCGCGTCCGCCGGCCTCGTAGGCGCTGCGGATCTGGCCAGAAGGCGTTAAATTCGCGGGGTGACCATCACGGTCGGCACCTACAACGTCCGCGGGATGAAGGACGACGTGGCCGCCCTCGTCAGGGTGCTCGGCGCCATGCGCGCCGACGTCGTGTGCGTGCAGGAGGCGCCGCGCTTCCTCGGCTGGCGGCGCGACCGCATGAGGCTGGCCGAAGCGGCGGGGCTGCGCGTCGCCGCGGGCCGCAGGCTCGGCAGCGTGGCCGTCTTCGTCGCTCCCGGCGTGCGTGTGCTGCACACCGAGAGCAGGTTGTTGAAGATCTTCTTAGGTTTGGAGATCAGGGCGATCGCCATCGCCGTCGTCGAGGTCGCAGGGGCGCGCTTCGCCGTCGGCTCGATCCACCTCGATCTCGACGAGGCGGCGCGGCTGCGTCACGCCACCGAGGCCGTCGCCATGATCGAGCAGGTCGCGGCCAGGTTCGACGCCGCGATCGTGCTCGCGGGCGACATCAACGAGCAGGACGACAAGACCACCTGGCGCTACATCGCCGCCCGGCTGAGCGACTGCTATCCGAGGGCGCCCAAAGGTAATGGGATGACCTTCACCGCCAGGAGCCCGGGCAAGCGCATCGACGCGATCTTCGCTGCTCAGGGCCTCCAGGTGGCCTGGTGTGGCGGCGTCGAGGCCGATCCCGCCGACCTTGTGGCGGCCACCGACCACCTGCCGGTGGTGGCGCGGCTAGTTCGGGGGTAAGCCGCGGGTACGCGCCGCTGGGCCGTACCATTTGGTCATGACCCGTCGCCTTCGGCGGCGTGCGCTGTCCCTGTGCGTGGCAACCATCATCTCCGGCCTGCCCGTCGTCGGTGTCGCGCACGCCGAGCCAGCCCGCCCGCCGATCGAGGCGTGGCAGCGCTCGACCAGCGTGCGCCTCAGCGCTGACAGCTCGCTGACCGACGTCGACGCCTTGTCGGCCGACGAGGTGTGGGCCGTGGGCCAGCAGCAGATCTGGGACGTGTGGGAGAACCGCGGCGCCGTCGGCCGCTGGAACGGCACCGCCTGGACCGAGGTGCCGATCCGCGACGTCGCGGGGGCGGGCCCGCTGCGCGCCGTGTCGGCGGTCTCGGCCTCACAGGTGTGGGCTCTGGGCGACGGTCACGACGGCCTGCCGTACCTGGGCAGGGGCGACGCGAGCGGGCTCGACAGGGTCAGGGTGCCGGGCATGCGGGCCGGCGACTGGCTCGGCGGCCTCGAGGCGCGCACGGACAAGGTCGTCGCGGTCGGCAGCCGCGACGGCAGGGGCCTGCTGCTCATCGGGCAGGACGGCAAGTGGACCTTCCAGGAGACCAAGGAGGAGGGCGCGCTCTACGCGGTCTCCGGCTCCTTCGCGGTCGGCGACACCGGCAAGGCGCCGCTGATCATGCGCCAGTCCGACGGCGAGTGGAGCTCGATGGCGCTGCCGTCCATCCCCGGCGGCTACCTGCGTGACGTCCACGTCGACGGCAAGCGGGCGATGGCCGTGGGCGGCGTCTACAGCCAGTCGGGCGTGGTCACGCCGCTGGTGCTCACCTGGAACGGCAAGCGGTGGACCCGCGCCGAGCTCCCCAGCTCGCGCGCCAGGCTCTACGGCGTGACGGGCGACGGCAAGGGCCGCTTCTGGATCTCGGGCTACGACCCCGACCACGAGGCGGAGGCCTACCTGCTGCGCTACGAGAAGCGTCGCTGGGAGATCATCAGGGGCGGCCCCGACGCCGCCAGGGGCAGCGTACGGCTGCAGGCGGTGACCCACCTGCCGGGCACGGGCGGGGTGTGGGCGGTCGGCCACATCGTGGACGCGAACGACCGCTACACCGACGTCGTCGAGGCCTTCGCGCGGTCGTCGGCTAAATGACCGCGCCGTCGTCCCAGCCCGAGTCGTTGGGCGGGCCGTCGCCCATGCGCACCACCAGCGCGACGAAGCCGCCGATGAAGGCGGCCACCGCGGTGAACAGCGCCCACCCCTGCATGTCCCATCCGCTCATGGCCGCCACCAGCAGGTAGGCGGGGCCGCCGAACAGCGCCACCCACGCCAGCTTGGTGGTCAGGTCGACCTTGGGCAGCGGCGGAGGAGGCTCGGGCACGTAGTGGCCCTCTTCGTCCTCTTCCTGCTCGGGCTCGGGCTCGGACTCGTCGTCCTCGAACTCGGAGGCCTTGACCACCCTGCGGGTCGGCTCTGGCTCGGGCTCCTCCAGCGAGAGGTTCTCGCTGTCGGGCCACGGCTGCTCGGCCGAGTCCGGCTGGTTGTAGGACGCGACGATCTGACGCCAGACCTCGTCCTCGTCACTCTGTGGCGTCACGTCACATCCTTCACGAAGATCGCACTTTCCCCCTGGGAGCGATCAGTCCCTCTGCAAGGGTACCGAGGCGTGTGTCCTGATGAAGTCCAGGCTCCCGGCAAAGATCCTGTCGGCATCGTTGTCGAGCGTCGCAACATGGTAGCTATCGGGGAGCTCCTCGACCGTCACTCCGGCGACCCGCTCGCGCAGGATCGCCACGCTTGTGGGTTTGACCACGTGATCCTCGGGGCTGTGGAACACCAGCACCGGACAGACGAGCGTGTCGAGATCGGCCTGCACCTTCGACCACAGCCACGGCAGCGTCGCCGCCGCCTTGACGGGGGTGCGCGTGTAGGCCAGCTCGACCGCTCCCGGCTTCTTGATGTCGTTGGCCACACCCGGGACCGACGAGACGAACCATTTCAGCACCGGCGCGAGACGCAGCAGCGGCACGTCGTTGGCGATCGAGGGGTTGACCACGATCACGCCCTTGACGCCCGCCCCGTGCACCTCGGCCAGCCGTAAGGCCATGCAGCCGCCCAGCGAGAGCCCCGCCACGAACACCTCGGCACACTGGCCGCGAAGGTCCTCGAAGGCCTTCTCCAGCTCGGCGTACCAGTCCTCCCAGCGGGTGCGGCTCATCTCCTGCCAGGTGGTGCCGTGTCCCGGCAGCCTGGGCAGCGACACGCTGAGCCCGTGCGCGGCGAGATGCTCGCCCCACGGACGCAGCGACTGCGGCGTGCCGGTGAAGCCGTGGCAGAGCAGCACGCCGACCTGTCCGGCCTCGTGACGGTACGGCTCAGCACCTGGCATGACCGGCATAACCGCTCCTTGTTGGGAAATCATCCCCGATTTGCCCGATCGTCGCATGATATGGGGGAGTTGCGCGAGTGGTGGTGTAGGAGGTTCGCCCCCGAGATGCGAAGATGATGAGCGACCAATTCTAAGGAGGGGTGGCCAGGTGTTCTATTGGGTGGTCAAGGCCATCTTGGCGCCGTTCCTGCATCTGGTCTTCAGGCCGTGGGCCGAGGGCCTCGACAACGTGCCGCGTCACGGCCCGGTCATCCTGGCGGGCAACCACCTGTCCTTCGCCGACCACTTCTTCGGAGCGCTCCACCTGCCGCGCAAGGTCATCTCGCTCGGCAAGTCCGACTACTTCACAGGGCGCGGGCTCAAGGGCTTCTTCACCCGGCTGTTCTTCAGCGGGGTGGGCACCGTCCCGATCGACCGCTCGGGCGGCAAGGCCAGCGAGGCGGCGCTGCGCACCGGCAAGCGCATCCTGGCCGAGGGCAACGTGCTCGGCATCTACCCCGAGGGCACCCGCTCGCCCGACGGTCGCCTCTACAAGGGCAAGACCGGCGTGGCCAGGCTCGCGCTGGAGTCACGGGCCCCTGTCATCCCCTGGGCGATGGTCAACACCTTCGAGATGATGCCTCCGGGGCGTCCGTTGCCCAAGTTCGGCATCAGGCCGGGCGTGCGGTTCGGCAAGCCGCTCGACTTCTCCCGCTACTACGGGATGGAGGACGACAGGCTCGTCCTCAGGGCCGTCACCGACGAGATCATGTACGCGCTGATGGAGCTGTCAGGCCAGGAGTACGTCGACAAGTACGCCGCCAGCGCCAGGATCGAGATGGAGCGGGCCAGGCGCGAGTCGGTCGGCTGACCGCCTGGCTCATGCGGCGATCGCGGCGCGCACCCTCCTGATGTGCGCGGGCGTCGTACGGCAGCAGCCGCCGATGAGCGCGGCTCCCATGTCCTGCCACCGCCTGGCGGCCTCGCCGTACTCCGTGGCGTCGGCCACGCCACGCCAGCGCTGCGCCTCCGCGTCCCACGTCTCGCCCGAGTTGGGGTAGACGACGACCGTGAACCCGGTCAGCTCGGTGATGAGGCCGGGGATGTACGACGGCGAGGTGCAGTTGACGCCCACGGCGATCACCTGCGGGCTGTCGGCCAGCACGGACACGGCCTGCCTGATGGGCGTGCCGTCGTTGAGGTGCTGCGCGTCGCGGCAGGAGAAGGCGATCCACGCCTTGACCTCGGGGGTCTCCTTCAGCAGGCGGCTGATCGCCCTGGCCTCGGCGAAGGAGGGGATGGTCTCGCAGGCCAGCAGGTCGGCTCCGGCCTCGGCGAGGATCTCCCATCGGGGACGGTGCCAGTCGAGCAGGCCGTCCTCGTCGAGGTCGTAGTCGCCGGTGTACTCCGCGCCGTTGGCCAGGTAGGCGCCGTAGGGGCCGACGCTGGCGGCCACCAGGCCGCCACCTGCCTCGTCCCTCGCCTGGGCGGCCAGATCGACGGACAGGGCGATGAGGCGGGCCGCCTCCTGCCGGGTCATGCCACGGCGGACGAACGCCGGCAGCGAGGCCTGGTAGCTGGCGGTGGTGGCCACTTGCGCGCCGGCCGCGAAGTAGTCGGCGTGGACCTGACGGATGAGGTCGGGGTCTTCGAGCAGGAGGCGGGCCGACCAGAGCTCGTCGCGCAGGTCGGCGCCGAGGGCTTCGAGGTGGGTGGCAAGGCCGCCATCCAGGACAAGTGTGCTCACCATGCCACCTTATTCGGTGTCTTTGATGGCTTCTGCGGTCTGATGTCGGCCTTGAGGTTCACGGGAAGCGAGTGACGTGGCTGGTGCACAACAACGGCTGTGTTTGGTCCTCCCTTGGCCCTGATTTCAACGGGCCGGCCCGCCTCCCTGCTGTCCGGTCAGCCGCGTTTCCAGAAGGGGCGTCGCTCGGTCTCCTCCGGGGCGCCGCCCGTGAGCCGGGTCAGGACCTCGACCGCGCGCGCCCACAGCGCGTCCGCGTCGGCGCCGGGACGCTCGGCCGCCTCCAGCTCGTGGGCCAGGGCGGACAGCTCGTCGTGGCCCCCCAGGTAGGAGGCGAGGGCGGCCAGCCGGCTGCCGAGATCGGCCAGGTACTCCAGACGGCCGGTGGTCACGGTCCTCAGTCGCTCGAGCTCGGCGAGCAGCTGCGGCAGGATCGCGTCGAGCCGGTGCCTGACGGGCGCCTGTGGCGGCACCGCCTTGCCGAACCCCAGCTTGGGCATGCCCCCGGAGCGCGGCGCAGGGCCGGCGGCGCGGACGGCGCCGGAGCCGCCGAAGGCTTCGAGCGCCGAGGCCTCGGGCGCGAAGCCCCCCGGCGCCTGCGGCGCGGCGGCGGCCATGGTGGTGAACATCATGCCGGAGGCGGCGGCGGGCATGGCGGGCAGCTCCCAGCCGCTCGGCGGCTCGACCGGCTGGATCACCCGATGCTCGGGAGCGCCGTCGGCGACCTGCCGGGTGTCGACGGCGACGTAGGCGGTGAAGCGGCACAGCACGCCGTAGGTGGTCGAGGTCCGCACGATCTCCTGTTCGAGGTCGTGCTCGCCCATCGCGTAGCGGTCCTCGAGAGCGCGCAGCTGGGCGCGCGCCCAGGCGGCGCCGATGGCGGGGTCGCGGACGACGGTGCCGGGAACGGTCTGCTCCCACGGCCTGCCACCGGCCAGCCCATGGATCGTGACCGCCTCCGTGCCCTGAGCGGGCGCGGCGTCGCGGTAGCGGCCGGACACCGTCAGCGGGACGCCGGGGAAGATCGAGCCCAGGTGGCTCACCGTGCCGGGCTCGAGGTCGAGGCCCTTGAGCGACAGATCGGTCACCAGCGGGGCGCCGATGCGGCGGTGGATCTGCTCCATGGCGGCGTCGAGACGGTCCTCCGACTCGACCAGCTCGCACCGTCCCGCGCCGAGCCCCGCCAGCCTGCCGAGGAAGCCCGCGTTGACCGCCCTGTCGATGCCCACGACGTGCACGCGCATCGCCGACAGCGCGCCGCCCGCCTGTTCGAGGATCTGGTCCTCGTTGCCGACCTGGCCGTCGGTGACCAGCACCACGACGCGATCCCTCGGGCCGCCGCGCCCTGCGGCGCCGGGGGCGGGCTGCTCCTCGGCGGCGGAGGCGGTGCTGAGCAGCGAGATGGCCTGGTGGAGAGGGGCGAGCAGTTCGGTGCCCCCTCGGGCGTCCACGCGGGACAGGTGTTCGACGGCGCGGAAGCGGTTGCGGTCGGAGGCGGGGCGCAGCCCCTCGAACGCCTGCTCCACCACCGAGTCGAAGGTCAGCACCGCGAACCTGTCGTCAGAGGTGAGGGTGTCGACGATGCGCGCGGCGGCCCTGCGCGCGGCGACCATCTTCCAGCCCGTCATGCTGCCCGAGCGGTCGAGCAGCAGCACCACGTCGCGTGGCACCCGGGTCTCCTCCACGGCGGGCGGCACGACTGTCAGGTGGAAGGCGCCCTCGCCGTCGAGCAGCAGCGCCGTCGAGGCCTCGAAGGCCAGGCGGAGGATGAAGTCGCGGTCGAGGCGCTCGCCGGGCCGCAACTCGACCGTGGTTCCCTCGCGCTGGACGAGGTGCAGGCTGGAGGCCATCTCCTTCAGCTCGAGGCCGGCGGGGTCGACGTCGGCGCGCAGCGAGAGCCGTACCGGATGGGGGAAGCCGGGCAGGAGCACAGGCGGGGTGATGCGGGAGGCGTCGGGAACCGCGTCGGTGTCGGGGGCCACGCCACCGCCCACGGGAGAGCCGTCGAGGGGGGAGCCGGGGATGTAGCGGGGGGCGACGACGAGCGGGAAGCGGAAGGTGGCCGCGCCGTCCTCGTACGGCAGGGGCTGGCTCAGCGTGAGGCGCACCGTGACGCGCTCGCCCGGCAGGATGTTGCCGACGGTGATCGTGAAGACGTCGGGCCTGTCCTCCTCGGCCAGCGCCGCCCTCCTGCCCTCGCTCAGCGCCCTGTCGTAGTCGGCCCTGGCCTGGCCGCGCTCCTTCAGCAGGCCCTCGACGACCCGGCCGTCGGCCTCCATCGTGAACGCGGTCACAGCCGCCCTGTCCGGCAGCGGGAAGACGTAGGTCGCCTCGAGCGTGACGTCGAACGGGTTGCGGAAGCCCTGCGCCACCTCCACGCCCGCGATCAGGCCCGAGATGCGCGCGGCGACGTCGACGCTCTCCAGCGGGAGGTTGCCGCGCTCGGTCCGCAGCGCCCCCATGCCGGCGTCCGGCTCGGGCAGGCATTGGGCGGGGTCCAGCGAAATGATCTTCATGTCGCGCTCCCTTCGTGGAGGCGGCGCTCTTCGAGCACCGCGAGCAGCGGTCCGGCGGCGGCGAGGACTGCCTCGAGATCGTCTTCGGTGGGGGGACGGCCTGGGCCGTCGATGAGCAGGGTGACGCCCTGCGCCAGCCGCACGCCGCGCACCGGCCACGACGGGGACTCGGCCCGTCTGGCCCAGAACCTCGGCCTGGCGCTCTCGGTGACGCCCGACTCCCGGGGGCCGCGGGCGGGATGGGCCGGCGGCGATGGCCGCGGGTCGGGGGCGGGTGGCGACGGCGGCCCGGCGGGCGTCGGCCGCGCGCCCGACGGCGGTGGAGCCGCCGAGAGCGGCGCGGCAGGGGGAGGAGGGGCGGTGAGCGGGTGAAGGGGTGCGGTGGATGGAGCGGGTGGCGATGGGACAGGGGTCGTGGGCGGGTCGAGAGGCAGGCCGGCGGCCTGGGCGAGCATGGTGTCGGTGGCGCCGGCGAGGGCGATCTGGATCTCGGCGATCGAGGACCCCTCGGCCTGCATCCGCTTGACGGCCACCAGCTGCAACAGGTGCCGGCGTCCGTAGAGGGCCACTCTTCCGCGCCTGGTGAGCGGCGGGTCCAGGAGCCCGATCGTGGCATACCACCTGATCAGGCGCTCGCTGGGCACCTCGCGCACCCGCCCGTTTGCCCGCTGCCCCGACTCGCGCAGCAGGCCTGCCGCGTGGTCGGCCAGCTCGGCGATCGTCCAGGTCTCGCTCATGCTGTCATGATGACAGTGTTATCATTACAGTGTCAAGGATGGGAAGAATCGGCCCGCTTGCCGGGTTCATTCAGGTGAGACCGATTGTCGAAACGACGAGAGGAAGCGCAGCTCATGGCAAGGATCACAGGACCGCTCTCGGGCGACGCGCAGAAGGTCGTCGCGGACGCTCTGCAGGGAGCGCTCGTCGATCTGATCGACCTTTCGCTGGTGGCCAAGCAGGCGCACTGGAACATCGTCGGACCCCACTTCAGGCCGCTGCATCTCCAGCTCGACGAGCTGGTCGACGTGGCCAGGCAGCACACCGACACCGTCGCGGAGCGGGCCGTGGCCCTCGGGATCAGCCCTGACGGGCGTTCGGGCACCGTCGCGGGGGCGACGAAGGTGCAGCAGCCCGAGCACGGGTGGATCGATGACGGAAAGGTCGTCGCCACGTTCACGGACATCCTCGAAGGGGTCATCAGGCGTATGCGTGAGCGGGTGGCCGCCACGGACGAGCCCGATCCCGTCACCCAGGACATCCTGATCGCGGTGACGCAGGACGTCGAGAAGCAGCACTGGATGTTCCAGGCCCAGCGCTGATCACAGCAGGTCCTCCGCCAGTGAGGCGATGGCGGGACGGGTGGCCAGGAGCTGGCGCAGCGCCTTCTCCGAGGCCCCCGAGCCCGCCAGCTCCGCCTCCATGAGCGCCAGCAGGTCCAGCCCCGGCAGCGCCGCCTCGATCGCGAGGAAGGCGTTCTCGTCGCTGTAGGGGTGGCCGAAGACGCGGTCGGCGGCCCGCCGTACCTCCTCGGGCCTGGCGCCGATCGCGAGCTGGGCGCGCCTGCGCACGTCGAATCCGCACAGGCGCAGGGCGTGCGCGAGCCTGCGGGAAGGTTCGCCGTCGAGGAAGACCAGTGCCCTGCGCGTCTTGATCCTCGGCGCGAGCCGCACGGGTGCCATGGTGAGAATGCTGGGACTCCCAGCCCGGGGCGGCGCAGGGTTTGCGTAGTGTTTGAAGTCGGGTTCCCTTTTCATTCACGTCGTTGCGATCGACTGGGCCAGGTCTACAGGAGGCCCTCATGTTGCGCAGAACTCTCCTCCGCACGAGCGCCGTGTTCGCCGGGTCGGTGTGGCTCGGCTCGCCGCGGGCGCGCGTGGCGGTGGGCCCGTACGGCCCGCTCCAGGGGCCTGACGCCGAAGGGCTGGCCCTGCCCGAGGGCTTCACGGGCCGCGTCCTCGCCCGCTCCGGCCGCAGGGTCGCGGGCCTGACCTGGCACTCGGCTCCAGGCGACGGCGCGTGCTTCCCCGACGGCGACGGCTGGATCTACGTGTCCAACTCGGGGCTGCCCCTGCTCGGCGGCGTCTCCGCGCTGCGCTTCGGCGCCGGAGGCGACGTCCGCGACGCCTACCGCATCCTGTCGGGCACCAGCCTCAACCGCGCGGGCGGGGCCAGTCCCTGGCACACGTGGCTGTCGTGCGAGCAGATCACGCGCGGGCGCGTCTTCGAGTGCGACCCCGACGGCTCCCGCTCCGCCCGTCCCCGCCTGGCCATGGGCAGGTTCAGGCACGAGGCCGCCGCCTTCGACCCCGACAGGCAGGTCGTCTACCTCACCGAGGACGAGCCCGACGGCTGCTTCTACCGGTTCAGGCCGCTCGACTGGGGCGACCTGACCGAGGGCGCGCTGGAGGTGCTGACGACCTCGGGCGCGTGGCGGGCCGTGCCCTCGCCCGCCGCGCTGACCATGGCCACCCGCCACCAGGTGGAGGACGCCGCGCGCTTCGACAGGGGCGGGGGCTGCCACTACCTCCGCGGCGTCTGCTACTTCGCCACCAAGGGCGACGGCCGCCTGTGGGCGTACGAGGCCGAGACGGGGCGTCTCGACACGGTGAGCGGCGTCAGGGCCGCGCACGGCGAGCTGTTCGTCGCGGGCGAAGGGGAGATCGCCCTGGTCGGTCAGGGAGGAGCGGTCTCGCCGTTCCTGCGGCTGGCGGGCGACGACCGCCGCGAGCTGATCGGGCCCGCGTTCTCACCCGACGGGCGGCGGCTCTACTTCACCGCCCTGACAGGAGGCGGCGGCGAGGCCGCGGGGGTCGACGGGCACACCTTCGAGGTGGAGGGGCCCTTCGCTCACGCGGCCGACAGGTAGCCCACCAGCATGACTTTGAGCTCCTCGACCAGCTCCGGTGAGTTCTGCGGGATGACGGCCTTCACCATGGAGACCGCCATCGTGCCCATGAGCAGCGCCCTGTCCTTGTCGAGAGCGGGGGAGCGGCGCACGAGTATCTCGGCGACCTGCTCGGCGATCGCGGCGTGCAGCCGCTGGGAGGCCTCCGCGAGCCTGTCGCCCGTGGCCGAGCCGTACAGCAGCGCCCAGTAGGCGGGCGAGCTGCCCTTGAAGGCCACGCTCTCGTCGACGAAGGAGTTGACCAGCGCCTCGAGCGGGATGTCGGGGGTGACGGAGGCCATGCGCTCGGCCCAGAACTCGCGCCGATCGTCGGTGTAGCGGGCGACCAGACCGTCGAGGATCTCGTCCTTGTTGCGGAAGAACTGGTAGAGCGAGCCAGGGGACATGCCCGCCCTGGTCGCCACCTGGTTGGTCGTGAGGTCGGGGTAGCCCACCTCGGCGATGACCAGTTCGGCGGCGTCGAGGATCTCGGCCATGCGCCTGAGGCCGCGCGCCTGGCGGCGTACCGGACGGTCGGACATGCGAGCAGTTTACCGACTTTCCGCTGCGACGAGGAGCGCCTCCGCGCCCATGGGCGCGAAGCCCGCCGCGAGGAAGGCGCGCAGGCTCGCGGCGTTGCCCGGCGCGATCTGCGCCCACAGCGGCGCGTCGCACAGCCGGCGGGCCGCCAGCGCGAGCCTCCTGCCCGCGCCGCGCCCCCTGTGCTCGGGCGCGACCTCGACCGCCGCCTCCCACCGCCCCGCGACGCCCCTGCCGATCGTCAGCAGGCCCTCCTCGCACACCCACACCCGTACGGCCGAGCGGTGCCGCATCGCGCGCGCCACCCTCGGGTGGTCGTGGCCGGTGACCTCGGTCAGCCAGGAGGGGAGCGGCCCCCGCTCGGGCAGGCCGAGGGCGAGCACGTCCACGTTGTCGACCGAGCGGCCCGTCTCCAGCTCCAGGGCCCGCAGGAAGGGCGGGTTCAGCGGCGCGGACAGGTCGCCCTCGGGCAGCCGGTCGCGCAGCCACCGGGTGTCGAGGTCGGCGAAGACCACGCTGTGCCCGGTGAAGGCGATGACGCCCATGTCGCGTGGGCTGGGCTGCGCCACGATCGTCACCGTGCCGTCGGCGGCCGGCGGCCTGCCCTCGGCCGCGCGGATGAGAAAGTCCTCCAGCGTCATGTGCGTCCTCCCATAAGGTCGGCAGATGAAGTATCTGATCCTGATCTACAACAATCCAGCCACCCGGCGGTTGTGGAGCGAGTTCTCCGACGAGCAGCGCGCCGAGGGCTGGAGGGCCTACGCCGCGCTCGACGAGGAGTTCGCCGCCTCGGGCGAGCTGATCGTGTCAGAGGCGCTGGCCGACCCCTCGCAGGGCAGGAGAGTGCTGGCCCGCGAGGGCGTGACCACCACGACCGACGGACCCTTCGCCGAGGTCAAGGAGCATCTGGCGGGCTTCTACCTGCTGGAGTGCGAGAGCTTCGAGCGCGCCGTCGAGCGGGCCTCCCGCATCCCCGAGGCCGCCTTCGGCCTGGTCGAGGTGCGGCCGGTGATGGAGCTTACGTGAGCGTCGAGGGGCTGCTGCGTGAGCTGACTCCGCAGGTGCTCGGCGCGCTCGTGCGGCGCTACGGCGACTTCGACTCCTGCGAGGACGCGGTGCAGGAGGCGCTGCTGGCCGCCGCCGTGCAGTGGAAGCAGGAGGGCCTGCCCCGTGATCCCAAGGGCTGGCTGATCACGGTCGCCTCCAGGCGCAGGATCGAGCTGTGGCGCAACGAGGCGGCGCGGCGGCGCAGGGAGGAGAGCGCGGCGGCGATGGAGCCGCCCGCCGGCGCCGTCCCCGCGGCCGACGACACGCTGATCCTGCTGCAGATGTGCTGCCACCCCGCGCTGACGCCCGACTCGCAGGTGGCGCTGACGCTGCGCGCGGTGGGCGGACTGACCACGGCCGAGATCGCCAGGGCCTTCCTGGTGCCGGAGGCGACCGTGGCGCAGCGCATCAGCAGGGCCAAGCAGCGCATCAGGGCCAGCGGGTCCTCCTTCTCCCTGCCGCCCTCAGGGCGGCTGCCGGCCGTCCTGGAGGTCCTCTACCTGATCTTCAACGAGGGCTACACGGCGAGCTCGGGGCCCTCGCTGAACAGGGTCGAGCTGAGCGGGGAGGCGATCAGGCTGACCAGGCAGCTGCACGCCCGCCTGCCCTCGGAGGGCGAGGTGGCGGGGCTGCTCGCGCTGATGCTGCTCACCGACGCCCGCCGTCCCGCGAGAGCGCGCGACGACGGCACGCTGGTGCCGCTGGCCGAGCAGGAGCGCGGCCTGTGGGATTCGGCGGCGATCGCCGAGGGCGACGCGCTGCTGACCAGGACGCTGGCCACCGCCCCCATCGGGCCCTACCAGGTGCAGGCCGCGATCGCGGCGGTGCACGACGGGGCCGCGACGGCGGAGGCGACCGACTGGCGGCAGATCCTCGGCCTGTACGACCTGCTGCGGGCGCTCGCGCCCGGCCCCATGGTCACGCTCAACAGGATCGTGGCGCTGGCGATGGTCTCGGGGCCCTCGGCGGGGCTGGAGGAGCTGGCGAGGGCCGAGTCCGAGCCCGCCCTCGCGGGACACCACAGGGTGCACGCGGTGCGGGCCCATCTGCTGGAGCTGGCGGGTGACAGGGAGGGCGCCGCAGCCGGCTACGAGCTGGCCGCGAAGGCGACGCTGAGCGACCCCGAACGCCGCTACCTCAGCTCGCGCGCCGCCGCCGTCCGCGCCCGCTCATAGGTCGCGCGCCCAGACCTGCTCGACCACCTCGACGCCGTTCTCGACCGCCTTCTCCTCCGACTCGAGAGCGAAGCCCGCCGCCTGGTAGATCCTGCGCGCGCTCACGAGGCAGTCGCGGGTCCAGAGCATGATCCGCTTGTAGCCCGACTCCCTGGCGTGGCGCAGGCACTCCTCGACCAGCCTGCCGCCGAGCCCGAGCCCTCTGGCCGACGGCTCGACCATGAGCATCCGCAGCTGGGCCGTGGTGTCGTCCTTGTGCATGCAGAACACCGAGCCGACGGGCGTGCCGTCGATCTCGGCGATCCAGCCCGCGTCGCGCGCGGGGTCGTAGGCGCTGACGATGCCCGCCACCAGCTTCTCGAAGTCGAGGCCCCAGCCGTACTCCTGGCTGTAGAACGATCCGTGGCGCCAGACGACCCAGCCGAGGTCGCCCGCGCGGGGGGCTCTGATGACGTACGGCCCGCGTGGGGCGGCCGAGCGGTCGAGCACCGAGCGGATCGTCGCCATGCTCGCGCCCAGCCGCCCCCGATCCTCCTCGCTCAGCCCTTCGAGCAGCGTGGCGATCTCCTCGGCCTGCCGCTGGTCGAGCCTGGCGAAGGTGAGCGAGCCCGCCTCGGTGAGGCTGACGATCTGCCTGCGCGCGTCGGTCGCCGAGCGCTCCCTGACGATCAGCCCGTCGTTGCAGAACCTGGTCAGGATCCTGCTCAGGTAGCCGGCGTCGAGGTCGAGCAGCCTGCGCAGCTCTCCCGCCTCCATCGCGAGGCCCTCGGCCTGGGCGAGTTCGAACAGCACCCTCACCTCCGTCAGGGAGTAGGGCGAGTCGAGCATGCCGGACTGCAGGACGCCGATCACCTTGGTGTAGAAGCGATTGAAGGCCCTGATTCCCTCAATCCTTGCTTCCGTCAACGAGTTCATTGACATAGTCAAGCATGAAAGGATGTGCGCTGTGAAGCACCTCTTTGTCGGCGGATATGGCCCCGACCTCGTGACCGTCAATCCCGACCTGGCAGTGATCGCGGGCGTCGCCGCGCAGAAGGCCTCCTTCCTGGCCCCTCATCCCACGCTCGCGGTGCTCTACGCGGTGGGCGAGGCCGACAACGGGCTCGTCAGCGCCTACACCGTGGCCGACGGCGTGCTCACGCCGCTGGCCGAGCGCTCCAGCGAGGGCTCGCAGCCGTGCCACCTGGCCGTGCACCCGGACGGCGAGGTGCTGGCCGTGGCCAACTACGCCGACGGCACGGTGAGCCTGCACCGGCTCGACGAGTCCGGCGACTTCGCCGGGGAGGCGGTGGTGCTCAGGCACGCGGGCTCCGGGCCGGTGGCCGAGCGGCAGGAGTGCTCGCACGCCCACCAGGCCACCTTCCACGACGACCTCCTGCACGTGACCGACCTCGGCACGGACGAGATCCGCCGCTACACCCTCGCGGGCGCCGAGCTGGCGCCGGTGAAGCTGCCCCCGGGGACCGGCCCGCGTCACCTGGTCTTCGAGGGTGGTCGCTGCCACGTGGCCGGCGAGCTCGACGCCATGGTGCGCACCTACGACGCCGAGTGGAATGAGGTGGCCGCCGCTTTCGCCAGCGACGAGCCGGGTACCAACTACCCCTCGCACATCGAGGTGGCGGGCGCCTACCTCTACGTCGGCAACAGGGGCCCCGACACCGTCTCCGTGCTGCGCGCCGACGACCTGGGCAAGGTCGCGGAGGTGCCCAGCGGGGGCAGCTGGCCCAGGCACTTCGCCATCGACGGCGTCACGATGTACGTCGCCAACCAGACGAGCAACACCGTCGCGCTGCTCCCGCTGGCCAACGGCCTGCCGGGCCCTGCCGGGGAGACGTTCGAGGTCGCCGCGCCCGCGTGCGTGCTGCCCTGGTAGGGCCGATCAGCGGTCTTGTGCGGGCGGCGTGGTGGCGGCCCGCGCACGTGACTCAGGCCTCGCCCCTGATCCCCCTGAGCAGCTGCTCGAGCCGCTCCTCCACCGCCTGCTTGGCGATGCCGAGGCGGGCGAAGCCGTCCGCCACGGGTCCCTCCTCCAGTGAGAGCAGGCCGAGCAGGATGTGCTCGGTCCCCACGTAGTTGTGGCCCAGGCGCAGCGCCTCGCGCAGCGTGAGTTCGAGCACCTTCCTCGACTGACCGGAGAAGGGGATCTTCTCGGGCGTCGCCTCCTGCCCCTCGGAGGTGGTCGTCATGGCCTCCCGCACCGCGTCGGGCGAGGCGCCGAGTAGCTCCATGATCTTGACGGCCAGGCCCTCGGGCTCGTGCAGCAGGCCGAGGGCCAGGTGCTCGGGCTCGATGTGGCCCCTGGCGGCGGTGCGCGCCTCCTCCTGCGCCGCGACGACCACGTGGCGGGCGCGCTCGGTGAAGCGCGTGTAGTTGCGCATCTCCTCGATCAGGTTCGCCCCGTCCTTGGGCACGAACCGCTTCTGGGCGGCCTGCTTGGTCACGCCCATGCTCCTGCCGATGTCGGTCCACGACGCTCCCGCGTGGCGGGCCTGGTCGACGAAGTGGCCGATGAGGTGGTCGGCGACCTCGCCGAGGTGCTCGCCGAGCACGACCGCGTTGGACAGCCGGGTCAGCGGGTCGGGGCCGCTGGTCTTGACGGCGTCGATGAGGTCGTCGAGCTTGACGTTCGTCTCCATACGTCAACCATAGGTTGACGGCCATAGGCCGTCAACCCTGAGTTGACGATCGGCTCACGCTCGCGAACGCCGTACGGCGCCCTGCCACCGCTCGTAGGCCGCGTCGTCGCGCGCCCCCGGCTCGAAGCGGCGATCGAGCTGCCAGGTCTTGCGCAGCTGCTCGGTGGAGGACCACAGGCCCGAGCCGAGGCCCGCGAGGAAGGCCGCGCCCAGCGCCGTCGTCTCCTGGATCACGGGGCGCTCCACCGCGATGCCCAGCTGGTCGGCCTGGAACTGCATCAGCAGGTCGTTGGAGCTGGCGCCGCCGTCGGCCTTCAGCGCGGCCACCGGCGGCATCGTCTCCACCACGTCGCGCACCTCGAAGGCGATGGCCTCCAGCGTCGCGCGCACCAGATGGGCCCTGGTGGTGCCGCGGGTGATGCCCGTGATCGTGCCGCGCGCCTCGGGGTCCCAGTGCGGCGCGCCGAGACCGGTCAGCGCGGGGACGAACACCACGCCGCCGCTGTCGGGGACCGTCCGGGCCACCGCCTCCGACTCGGGCGCGGTGTTGATCAGGCCGAGCCCGTCGCGCAGCCACTGCACCGCGGCCCCTGTCACGAAGATCGCGCCCTCCAGCGCGTAGGTGCGCTCGCCCGAGGGGGTCTGCCACGCCACCGTGGTCAGCAGCCCCGCCTCGGAGCGGACGATCTCGTCGCCGGTGTTGACCAGCAGGAAGGAGCCCGTGCCGTAGGTGCATTTGACGTCGCCCGCGGAGAAGCAGGTCTGGCCGAACAGCGCGGCCTGCTGGTCGCCCGCCATGCCGGTGATCGGCAGGTCGAGCCCGAGGAAGGCCTCGGGGGCCGTCCTGCCGATCTCGCCGTAGTTCGGCACGATCTCGGGAAGGGCCCCCTCGGGAACGCCGAACAGCTCGCACAGCTCGGGCTCCCAGCCGCCGGAGGCCAGGCCGTACAGCAGGGTGCGGGAGGCGTTGGAGGGGTCGGTCACGTGCCTGGCGCCCGCGGTCAGCCTGGCGATCAGATAGGAGTCGACGGTGCCGGCCACGACGCCGTCCGTCCATGCCCTGGGGTCGTTCTCGCGCAGCCAGGTCAGCTTGGTCGCGGTGAAGTAGGGGTCGAGGCGCAGGCCCGTCAGCTCAGAGACGCGAGGCTCGTGACCCTCCTCGCGCAGGCGCGCGCAGATGCCCGAGGTGCGCCTGTCCTGCCAGACGACCGCGCGGCGCGGCGCGGCCAGCGTGCGCCGGTCCCACAGGACCGCCGTCTCCCTCTGGTTGGTGAGGCCGACACAGGTGGGGGTCGCCGACGCCCCGTCCAGGGCCGTACGGCAGGCCGCGAGCGTCGCCTGCCAGATCTCCTCGGGCGCGTGCTCCACCCACCCGGGCTGCGGGAAATGCTGGGCGAACTCCTCGTACCCCCGCGATTCGATCCGCCCCTCCTCAGTGACGATCAGCGCGGTCACGCCTGTTGTGCCTGCGTCTATCGCCAAAACGCTCACGGCGCCTCACCTTTTGGTCTAGACCATTGTCCGTGCCAAGGGGCACAATGCGTTGCGTCGGCGATACGCCGATCGCACCGCCCCATTAGTTTGGTCGTGAATCCCATCGGGAGGAACCCGCCATGCGTATTGGAGTGCTCACCGGAGGCGGAGACTGCCCCGGTCTCAACGCTGTGATCAGGGCCGTTGTCCGCAAGGGTGTCAGTGTTTACGGGCATGAGTTCGTCGGATTCAAGGATGGCTGGCGCGGCCCCCTCGAGGGCGACACGATGCCGCTGGACATCCAGGCCGTACGGGGCATTCTGCCGCGTGGCGGCACGATCCTCGGCTCGTCCCGCACCAACCCCATCAAGATTGAAGGTGGCGTCGACCGTATCAAGGACAATCTGGCCGCAGGCGGGGTCGACGCGCTGATCGCGATCGGCGGCGAGGACACCCTCGGCGTCGCCCGTCAGCTGTTCGATCGCGGGGTCAAGGTGGTCGGCGTGCCCAAGACCATCGACAACGACCTGTCGGGCACCGACTACACCTTCGGCTTCGACACGGCGGTCAACATCGCCACCGAGGCGATCGACAGGCTGCACACCACGGCCGAGTCCCACCACCGCGCGCTCATCTGTGAGGTCATGGGGCGCCACGCGGGCTGGATCGCGCTGCACGCGGGCATGGCGGGGGGCGCGAACGTCATCCTCATCCCCGAGAAGCCCTTCGACATCGACAGGGTCTGCGAGTACGTCGAGTCCCGCTTCCGCACCCGCTACTCGCCGATCATCGTGGTCGCCGAGGGCGCGCACCCTGTCGAGGGGCAGATGGCGCTGCAGGCGGGCGAGCTCGACTCCTTCGGCCACGTACGGCTCGGCGGCATCGGCGAGGTGCTGGCCAAGGAGATCGAGAAGCGCACGGGCAAGGAGGCCCGCACGACCGTGCTCGGCCACATCCAGCGTGGCGGCACGCCCACCGCGTTCGACAGGGTCCTGGCCACCAGGTTCGGGCTGCAGGCGATCGACGCCGTCCACGCGGGCGACTTCGGGACGATGGTGGCGCTGCGCGGCACCGACATCGTGCGCGTCGGGCTCGACGAGGCCACCTCCGAGCTGAAGACCGTGCCGGTCGAACGCTACGAGGAGGCCGAGGTCTTCTTCGGCTAGCGGTTGGCGGGCCGTACCCGGAGGGGCTGGAGCGTTGCTCCGCTCCGTCCCTCCGGGTACGGCCCGCGCCGCCTCTGTCACGGCCCGCTAGAAGCGCGCGGGCCGAGCCTTCGAGCTCATGTGCGGGAGTAGGGGCCGGGCGAGCGCAGGGTCTGGGCGCGGGCAGCGGCCTGACGGCGCATCTCCAGGCGGGCCATCAGCTCGGCGTCCTCCTGGAGCTCCTGCTCCGACGGCGACAGGATGACCATCAGGAGCATGGTCAGCGTGATGAGGCTGACCACGGTCATCAGCGGGACCAGGAACGACAGCGCGTCGGCGCCGCCCACGTGACCGGGCTCGGGGTGGACCTGCACCATCATCGCGAACATGCCGGTGTAGTGCATGCCGCAGACGGCCACACCCATGATCAGCGCCGCGCCCGTGATGGCGAGCGGACGCTTGACCTGCACCGTGAACCACAGCGCCACTGTCGCCGCGACGACCGCGATGGCGACGGAGGCGCCCACGATCAGCGGATCGTAGGAGACGTGCGCGGACATGTTCATGGCGTACATGCCCATGTAGTGCATGCCGGCCACGCCGAGGCCGGCCAGCAGGCCGCCGCCCAGCAGCGAGAGCACTCTGGCCCGGCCGTAGGAGACGAGGAACAGACCGGCGCCGACGACCACGATGGCCACGAGCGCGGAGGCCACGGTGAGCGGCACGTCATACCTGATCTGCGTGCCCTCCACGTCGAAGCCCATCATGGCGATGAAGTGCATCACCCAGATGCCGGTGCCGCCGATGGAGATGGCGGCGGCGACGAGCCAGCGGGCGCGCGAGGAGCCTGTCGAGGCGTTGGCCTGGGCCGTCAGCCGCAGTCCGAGCATTGACCCGATCGCCGACATCACGTACGCGAGGATCGGCGTGAGCGGGCCCTGGGTGAAATGATTAACAGCGGACATGTTGTGAGATTCCTTGCCATAGGGATCTACCGGATTGTGGCAGGCGTAGCGTCCAATTTGCATGGATAGGATCACTATCTGTCAACTGGCGTGTCGGAAACGCGAGAAATACTCATGACAATCGAGGGACCGTTCTGGCGGGCGATCGCCGTCTTCAGGGTCGCCTCGCTCGTGTACGCGGCCGTTCTGATGGCCCAGCACGAGGGCTTCGCCGAGCCCTTGACGGGCTGGGTGGTCATCGCCGTCATGGCGCTCTGGACGGCCGCCTCGACCTTCGCCTACTCCGTCAGGGCGCTGCGCGGCAGGCCGCTGCTGGTGATCGACATGCTGGTGACTCTCGCATGCCTGCTGGCCACGCCGTACGTGCAGGGTCAGTTCCAGGGCCAGCCGGGCAGCATGCCGGTGCCCGCGATCTGGGTCGCGAGCCCCGTGCTGGCCTGGGCGGTGTACGGCGGGCGCCGCCTGGGCGCGGTCGCGGCGGCCATCGTCGCGGGCGCCGACCTCTGGGTGCGCGTGAACGGGCCGGACTCGCCCGTCCTCCTCAACGGCGCGGTGCTGCTGTTCATGGCGGGCATCGTCGTCGGCCACGTGGCGCGCCTGGCCAAGCAGGCCGAGGAGCGCATGCAGCGGGCCGCCGAGATGGAGGCGGCGCAGCGCGAGAGGGAGCGGCTGGCGCGCGGCATCCACGACTCGGTGCTGCAGGTGCTGGCGCTGGTGCAGCGGCGAGGGCAGGAGATCGGCGGCGAGGCGGCCGAGCTCGGCAGGCTCGCCGGGCAGCAGGAGGCGGCGCTGCGCGAGCTGCTCGCCGTCCGCCCCGCGCCGACGGGCTCGGCCGATCTGCGGGCGCTGCTCATGAGGTACGGCTCCGCCCAGGTCACGGTCTCCACCCCGGCCACCCCCATCGTCCTGCCCGGCAGCGTGGCCGAGGAGGTGGCGGCGGCCGTGCGGGCGGCGCTGGACAACGTGCGGGCGCACTGCGGGCCGGAGGCGAGGGCGTGGGTCTTCGCGGAGGAGGGGGAGGGCGAGGTGACGGTCAGCGTGCGTGACGAGGGAGAGGGGATCGAGGAGGGACGGCTGGAGCAGGCCCGCGCGGAGGGACGGCTCGGCGTGGCGCAGTCGATCGAGGGCAGGGTGGCGGACCTGGGCGGCCGCGTGTCGATCATCTCCTCGGGCGGCGAGGGCACCGAGGTCGAGATCACCGTCCCCTCCGCCCAGCCGCCCGCCGCTGTCGAGAGGGCTGTCAGAGGGCGGCGAGGCCCGGGGCCATCAGGACGAGACCCGGCGACGTGACCACACACCCCCCAGCCTGGCGAGCCTGCCCTGCCGTACGTGCCGGTGACTGTGCTTAGAGTGGCGGCATGGTGCGGGTGATGGTGGTCGACGACCACCCGATGTGGCGCGACGGGGTGGCGAGGGACCTGACCGAGGCGGGCTACGAGGTGGTCGCCGCCGTCGGAGAGGGACGGCAGGCCCTGCGGGTGGCCGAGGCGGTCAGGCCCGACGTGGTCGTCCTCGACCTCCAGCTGCCCGACCTGTCGGGGGCCGAGGTGGCCAGGGAGCTCGGCGGCGCCAAGATCCTCGTGCTGTCGGCGAGCGCCGAGCAGGAGGACGTGCTGGAGGCGGTGAAGGCAGGGGCGTCGGGCTACCTGGTGAAGTCGGCCAGCAGGGAGGAGTTCCTGGACGCGGTGGCGCGCACCGCCTCGGGCGACGCGGTCTTCACGCCCGGTCTCGCCGGGCTGGTGCTGGGGGAGTACCGCAGGCTGGCGGCCAGGCCCGCGGCGCAGGCCGAGGGGCCCCGGCTGACCGACAGGGAGACGGAGGTGCTGCGGCTGGTGGCCAAGGGGCTGTCGTACCGGCAGATCGCCGACCGGCTCGTGCTCAGCCACCGGACGGTGCAGAACCACGTCCAGAACACGCTGAACAAGCTGCAGCTGCACAACCGGGTCGAACTCGTCCGCTACGCCATCGAACAGGGCCTGGACGACGACCCACCCCGCGCGGGGTTTTCGGGCGCGGGAGCGGACTAAACTCGGTGGGTCGCGGCGTTGCAGACAGCGCCGCGTTCCCGCATCCCTCCGGAGGTTCCCGCCATGACGATGTCCGCCCTGGGCGAGCCATGCGTTCTGCTCAAGCTGGGCGAGATCGTCCTGAAAGGCAAGAACCGCGAGCTGTTCGAGCGCAGGCTCGTCGGCAACATCCGCGCCGCCCTGAAGGACTTCGACCTCAAGATCGACGTACGGCAGCGCCACGGCGTGATCGCGATCTTCCTGCCCGCGGGCACCGGCGTCGAGGTGGCCGACCAGGTCGCCCAGCGGGTGACCGAGGTGCCCGGCCTGGTCTGGATCCATCGCGCGTGGCGGGTGGCCAAGGACCCCGACACCGTGGTCAAGGCCGCCATCGAGCTGATCAAGGACCGCGACGAGGTCAAGCGCGGCGCCACCTTCGCGGTGCGCTCCCGCCGTCGTGACAAGCGCTTCCCGCTGAAGTCCAACGAGCTCGACCGCCTGGTCGGCGGCCACATCAACGACGTCTACGGCCTGCCGGTCAACCTGAAGCGCCCCGAGCTGACCGTCTTCGTCGAGGTCGACCGCGACGAGGTGTTCGTCTTCACCGACGGCCTGCCGGGTCAGGGCGGGCTGCCGGTCGGCAGCAGCGGCAGGGCGCTGGTGCTGATGTCGGGCGGCATCGACTCGCCCGTGGCCGCCTACCGGATGATGCGCAGGGGTCTCCACGTCGACTTCCTGCACTTCTCCGGCATCCCCTTCACGACCTCAGAGTCGATCTACAAGGCCTACGCGCTCGTGCGCAGGCTCGACCGCTTCCAGGGCAAATCGCGGCTGTGGGTCGTGCCGTTCGGCAAGGCCCAGCAGTCGATCAGGAACTCCGGCCAGGACCGGCTCGCGGTGATCGCGCAGCGGCGGCTGATGCTGAAGACGGCCGAGGAGGTCGCCCACCGCATCAGGGCGGGCGCGCTCATCACCGGCGACGCGCTCGGGCAGGTCTCCTCGCAGACGCTGCAGAACATCACCGCCCAGGACCACGCGGTCGAGCTGCCGATCCTGCGTCCGCTGATCGGCTGGGACAAGACGGAGATCATGGCCGAGGCGCGGCGCATCGGCACGCTGGAGATCTCCGAGCTGCCCGATGAGGACTGCTGCACGCTGCTCGCGCCCAAGCGGGCCGAGACCAGGGCCAAGATCGAGGACCTCAAGCTGATCGAGAAGCGCCTCGACGCCGAGGAGCTGGCGGTCCAGCTGGCCGACTCCATCCAGGAGTACACGCTCTAGCTCTCCGCGCGCCGCGGCGCGCGGATCAGGCGTCGACCTTGAAGGGGTCGTGCTCGGCCAGGAGCTTGTCCAGCCTGGCCTGGTCCACGCGGGTGGTGACCGCGCTGAACTCCTGGCGGTCGCGCACCACCTTGGCCAGCGTGAACGCCGAGGTGACCACGTACAGGACGCCGACGGTGAGGAAGGCCCTGATCCAGCCGGAGACCGGCAGGTAGGCGACCCCGATCGCCACGGCGGACAGGGACAGGCCGAAGGACAGGATCGACTGGATGTAGAAGGCGGCTGTCTGGGTGGGCTGGATCGGTTTGTTCATGGCTTGATGATGGATCGCCACGAACTCCGACACATGCGGAGAAATACTTAGTTACTCGTGAGTACGGCAGGCGGGTTCGTGACGCGCCGGCCGTACCAGCCCGTGCCCAAGGGGTCAGACCATCAACGCGTCGCCGACCACGCCCTTGCCCATCAGCTGCGGGAAGGTGCGCATGATCTCGGCGAGCTCCCGCAGGTCGCCGTCCACCAGTGCCTGGGGGCCGTCGCAGAGCGCCTGCTCGGGGTGCGGGTGGACATCGATGATCACGCCGTCGGCGCCGACCGCGATGGCCGCGCGGGTCAGCGGCAGCACCAGGTCGCGGCGGCCGCCCGAGTGGGACGGGTCGATGATGACCGGCAGGTGCGACAGGCGCTGGGCGACCGGCACGGCCGACACGTCGAGCGTGTTGCGGGTGGCGGTCTCGAAGGTGCGGATGCCGCGCTCGCACAGCACGATGTCGAGGTTGCCGCGCTGGGCGATGTACTCGGCCGCCATCAGCCACTCCTCGATGGTGGCGTTCATGCCGCGCTTGAGCATGACCGGCTTGCCCGCGGCGCCCACCGCCTGCAGCAGCGCGAAGTTCTGCGCGTTGCGGGTGCCGACCTGGAGCATGTCGGCGTAGGAGGCGACCAGGTCCACGTCGTGGGCGTCCACGACCTCGGTCACGATCGGCAGCCGGGTCTCCTCGCGCACGTCGGCCAGGATGCGCAGGCCGGCCTCGCCGAGACCCTGGAACGCGTACGGCGAGGTGCGCGGCTTGTAGGCGCCACCGCGCAGCAGCGTCGCGCCCGCCGCCTTGGCCATCTGGGCCGCCTCCAGCGTCTGCTGCGGGGTCTCCACCGCGCACGGCCCCGCGATCAGCGTCACGGTGTCGGGACCGATCGGCACCCCGCCGACGTGCACCGTCGAGCGATCGGGGTGGTTCTCCCTGCTCACAAGCTTGTAGGGGGCGGTTATGCGCATGACATCGCGCACCCCGCCCATCCCGCGCAGATTGACGGCGCTGAGCTGGGTCACATCGCCCACCAGCCCGACGATCGTGCGCTGCACGCCACGGCTGACGAACGCCTCCACCCCTGCCGCCTGCACGAGGCCGACGACCGCCTCGATGTCGCCCTGCGTCGCCTCGGGGCCCATCACGATGACCATGTTCTCTCCTTGAAAATGACGAAGGCCCCGGGTCCAGTGGACCCGGGGCCTTCGATTCGCCTGTGTGTGCTAGCGCATCACCAGATGGCGAACGGTCCGACCGGGTCCGTCGCCATACCAAAACAGGAACGTGATGCGCATAGTGCGCCAATAGTAGCGCATGCCTGAGACGCGGCAACCGGGCACCGGGTCCCGGCCGCCGTGATGGTGATGGGAGGATGGTCATGAACACCGTCGGCGAGGGAGTGATCGTGGAGGAGTCGCGCCTGCCCCCAGGCCAGTACGTTCCACGCGGCCGACCCGTCATCCACTACGGCAGGGTTCCGCGCTTCAAACAGGACACCTGGGACTTCCGCGTCTTCGGCGCGACGGCCTCGGGTGAGGAGCACCGCTTCACCTGGCCCGACTTCGGCGGCCTGCCGAGGACGTCGGTCATCGCCGACTTCCACTGCGTCACGAAGTTCTCCCTCATGGGGAACGAGTGGGCGGGGGTGAGCGCGCAGGCCCTCATGGCCGCGGCCCCGCCCGCGGACGGGGTCGGCCACGTGATGATCTGGGCCGAGTACGGCTACAGCGCCAACATCAGGATGTCCGACTTCTCGGCCCCCGAGACCCTGTTCGCCACGGACCTGGACGAGAAGCCCCTCTCGCCCGAGCGCGGCTTCCCGCTGCGCATCGTGGTCCCGCACCTGTACGCGTGGAAGAGCGTCAAGTGGGTGCGCGCGGTGGAGTACCTGGTGGAGGACAGGCGGGGCTTCTGGGAGGAGCGCGGCTACCACAACGTGGCCGATCCGTGGAGGGAACAGCGCTACTCCTACCAGGAGGAGCCAGGCGAGGGGCCACCTTAGCGTTCTCGCCCGGACACGGTGCGTCATTGGCTACCGTTGCGCGCATGTCGACCACCGCCTGCGTGGGGCTGGCCGCTCTGGCGTTCGCCGCGGGGTTCGTCCTGGCCAGACGGCGTCCCGCGCTACCCGAGGGTGGCTGGAAGGACGAGGCCACCTTCACGACCCTGCACATCGCGGCGATGGCGGCGCCGTCGCTGCGCGCGGGGCTGACCAAGGAGTCGGCGCGCAGGGCCGTACGGCATCTGCGCGCCCTGCTCGGCACCTCGGCGCTGGCGATCACCTCCACCGACGCGGCGCTGGCGTGGGACGGCGCCTGCACCGACGAGGTGCTGACGCACGCGCGCGCCGCCCTGGCCTCCGGCCGCCCGCACGTGTTCGCCGGTGAGCCGTACGGCGCGGTGGTGGTGCCGCTGACCGTCGAGGGCACGGTGGTCGGCGCGCTCGCCGCCTACGACGAGGAGCTGAGCGCCGCGCTGGTGCGCACGGTCACCGAGGTGGCCAGATGGGTGTCGGGGCAGCTGGAGCTGGCCGAGCTCGACTCCTCGAGGAAGCGGGCCATGGAGGCGGAGATGCGGGCGCTGCGCGCGCAGATCTCGCCGCACTTCGTCTACAACGCGCTCACCACGATCGCCTCGTTCGTCAGGACCGACCCCGACAGGGCGCGCGAGCTGATCCTGGACTTCGCCGACTTCTCCCGCTACGCGCTGCGCAAGGCCCGCGACTTCACCACCCTGGCCGACGAGCTCACCTGTGTCGACCGCTACCTGCTGCTCGAGCGGGCCCGCTTCGGCGACAGGCTGCGCTTCAGCGTGCAGGTCGCGCCGGAGGTGCTGCCGGTGCCCGTGCCGTTCCTGTGCCTGCAGCCGCTGGTGGAGAACGCCATCAAGCACGGCATGCGCGGCCACGACGGCAAGGGCGAGGTCAGGGTGGTGGTCCGCGACGCCGGCCCCGAGGCGCACATCTCGGTCGAGGACGACGGCATGGGCATGGAGCCCGAGCGCGCGCGCCAGGTGCTCGACGACGACCCGCGCAACCAGGGCAACGGCATCGGGCTGGCCAACGTGGACGTCAGGATGCGCCAGATCTACGGCGAGGCCTACGGGTTGGTGGTCGAGACGGCGGTGGGCGCGGGCACCAAGGTGCGGCTCCGGGTTCCGAAGGCCCGCCATAGCTCTTTGTAGTCAAATCTTTACTGTCTGCTGGCGTGTCGCTTGTGACCTGGGGCGTCATGAGGCAGCGTGGGGGGATGCTACGCGTTCTGGCTGTCGACGACGAGGTGCCCGCCTTGGAGGAGCTGGCCTACCTGCTCCGCCAGGACACCAGGGTCGAGCACGTGGCGACCGCCTCCGACGGCGTCTCGGCCCTGCAGGACATGGTCCAGATGATCGGCGCGGGAGAGCGCCTCGACGGCGTCTTCCTCGACATCCGCATGCCAGGTCTCGACGGTCTCGACCTGGCCAGGCTGATCGGCGGCTTCCCCAGCCCGCCGAAGCTGGTGTTCGTGACCGCGCACGACGACTGCGCGGTGCAGGCCTTCGACCTCCAGGCGGTCGACTACCTTCTCAAGCCGGTGCGCGCCGAACGGCTGGCCGAGGCGGTGCGCAGGCTCAGCGCCGTGACCGCGCCGACGGGCGAGCAGGGCCCCGACGACGTCATCCCGGTGGAGCTGGGCGGGGTCACCAGGTTCGTGCCGCAGCAGGCGGTCTGGTTCGCCGAGGCCAAGGGCGACTACGTCCGCCTGCACACCGTCGACGGCAGCTACCTCGTGCGCATGTCGCTGGCCGCGCTGGAGCGGCGCTGGTCGAGCGCGGGCTTCATCCGCGTGCACCGCAGCACGCTGGTCTCGGCCCGCCACGTCAGCGAGCTGCGCTTCGACGGCGGCAGGGTGCTGCTCACCGTCGGCACCGAGACGCTGCCGGTCAGCCGTCGCCACACCAGACAGGTAAGGGAGCAACTGGTGCGCCAGTTCAAGGCGTTCGCGTGAACGGCAGGCGGGTGGTCGTGACCAGGAGGCCCGTCGCCGTCCACCGGGCGGCCAGGGCGTTGGGCCTCGACGCCGACGACGACGCCGACGGCGCGGACGAGACCCGCAGGCTCATGGCCAGGCAGGCCAGGATCGCGCTGTCCACGGTCGCGATGGTGGTGGCCCTGCTCGTGGGGCTGCCGCTGCTGACCGCCCCCGGCGACTGGCTGTGGGTGACGCTGGCGCTCCAGCCGGTGTGGGTGGCGCTGGCCGTGATCCAGCTGAGACGGGCGGAACGCGCGGAACGCCGGCCGTGAACGCCACCGTCGGCGCGTCCGCCGCGGGCATCGCCTTCGTGATCATTCTCGCCGTGACGGTCGGCACGGTCAGGCCCCGCCGGTACGTCACGGTGGCCGAGTTCTACGTGGCGGCCAGGGCGGTGCGGCCGTGGTGGAACGGCGCGGCGATCAGCTCGGAGTTCACCTCGGCCGCGGCCTGCCTGGGCCTGGCGGGGCTGATCGCCACGCACGGCGCGCCGATGCTGTGGTATCCGGTGGGGTCGGCCGCCGGGTATGTCGTGATCCTGGCGCTGGTGGTGGCGCCGCTGCGCCGCTCGGGCACCTACACGCTGCCCGACTTCGCGCAGTGGAGGCTCGGCTCGGCCGCCCTGCGGCGCTACGCGACCTGCCATGTCCTGGCGATCGGGCTGCTCTACCTCGTCTCGCAGTTGCACGCGGCGGGGGTGGTGCTCCACCTGCTCACCGGGCTGCCGCCGTGGACCGGCTGGCTGACCGTGTCGCTCGTCTCCGTGGTGGTCGCCCTCGCCGGCGGCATGTGCAGCGTGACGAGCGTGCAGGCGGTGCAGTACTGGCTCAAGCTCATCGTCTTCGCCGGGGTCGGGCTCGTGCTGTGGTACGCGTGGCGGTACGGGGCCGTCGGGGGGCCGCCGGAGGTGGCGGGGGCCGCCGCGCCCGCCGCGGGGGACAGCCTCGCGGGAGCGGGCGACCCGTCGCTGCCCGGCGTGCTGACCGTGTTGCTGGCGTGCGCGCTCGGCACGATGGGGCTGCCGCACATCGTCGTGCGCGTCTACACCAACCCCGACGGGCGCAGCGCGCGCCACTCGATCGTGGCCAGCCAGGTCCTGCTCGGCCTGTTCTTCCTGCTGCCGCCGCTGTACGGGATCCTGGGCCGCGTGCACGTGCCCGGCGCGCACGTGGACCAGGTCGTGCTCCTGCTGCCGGGAAAGATGCTGCCGGGCCCGGCAGGCGACGTGCTGACGGGGCTGCTGGCCGCCGGGGCCTTCGCCGCCTTCCTCGCGACCTCCTGCGGGGTGCTGGCGGCCGTCGGAGGCGCGGTGTCGGCCTGCGTGACGCGGCCGAGCGTGGCGTCCTTCAGGATCGCCGTGGCGGCGACGGCGGGGGCGGCGCTGACGCTGACCTCGCTCACCACGGCGGGCAGCTCCGTGCTGCTGGTGCTGCTCGGGTTCAGCCTGTCGGCGGCCACCTTCTGCCCGCTGCTGCTGCTCGGCATCTGGTGGCGCCGGCTCACCTCGGCGGGCGTCGTGGCCGGCTTCGCCGTGGGAGGCGGCCTGACGGTCGCGCTCGTCGCGGGCGATCTCGTGGGCGTGAAAGTGGGGGTCGTGTCGCAGTATCCCGCCCCGTTCGCCGTCCCGCTCTCCTTCGCGGTGATGGTGGTGGTTTCTCTGCTCACGCCAGGTCGGGTGCCCTTGGAGGTGGATCGGATGATGGCCATGATGCACCTGCCCGACGATCTCGCGAGCCCCTCGGAAGACCGCTCGTCGCCCGTGGACGACCGCTCATAGTATGAACACGCTCCGTATAGCGATGACTACTGACCGTTCGGCGAGCTGTTCGCCAACGGGGTTTCACGTCCAAGATCGCAACCGTAGTGTTTCCGCATCGGAGAGCCACTCCGTCGCATCGGGGGGGACGAGCCGCCAGGCTCACAGGCCTGATGCGCGGATCCTCCGGTGACCATCTGGTCACCGAACGGTGGTCGGGCCCTTTACCGGGGGGTAGGGCCCGCCCACCGACGACGTGAAGGGGCGCCCGCTGTGGCCGCGAGCTGGACCGTGATCCGGCCCTACGGGGGCGGCCGGATCGCGCGAGCGGCGCCCCTTTGCGTCTCCTGTCACGGGATGCGTCTACGTCGTGGCCGACAGGGCGGCTGATACCTGGGGCGGCCGCCACTGGGCCGCCACCGGGCCGCCGCCAGGCCCTCTGACCGGTAGCGGCGGCTCAGCTGTCGCGCAGCTTCTTCAGCAGCTCGATGTCGGCCCTGTTCTGCTCGGCCTTGCCGGGGGTCTCGATGCAGATCGGCACGCCCGCCACGGCCGGGTGCCGCATCAGCTCACCGAACGGCTGCGCCCCGATGTGACCCGCGCCGATGTTCTCGTGCCTGTCCTTCTTGGACCCGCACACGTCCTTGGAGTCGTTGGCGTGCACGAGCTTCAGCCGCCCGGGGGCGATGGCGTGCAGCGCGTCGAAGGTCTCGCGCACCCCGTCGGGCGAGGCGAGGTCGTGGCCGGCGGCGAAGGCGTGGCAGGTGTCGAGGCAGACGCCGGCCTTGGGGTGCCAGTCGAGGGCGGCCAGGTAGGGCTCGAGGTCCTGGACGGTGGCGCACAGCATCGCGCCCTGCCCCGCCATCGGCTCGAGCAGCAGGTCGGGGCCGTCGTCGGGGATCTCCTCCAACAGGGGGAGCAGATGCTCGTGCAGCTGGCGGAGGGCGTCGTCGCGGGACTGGCTGACGGCGGAGCCGGTGTGGACGACCACGCCCTTGCTGCCCGTGGCCACTCCGCGCAGCAGCGTGTGGCGCGTGATGGCGATCGAGTTGGCGAGCGTCTCGGGGTTGGGCGAGCCGAAGTTCACCAGGTAGGGCGTGTGGATGAAGGAGACGACGCCCGACTCGGCGAGCTTGGCGTCCTCTTCGGGCCTGCCCGCGGCCAGGGCCCAGCCCCTGGGGTTGGTGACGAAGACCTGCGCCATCTCGGCGCCGATCTCGGCCATGTACTTCAGGCCGCCCGTCGCCAGGCCGCCGGTGACGGAGACGTGTCCGCCGATGAGTGAGGTAGGGCTCATGATGCCGTCAGTGTAGGCCGGTGGACCGACAGTCCGCGCCGGATGCCCTCGGGCCGGGCCTTGCGGCGCGGGAGGGCGTTCACCAGGGAGTTCGGCGCCTCAGTTCCACGGGATCTCCGGCGAGCGGTAGAAGGTCACCGAGCGCGCGCTCCATCGAGGACCGTGGGCCGCGAGCCTGGCCCTGTAGCCCTCCCACGAGCGGGCGGCGGCGGGCGACCAGCCGATCTCGGCGATGCCGGGCAGGCGCGGATAGGCCATGAACTCCAGCGCGCCCGAGGTCGCCAGCGTCTCCGTCCACAGCGGGGCCTCGACGCCGAGGATGTCCTGCTCGCCGACGCCCTCGACGACGGTGGCCGGGTCCCACTCGTAGCTGTCGCTGACCTCGACCAGGCCGGCCCAGTCCAGGCCGTACTCGGTGGAGTCGGTGTACTTCATGTCGAGGTAGGCGTGGTCGGCGGGCGACATGACGAGCTTGGCCCCGCGCGCCACGGCGGCGCGGGCGCGGTCGGGTTCGCGGGGGTTCCAGTGCTGGGCGACCGAGCCGGAGGTGATCTCCGCCCAGCCCATGAGCCGCTTGCCGTGGGTGTCGACGATCTGCTGGGCGCGGGCGACGAACTTCTCGTAGTCCTCGGGGTCGGTGCTGTGCGCCTCGTCCCCGCCGAGGTTGAGGTACGGCCCGGGCGTGAGCGCGGCCACCTCCCGCACCACGTCGTCGAGGAAGCGGTAGGTGACCTCCTTGTCCACGCACAGGGAGCTGAACCCCACCTCGGTCCCCTCGTACGGCTCGCGCGCCACCCCGTCGCAGTTCAGCTCGGCGTAGGCGGCGAGCGCGGCGTTGGTGTGGCCAGGGGTGTCGATCTCGGGCACCACGGTGACGAAGCGCTCGGCGGCGTAGCGGACGATCTCGCGGTAGTCGTCCTGGGTGTAGGAGTCGTCGCCCGCCAGCTCGGGCCAGCTCCTGATCTCGATGCGCCAGCCCTGGTCGTCGGTCAGGTGCAGGTGCAGCACGTTGACCTTGTAGGAGGCGGCCAGGTCGATGTAGCGCTTGACCTGCTCGACGGTGAAGAAGTGGCGCGCCACGTCGAGCATCACGCCGCGGTAGGAGAAGCGCGGCCTGTCCTGGATGCTCACCCCGCCGATGGTCCACGGGCCCGGCTGCGGCGCGGGGCTCTCGATCGCGGCGGGCAGGAGCTGGCGCAGCGTCTGCACCCCGCGAAAGACGCCCTCGGCGGTGCCCGCCGCCAGCCGTACGCCGCCGGGGGTGACGTCGAGGGTGTAGCCCTCGCGGCCGAGCTCCTGGTCGCCGGAGACCTCCAGGGTGATCTCGGCGGGCTCGCGCACGACGGGCAGCGCGTAGCCGGTGGAGCGGCGCAGCAGCCTGGCCAGCTCCTCGGCCACCGGCGCGCCCTCGGCCGAGCGCACGCCGATCCTGGCGTCCGAGGCCAGGGTGAAGGAGCCCTCCGTCACGCGCAGCGAGGCGGGAACAGGCACCAGGGCGGGGCCGGCCGACTCGGGGGAGGAGGGGGCGCACGAGGTGGCGAGGGCGGAGGCCGTCATGAGCGCGGCAAGGCGGCGGTGCGGCAACGGACGCTCCCAATAGTAAGGTTTCTTTACATATATCACAGACCCCTCAGCCCAGGCGCAGCGCCAGGAAGAAGTCCACTCTGTCCTCCAGCCGCGACAGGTCCCTGCCCGTGAGGTCCTGGATGCGCTGGATGCGGTAGCGCAGGGTGTTGACGTGGACGTGGAGCAGCTCCGAGCACTTCGTCCACGACCCCGAACACTGCAGGAAGGCCTCCAGGGTGCGGACCAGGTCGGCCTTGTGCACCTGGTCGTAGGAGCGCAGCGGGTCGAGCAGGCGCACCTTGAAGACGTGCCGCACGTCGTCGGGCACCGAGGCCAGCAGCAGCACGTGCGTGGCCAGCTCCTCGTGGCCGACCACCGCGCCCTGACCCGGCCTGCCCTCGGCCAGGCGCCTGGCGAAGCGCGCCTCCTCGACCGCGCCGCGCAGCCCCTCGACGGGCGCCGCGCCGCTGACGCCGACGGTCAGGCGGGTGTCGGTGAGCGCGGGGGAAAGGTGCTGGACGGCGGCGCGCACCCGGGCGGTCAGGTCGCTGTCGTCGGCGGGCACCAGGGCGATCGCCTCGTCCTCGACGACCCCCACGGCGGGGGCGGCGGGCCCCTGCAGGAGCTCCTTGATGACGCTGCGCAGCTCGGCGGGGCGCAGGGCGCCGTGGGCCGCGGCGGCGAGCGCGACGTAGCCGGGCGCTCCCGCCAGTCCGGTGACCTCCAGCCTGGGCAGGATGTCGCTGGCCTTGCCCTCGGCGAGGACCAGGCGGACGAGCTCCTGGGCGATGCGCCCCTCGGGGCTGAGCCTGTCGTCGAGCCGTACGCGCTCGACCGCGGCCACGGCCGCGAGCTCCCCCGCCAGCGCGCGCCGCTCCTCCGGCCAGTCGGAGTAGCGGCCCTCGAAGGCGACGAACCAGTCGGCCACCCTGGAGGTGGTCTGCTCGTCCACGGGGAAGACCGAGTAGCCCGCACGCGTGCACGGCAGCCGCCTGGCGGTCAGGAAGGTCGTGGCCAGGGCGGTGGCCGTGCCGGGGTCGAGCGGGCTGGAGCCCGACACCAGGCGGCCCGAGGGTGTGAGCACCCAGCAGCGCATGCCGAGGTCGCGTCCGATCATCTCCAGCACAGGATCGAGCCCCGCGCCCGCGACGAGCTGGCGGTGCCGGTCGAGCACGGCGGTCACGTCGGAGGCGCGAGCCGTCGACAGGTGCCGCACGATGTGCTCGGTGACCTCGGCGAACGACAGCTCGGGCGGCACGTGGAACAGCGGCACCCGGTGCCTGCGGCAGGCCTCGACCAGGTCGGGCGGCAGGTCGCCGCTGCGCGCCTCGCAGGCGCCGAGCCCCGACACCCCCGCCCTGGCCAGCGCTCCGACGAAGGTCTCGCTGTCGTCGGCCGAGCGCCGCCAGATCAGCCCGGTCAGGACGAGCTCGCCGCCGGTGAGGTAGCGGCCGGGATCGAGCAGGTCGGTGGTGACGACCCACCGGACCGGCCGCTCGAGCTCGTCGTGCCCGGTGACGACCGACAGCCCCAGCTCCGGCATGCCCGCCAACGCGTTGAGTCGCATGCACTCGGAGGGTAACCGAAGTGCGAACAGCCCGAGCATTGGAGGTTGACACGAAAAGACCTGGCCAACCCCCCTCCCACTTCGGAGTTCTTGCTGCTGGACCGGGGACATCAGCGCTGTGTGTACTCATGACATGGTGAACCTCAACGCCCTCAGCCCCGAAGAGGCGGAGAAGGAGCTGCTGGCCTGTTGCGCCTCCCGCGCCTTCGCCCGCGAGGTGGCGGCGGGCAGGCCGTACGCGGGGCAGGCCGAGCTGGGCGCGGCGGCCGAGGCCGCGGTGCGCGCCCTGGCCTGGCCCGACGTCGAGGAGGCGCTGGCCGCCCACCCGAGGATCGGGGAGCGCGCCGCGGGCGCCGGGCGCGAGTCGGAGTGGAGCAGGCAGGAGCAGTCGGGCGTGGAGGACCACGTGCGCGCGGAGCTGGCCGAGGGCAACCGCCTCTACGAGCGGCGCTTCGGCCACGTCTACCTGATCTGCGCCACCGGGCTGTCGGGCGAGGAGATGCTCGCCCGGCTGAAGGAGCGCCTGGACCATGACGAGGCCACCGAGCGCGCGGTGGTGCGCGACGAACTGGCCAAGATCACGAAACTGAGGCTGGCGAGGATATGAGCTTCTCGACGCACGTGCTGGACGCGGTCACCGGCAGGCCCGCCGCGGGAGTCGCGGTACGGCTTGAGCACGAGGGACAGGTCGTGGCGCAGGGCCGTACCGACGACGACGGCAGGATCAAGGGCTGGAACCCGGGCGCGGGCGTGCACAGGGTGGTCTTCGACACCGGCGCCTACCTCGAGCAGACCTTCTATCCCGAGGTCGTCATCACCTTCACCGTCGCCGACCCGGCCGAGCACTACCACGTTCCCCTGCTGCTCAGCCCATTCGCCTACTCCACCTACAGAGGGAGTTAGATGTCAGTCATCCTCGGACCCAACCGCTACGGCAAGGCGGAGACGAGACTCGTCCGCGTCGTGCGGGACGGCGGGGTCCACCACCTCAAGGACATCAACGTCAGCAGCTCCCTGTCGGGCGAGATGGAGGCGGTCCACCTCACGGGGAGCAACGCCGCCGTGCTGCCGACCGACACCCAGAAGAACACCGCCTACGCCTTCGCGCGCAAGCACGGCGTCGACCAGATCGAGGACTTCGCGCTCCTGCTGGCCGGTCACTTCGTGCGGTCCCAGCCCACGATCCACCACGCGAGGGTGGAGATCGACGAGTACGGCTGGGAGCGCATCGGCGGCGGGCACTCCTTCGTGCGAAGTGGCAGGGAGGTGCGCACCTGCGTGGTCCACCACGACCGCGACGGGCGGACCAGCGTGGTCTCGGGCCTGAAGGACCTGGTCGTGCTCAACTCCACCGACTCGGAGTTCCACGGCTACATCGTCGACGAGTACACGACGCTCAGGCCCACCACCGACCGCATCCTGGCCACGGCCGTGACCGCCCACTGGCGGCACGCCTCGCCGGAGGCCGACTTCGGCAAGTCGTACGCCGAGGTGCGCCAGAGCCTGCTCGACGCCTTCGCGGGCACCTACAGCCTGTCGCTGCAGCAGACGCTCTACGCCATGGGCACGCGGGTGCTGGAGAGCAGGCCCGAGGTGTGCGAGGTTCGCATGCGGATGCCGAACAAGCACCACTTCCTGGTGGATCTGGAGCCGTTCGGCCTGGACAACGACAACGAGGTCTTCTACGCCGCCGACCGGCCCTACGGCCTGATCGAGGGCAGTGTGCTGCGCGAGGACGCGCCCGACGCGGCGTTCGCTTGGGAGTGATGATGGACTTTCTTCGGCCCACGACGTGGGAGGAGGCGCTGGCCGCCAAGGCGGACCAGCCCGAGGCGGTGCCCATCCAGGGCGGCACCGACGTGATGGTGGAGATCAACTTCGACGTGCGCAGGCCCGTCGCGCTGCTCGACCTCAACCAGGTGCGCGAGCTTCACGACGTGGAACTGGTCGACGGGGTGCAGCGGGTCGGCGCGGGCGTGCCGTACGTGCGGGTCATCGAGGAGCTGGGCGGCGCGCTGCCCGGCCTCGCCCAGGCGTCGAGGACGGTCGGCTCGCCGCAGATCCGCAACCGCGCCTCGGTGGGCGGCAACCTCGGTGCGGCCTCGCCCGCCGGCGACAGCCACCCGCCGCTGCTGGCCGGTGACGCGGTCATCGAGGTGGAGTCGCGGGACAGGGGCGTGCGGCTGATCCCCGCCGCCGAGTTCTACCTGGGCGTGAAGCGCAGCGCGCTGGAGCCCGACGAGCTGATCAGGGCCTTCCGCATGAAGCCCGCCGAGGGCCCGCAGTACTTCTCCAAGGTCGGCACCCGCAACGCGATGGTGATCGCCGTGTGCTCGTTCGCGGTCGCGCTGCATCCGTCCGAGCGCAGGGTCGGCACCGGGATCGGCTCGGCCGCCCCCACGCCGCGCAGGGCGCTGGAGGCCGAGGCGTTCATGGCCGCCGAGCTCGACTGGGACGCGCGGCTCGACCCCGCGGTTCTGAAGCGGTTCGGGGAGCTGTGCGCGCAGGCGGCCTCGCCGATCGACGACGTGCGCGGCACGGCCGACTATCGCAGGCACGCGCTCGCGGTCATGGCCCGCAGGACCCTGACCTGGGCCTGGAACGACTACAGGAAGGCGAGGGCCGCGTGATGCGGGTCAACTTCACCGTCAACGGCAGAAGCGAGGCCGTCGACGACGTATGGGAGGGCGAGAGCCTGCTGTACGTGCTGCGCGAGCGGGTGGGCCTGCCGGGCTCGAAGAACGCCTGCGAGCAGGGCGAGTGCGGCTCCTGCACGGTCTACCTGGACGGCACGCCGGTCTGCTCGTGCCTGGTGGCGGCGGGCCAGGTCGAGGGACGCGAGGTCCGCACGGTCGAGGGACTGGCCGACGGCGAGCGGCTCGACCCCGTGCAGGAGGCCTTCGTCGAGGCGGGCGCCGTGCAGTGCGGGTTCTGCACGCCCGGTCTGATCGTGCAGGCGCACGACCTCATCCAGCGCAACGAGCACCCCTCCGACGTGGAGATCCGTGAGGCGCTTGCGGGCAACCTGTGCCGGTGCACCGGTTACGAGAAGATCCTCGACGCCGTACGGCTGGCGGCCACCCGCAAGGCGGCCCTGAAGTGATCATCGAGAACGTCCACATCGCTCCGGTCGTCGGCCCCGAGATCGACTCCGGATACATCCGGATCGAAGGGGACCGGATCGTCTCGCTGGGAGCGGGACCCGCGCCCGAGGGCGGCGGCGACAGGATCGACGGCACCGGCTGCCTGGCCACGCCAGGACTGGTCAACACCCACCACCACCTCTACCAGTGGGCCTCCCAGGGCCTGGCCCAGGACGCCACGCTGTTCGAGTGGCTGGTGGCGCTCTACCAGGTGTGGGCGGCGATGGACGCCGAGGTGGTGCACGGCGCGGCCTCGGCAGGGCTCGGCTGGCTGGCCCTGTCGGGCTGCACGACCTCCTCCGACCACCACTACGTCTTCCCGAAGGGCCGCGGCGACCTGTTCGCCGCCGAGATCGAGGCGGCCCGCGAGATCGGCCTCAGGTTCCACCCCGCGCGCGGGTCGATGGACAGGGGCGAGTCGCAGGGCGGGCTGCCGCCTGACGTGGTGGTCGAGCCGCTGGAGGAGATCCTCACCGCCACCCACGAGGCCATCCGCGCCTACCACGACCCCTCCTTCTCCTCCAAGCTGCGCGTCGCGGTCGCGCCGTGCTCGCCGTTCTCTGTGAGCGCCGAGCTCATGACCGAGGCCGCCGCCCTGGCCAAGGCGGAGAACGTGCGCCTGCACACCCACCTGGCCGAGACGCTGGACGAGAACGAGCACTGCGTCGAGCAGTTCGGCATGCGGCCCGTCGACTACATGGAGAAGCTCGGCTGGCTCGGGCCCGACGTGTGGTTCGCGCACGCCGTGCACCTGAGCGACGGCGACATCGCGAAGTTCGCGGCCACCGGCACGGGCTCGGCGCACTGCCCCTCCTCCAACGGGCGGCTGGGCGCCGGCATCGCCAGGGTGTCGGAGATGCTGGAGCGCGGCGCCAACGTCGGGCTCGGCGTCGACGGCAACGCCTCCTCCGAGCTCACCACGATGGCCGGCGAGATGCGGCAGGCGCTGCTGTTCCAGCGCGCCCGCTACGGCCCCACCGCGCTCACCGCCAGGCAGGCGCTGGAGATCGCCACGCTCGGCGGGGCGCGCAACCTCGGCAGGCAGGAGGAGCTCGGCTCGATCGAGCCGGGCAAGCTGGCCGACCTCGCGCTGTGGCGGGTGGACGGAGCCTTCGGCTCGGCCGTCGCCGACCCGGTGTGCCAGCTGGTGTTCGGCACCAGGCAGCCGCCGCTGGCCAGGCTGCTGGTCGGCGGCGAGACGGTCGTCGAGGACGACGAGCTACGCACGGTGTCGCAGGACGCCGTGGGCAGGGCGGGCGCGCGCGCTCGCGACCGTCTGCTGCGCACGGCGGCGGAGCGGGGATTCAGCGCGGCGAAGGAGGTTCACTCATGAGGGGGACACCCGAGGTCATCACGGTACGGGGAGCCGGCGGGGTGGGCGACAGCCCGCCGCGGCCCGACGGCACCCTGAAGGTGGAGACCGCCGTGTCGATCGTCGCGGAGGTCATCGCCTCCAGGCGGGGGGCCGGCGGGCTGCCGCTGTCGGAGACGCGCGGCCCCATCCACCCCGAGATCCACCCCGAGATCCACCACGAGGCTGTGGGTCGCTAGCGGAGTGAACGTTCCAGCGGGGTGCGGAAGCGGGGGGTCACCGTCACGCCGTCCAGCCACGCCGTGAGCCTGGCGGCCTCGCGCTCCACCGCCGCGACCGCGTCGGCCCCCACGTCCTCCAGCAGCCGCCACACCACCTCGCCGTCGGCGCGCTGTCCCCAGCCGCCCACCACCGCGCCGTTCCACCAGACCGTGGGGCCGACGTTGCCCGACCTGTCGAACAGCTCGGCCCTGTGCGCCTGCGGGAGGTACCAGTCGCGCTGCTGCCAGCCCATCGGCGTCGGGTCGAGCGCGGGCAGCAGCGCCGCCCACGGCTCGGCGGGCGCGGCGGGCTCGACGTCCGAGGGCAGCACGTAGCCGGGCGCGCTCTCCTCCAGCTCGACCGTCACCGCCTTCACCGCCCGCAGGGCCCTGCGGACCTCGCCGAGGTTCCAGCCCGTCCACCACTTCAGGTCGGCCTCGGTGCCGGGGCCGTAGGCCGCCAGCCACCTGCGCACGAGCTCGGCCTGCGCCTCGCCCGCCGTCAGCACCGGCATCTCGGGCGCCGGCGCCCACCGGTGCTGCCCGCTGATCCACGAGCCGGACGGGCGGCCCTGCCTGACGATCAGCCCCTCGGCCGCCATGACGAACAGCAGCCTGGTGCTCACGCCCTGCTTGACCTCGTGGGCGGTGCCCGGCGCGTAGACGATCTGCGTGCGCAGGTCGGGGACCACCTCGCCGAGCCGCGTCGCGGTCAGCTCGCCGTGCTCGCGCAGCGCGGCCAGCACCTCACCCTCGACCCTGGAGATCCACCGCTCGTCGAAGCCCCCGCCGTCCATGAAGTGCTGGGTGAGCCGCTTGCGTTCGCGCACCGCGATGGCCAGCGCGCTGGAATGGTGGATGACGGGGGCCAGCTCGCGCGGCACCACGAAGATCGTGCGGCGCATCCCCGTCATCCTGACGAGGGTCCTGTCCTCGTACAGCGCCTTCTCGACAGGCTCGGGCCCCGGCGTGCCGGTGCGCGCGCCCGCCGACAGGAACACCGTGGCGGGGTCGGTGCCGTGCAGCGCGACGACCGACTCGACGGCCTCCTCGACGCTGCCCGCGCGGACGGCGAGCGCCTGGCGCAGGCCGAGCCTGGCCCGCCGCTCGTCCGTGGTGACCAGGCGGGACCCGCTCATCGGCGACCGACTTCGGGTCGCGGTGTCATGGGGCGATGGGGAAGAGGGGGTCGGCTCACAGGGTGAGGCTAACCGCTCCCACCGACGGAAATCACTTTGGACCAACCCACAACCGTTCGCTCCGGCCGGGTCGGCAGCTTCGGACTTCCTGCCGGTAGACCGGGCGCGAGGCCAACACCCCGCACGGGCTGTCCATCGACGCGGTACGCGAGTTCGAGCCGCTTCCCACCGAGGTGTGATGATGGGTCATCGCAGGCACGCCTTCCTGCCCGCTCGCACCGGGCAGGAAGGCGTGTCCGCCCATTCTTCATCATCGGCTGGGGAGTTTCGCAGTGGTTGAACATGTTCTCGTGGCGCCGGACAAGTTCAAGGGGTCGTTGTCCGCGGCCGAGGTCGCGGGCAGGGTGTC
>NZ_BAAATE010000041.1:0-79549 GCF_039533245.1 Nonomuraea recticatena | reverse complement strand
GGGGCTACGACCACGACAAGTACCGCCGCCTGGTGCGCGAGCTGCAGATCCGCCCGCTGATCGCCCGCCGCGGCACCGAACACGGCTCCGGCCTGGGCAAACACCGCTGGGTCGTGGAGCAGACCTTCGCCCTGCTGCACGCCTTCGACGCCTGCGCATCCGTTGGGAGGTCCGTGCCGACATCCACGAGGCTTTCCTCAAGCTGGCCTGCGCACTCATCTGCTGGCGACGCCTCACCTCATTGCGTTAGCAGCTCTAAGCGCCGCGTCGAACTCGGCTCCTGTGGCCGGCCTTACGGTCTCAATGCCAAAGACGAGCTCATCCAAGTACGGGCCTTCTACCTCGACATCGCGCAGTGGGCGGCCGAGGACCCAGCACGCTGGGGGCCATGGGCCGTGCCCTGTCCCATCAGCGACGACGAGATCCATAAGTCGAAGGAACGCAAGCGGCGCAAGGCGCGGATGGACCAGCGCACACACGAGCGACTGCCCGTCCTGCCCGTTCTGAGCAGCACCGCCGACCGTGGGCGACCGTGGAAGTCCTGCGCGCGACCGGCATCAGGATCGAGGAGATGCTGGAGCTCACCCACCACAGCTTCGTCGCCTATGCCCTACCCACCACAGGCGAGATCGTCCCCATGCTCCAGATCGCCCCGTCCAAGACCGACTCCGAGAGACTTCTGCTCGCTCCCCAGAACTGGCCGAGGTCCTCACCGCGATCATCTTCCGGGTCCGGCGCCACAAGGCGGCCCTGCCGCTGGTCTCCGCCTACGACGTGTTCGAACAGACCTGGAGCGCGCCAATGCCGTTCCTGTTCCAACGTCGCTACGGTTCCGAGGACCGGCCTATAACCCGCAGCTACATCCGCGAATGCATGGTCGCCACCTCCCAGGCCGCCCAGATCACCATCGCCGGTGAGCCGTTGGAGTGGCGGCCCCATGACTTCCGCAGAATCTTCGTCACCGACGCCCTGCGATCAGGGCTTCCGCCACACATCGCAGCCAAGATCTGCGGTCACACCGTCCTCGATACCACGATGGGCTACGCCGCGATCTATCTCGAAGACGTGGTCACTCACCATCGGGCGTTCATCGCCCGCCGCCGCGCCGAACGACCCAGCGAGGAATACCGCGAGCTCACCGCATCAGAGTGGGAGGAATTCCTGGCCCACTTCGAACTGCGAAAGGTCGGCCTCGGCGTCTGCGGACGCGACTATGGCACCCCTTGCGCGCATGAAAATGCCTGTGTCAGGTGCCCCCTACTTCGCGTTGACCCAGCTCAGCAGCCACGGCTCGAAGAGATCCACGCTAACCTAATCGACCGTCTCGCCGAGGCCAAGGATCAAGGCTGGCTCGGCGAAGTCTCCGCGATCGAGACCACTCTTGCCGCCGCCGAACAGAAACTCCAGGCCATGAGGGAAGCAGCCACCCGCAGCACCATGGTCGGCCTCGGTATGCCGGACACCCGCCGATCCGTTGGACGCTCAAGCGGACGCGGGACATGACGAGCCCGTCGTCACCAGGCCGGCCAAGCATCCCGCCTACACACGGTCCGAACCGCCCGCTACCTTGCTTCCGTGGCACTCAAGAAGATCAATGAGCGATGGGCAGGAGACAACCTCGAAGATCTGGTCGCCTACTTCGGTGCAGATCCGCACGAGTACCTGGCACCAGGTGGTGGCGGCACGCTGCGGCCACTGCACAGGCCAGGTCTTCCTCCTCGAAACGGACGAATCGTCCACATGCGTGCGGCGCACCTGCATCAGCTGCGATCAGACCGTCTACATGCTGGACGGCGAAGAATACTGGCCGACGACAGAAGAAGAGGACGAAGCCACGTACTTCGTCGAGTGCACCTGCGGCTCGGACGAATTCGAGACCGCAGTCGGCGCTGTGGGCGCGTTCACTCGTTGCAGTATCCGAACACCTGCACATAAGTCAGGCCTGGCTCGTTCGCTGGAGCGGTTGGGCTTGCGCTTCCCCAGGCGACCCCAACCTGTGTTTCCCTCCATTCCGGCTTCATGATGTTGTCGTAGTGAGGCTTGCTGCTCATCCATCGTTCGACCGCTACCCGCGGCGTTATGCTGGCGGCCCCCCAGCCTGTGTAGGCGTTCTCACCCGATCCCCATCCGTTCTTGCACCTCTTGTCGTAGCCAGCGTCCTGCAGACGGCTCGTCGGAGTTGATTTGGTCTGTGGATTGATGTGCGCGTCGCAGAGGCTGGGGTTGTGCTCTTGAGGCTCGCAATTCCCGACTTGCTCCTTCGTCCCCCACCAGCGCAGCGCGGCCGCCTGATTGGCATGAAGGTTCGCGGCTTCCGCCATGCCACCCGGCTGGTTGGGAACGCCCCGGCGCTTGATGGCTTTGGGGAAGCTCAACGTGGAGCGGCCCTCCCTCTGGCGTATCTCGTTGACGAGACAGATAACGGCGTTCCGGGCTTTCCCTAGTTGGAACCGGAAGAGGGCATTACCCGGAGGGGCGGGGGTGAAAGCAGACCGGGGTTGGGCAACCAGGTCGGCGTCCGGGCATGCGGTAGCGATGTGGCGGACGATGGTCGTGATCGTTTCCGGTCGAGTAGAGGCGTCTGCGACCGGCAGGCCCGCCATCACGGTGCTGGCTGCGACGATCGCCGCCTGCCGAAGGTGAGACGTGCGGAACATATGTTTCTCCCCATTGGCGAGGGGCTATACGCGCCATTACGTCATGCGTGAGTACTGCGCCTTTTCATCGTGACGCGAGCGCTGTCACAGAGATGCGACAGCAGCGTGACGGTGGCGTGACGGCGCGTGAGGGAGCGTCGCGCTGCTGGTAAGCCGCCTGGGATGGCTGGTCCTATGGCGGTGCTCCCCTCTTCGAGACCGACCTGACCCAGATAGTCAACGTGCCGCGCGGGCGTCGCGGGCTCGGCGCTGCGCACGAGCCGCTCCCAGATGAAGTGTCCCGACACCCTGGCGGACCCGAGCTCCTGGAGCCTGGCCAGCAGCCTGTGGCGCAGCGCGGACTTCACTCCCGTGGAGGTGCGCGCCGCGAAGATCCCCTGCCCCAGCCGAGCAGCGCGCGCAGCCCGACGACGGCCGCCAGGACCAGCAGCGCCCCGGTGGCGAACCTGCCCGACAGCACCCCCGCGAGCAGCTCGGCCTGGACGAGCACGAGCAGCCCCGCGATCACGGCGGCGGCCAGGGTGACGGTCAGATGCGCGCGTACCGAGCGCTCGGCTCGCATGAGCCGCAGGAGATCCTTGTGCACGAGCACTTGTCTGCCGTCGGCATCGGCCGACTGGATCAGCCTCAAGGCCTGCTTGGGTGCCCGCCACTCCGGCGCGAGCACCGACCAGACCTCCAGTAAGACAGCGGAGTACGCCAGAAACACACTGGGCCACCACATCCCTGCACGTCATCGGCATCCTGTCTGGCCAGGCTGGCCTGCGTTTAGGGATTCCGGCCCGTACCAACGCAGCTCGGACATGTGCGACTGTCTTTGAACGGGTCATTTCCGGTCCCGCCGCAGTAGTTGCAGGTATCGCCAGTCCTGCCAGGCTTGTGGTCGACCTCGTCGCTGTTCCTCCTCGGCAGCCAGCTGAACGTCTCTTCCTCTTGTTTGGCCCCGTCGTTGCTGCTGCCTTTGTTCTTGTCTCCCATGTTCATCTGGCGGCCTGGTAGATGGATGGGTCCGTCGGCGGGTACGAGACGGTGTCCGCCGTTGAGGGCGGCACGGGGGTCGAACTGGCGTCCGAGTCTGCGGAAGAGCTCGCCGGCCTGGCGGAGTTTGGGTGCGATCAGCCGTTCGAGGCGGTCGGTGAGTTTGCGGACGATAGCGCCGATCGTGGCACGGGCGGTGGCTATCGCGCGGGCGGCGTTGAGTGCGCCGGCGGGTCCGGCTGCGACGCTGGCGGCCAGTTGCGGGGCACACCAGGCCAGTTGGGTCACCACGCTGGTCTGGGCGATTTTGATCGCTATCGCGCCCAAGCTCAGCAGGCCCGCAGTCCAGCCGGCGGTCGTGGAGAGGTCACCGGAATCGCCACCGGCGGCGATCGCTTGCCAGTGCTGGTCGAAGGCGTCGCCTTCACCCCCACTGGTGGCCGCGGTGTACTGTCCGGCGGCCGATTCGGCTTCCTGCATGCCGGGGTTCGCATCATGCAGGTAGGTATTGATCGTCCTAGCCAGGCCCTCCAGGGCTTCTGGATCCCAGACGAACAGTTCAGCGGGCACACCGACCAGCGAGGCGACCTCGGCGTATTTCGCATACTCCGGATGGATCACCACGCGCCCCCGGCCGTGGCGCCACTGACCGGTACACCTACAGCGGCCTCAGCCTCCCGCACGGCGGCCACCGATGCGGGCATGCCGATGGCCGCGAAACGGTAATCCTGCCTGATACGGTCGGCCGCCTCCACCAACGCGCCAGTGAAATCATTCAACGCCGACACCCGTCAAAACCGTGAGACAGCCGCTCCCCAGCTGCGCCGTCGGCTTCCGCACCCTCGACCATCTGTCTGCCAGCCGACTCAGCCCCCCGCCCGCCTCAACCCGCATCCAGCAACACCCATCCGTCGTTCAGCGCCGTACCCCCGCCACGACCGCCGCGGCTTTCACCTACGGCCGGCGTTGGCCCAGCTAGTCCGGCCGCCCGTGTCTCTCCGGCCTCTGCCTTGCCCCGGGAGGCTACACGTCCGTATTCATATGAAACGTCGCCTTTCAAAGAAGCTTGAACTATGTGGCGACCCCCGAACCGCTCCCTTCCTGGCGTACTCCGGCTGTCCCCTCCAAGCCGTGCCGTTCGCCTCGGTGCCAGGTAGCTCCTCAATGGCCCAATCGGTGATCACAGGCGCACTTGATCCGCGATTTCGGGTGGCGGCAGCGGCTTCACGCCCCCAAGGGCTCGCCGGGAGCCACCAAAGTCCTTGGCGAACTGCTCGACCGGCAGCGGTGCCGGCAGCGGCCGCTCCTGGGCGAACCGCGCGCCGACGGTCTGCGGGCGCATCCGGATCCGGCGGCGCTCATCCTCGGTGTCCCACTCGTCGATCAGCGCGTTTAGCCGGCTATCGAGGCCATCTCGGGCACGGGGACCAAGTGAATTTCTGCGGAACCAGTCGATCTGGCCCTCCGCTCCGCCTTTCTCGTGCGCCCCCTATCAGGGGCGGCAGTAGAAGGCGTCGAGTCCCCAGTGACTGCGGAAGGCGACCCATCTCTTGTTCTCCACTCGGCCCCGGGTGAAGCCCAGCGCCTTGGCCACTGCGGGCCGCAGATTGATGTCCTATGGATGTCAAGCGGCAGAAGGGTGGTTCTCCTGGGCTGTCGGTTGTGGATGATCTGGTAGATCTCACGGGCCATGTAGCGCTTGAGGCAGCGGATCGATTCGCGGCGGGTTTTGCCGTCGGTGATGCGTCGTTCGACGTAGTCACCGGTTCGGGAGTTCCAGCGCAGGCGTGCCAAGACGATGGTGTGCAGGGCGGAGTTGGCTTGCCGGTCACCGCCTCGGTTGAGGCGGTGACGCTGGACCTTGCCTGAGGAAGCCTCGATGGGGCTGACACCGAAGAGTGCCGCAAAGGACGCCTCGCTGCTGAGTCGCTCGGGGTTGTCTCCGGCGGTGATGAGTAGCACGGCGGCGGTGTCCGGACCGACGCCGTAGGTGTCGAGCAGGCCGGGAGCGTGCTCGGAGATCGCGGCCGTGATCTGGGTCGAGGTCGGTGATCTCTTGGGTGAGGTGGTGGATGCGTTGCGCCAGGAGCGGCAGTGTGTTGGCAGCTGCCGAGCCGATGCCAGGCGGCGTGTCGACCGTGAGTTCCGCACATCGGCGGATGAGCTTGGGATTGCTCAGTCCGGTTAGTGAGTCACGGAGCGCCAGAGGTGATGTGTCGACGTCGGTGAGGCGCGCCAGCGTGGTGGCCATGAGGTGGATCTGCTGGCGGTGGTCTCCGGGGTGGTGGACATGCCTTTCTCCAAGCGTGAGGAGTGCGGTTGCCGGTCAAGCGTTGCAGGCTAGATGGCCGGCAACGGGTCTGCGGCGCGGGTAGCGCAGCTGGTAAGGGAAGGGAGCTTGTCCGCTGGTGGCGGCCTAGACGTGGTGGTCTGGATGAAGCGGGTGGCGAAGGCCTGCGGCCATGCCGGAGCGGATGATGCTCGCGATCCGTCGGCTCTGCTGCGGGCGCGCGGGTGGCCGCCTCGCTCAGGGCTTGCTCAGCCTCGTCTTGGCAGAGGCGGTCGGCGGCGACGAGTCCACCGGCGGTGTAGGCGGCTCGGTTGAGCTTGTCGGCAAAGCCGGTGCCACAGGAGGCGGCAGCGCATCCGGCGACGTCGTCGAGGAGGGTGGACAGGGCGAGCATCCCGGCTGCGGCCGAGACTTCCGTTCGCAGCTGGCGCTGGCGGAGGGGGACAGGTGGCGGACTGTCACTGGGACGGTGTCCGGTGCGGATCAGGTCGTGACGCAGCCATCCCGGCAGTGGTGCAGGTTGGCGAGTCCGGCCGAGCAAGGTGTAGGGACCGGCGCGGGTCGTGACACCGGGCGCGATGATGTAGCCTCCGTCGGCTCGCACGTCCACTTGCCAGGCCAGGGCACGCGAGGAGCAGGAACCGGTGGAGCAGGCGAATCTGTCATCACTGCCGAGCCGGTACCAAACGTGAAGGCCGCCTGAGGGGGTCCGGACACGCACCGTGGAGGTGTCGTGCGCGGGGCTATCGGCGTTGCGATGCTGGGCCAGCAGATGCAGGGCGTCGAAACCGGTGGCCACGTCGACCGGGTCGACGTGCGCGGGCGGGATCAGGCCGGGCAGGATCAGCCCTGGCGTGGGGAGGAGGTCGGCGTGCGTGTCGATATCGATGACGAGCAGACCGGACGGTGTCCCGCAGGCCACGCCCACGCCGAAGCGGGGATTGCGCCGCCACCACCGCTGGATGCGGGCGGTGTCGGTGGTGGCTGCGTGGAATCCGTGGCACCAGCGGCCTTGGCGGATGCAAAGGCATTCTCGCGGGTCGTGGACGGCTTCCTGGCAGGTACGGCAGTTGCGTGCGGGGGTCTTGGCGCCGGATGCGAGCGGGTGAATAGGCCATCCGTTGCCGGCACACCAGCGGGCGATGGTCAGCGGCGCAAGGCCGGAGATGGTGGTTGCCATCGAGGGCTCCCGGGGAGTGAAGGCCGCGATGCCGCCCCGACGGGCAGGGACGAGGCAGCATCACGGTTTCGGAGGTGGGTCAGTGACCGGCCTGCCGCAGGGCCGCAGTGGCGGCCTGGCCGATGGCCCGGGCGGCGCTGACCGGGTCGTGGGCTTGGACGGGCACGGCGCCGTCCAGAACCTGGGGGCGGCCGTCCAGGCAGAGCCACAGCACCGCGCAGCCGTTGCGGCGCAGCCGATCGACCAGGCTCTGCGACACGACGGCGGGGTCTTCCTCCTCGTCGTCGGATCCGCACAGGGCGCCGTCGGAGGCGATGATCAGCAGGCGGGCGTCCGGACTGCCGGACTCCGACAGCGATAGGGCTCCGTCCAGGGCGCGGATCGCCTCGGGCAGTACCACCGTGCCCTCAGGGGTGGACAAGACGGGCACGTGGCTGGGAGAGGCGCCTGGCCGGATGAGCGGGGTGACAGTGCTGCCCCACGCCAGGGCCGCCGTCTGGCCGCCGATCAAGCCGACGGCTTGGGCGCAGATCCACGCCGCGGCGGCCAGGGCATCCGCAGTGTTGCCCGGGAGCTCGACACGTCGGCGGCGAACCCCATCCGGAGAAACGGCTGCGGGATGCGGGTGCGCTGCCGCCGCTGAAACGGCTTGGCCGTGACCGGCAGATCTCGAGAGAGCTGCGCCGCGGCGGCCATCGCCTGGCGTGGGTCGAGGCGTCCGGGCGGCGCGTCGTGGGGCATCCACGCCACCGCGGCGGATCGGTGTCCGGCCAGCCTCAGTTGCTCCGCCAGGTGGGCGGCCGCGGCCTGTTCGGCCGCCGTCGGCGCGCGCAACGACTGCAGGGGGCTACTGCTGCTGCACGTGATGGGATCGGCGAAGATCTGCGCTGCTTGGCGGGCAGCAGCTCGTTCGGCGGCCTCGTCGGCCTGCGCGGCGAGGATGTGCGGGTTGGGCTGGTTGGCCTTCCAGGCGGCCTCGCGCTCGGCCTTGATCGCGTCGGTGGCGTCCTGGGTGACCGCGCCGGCCAGGTCGGCGACAGCGTCGAACAGGTTGTCGCCGCTGTTGGGTGAGCCGTTGCCGCCGGTCAGCCCTTCGGCCTGACCGCCGGTTGTCGCGCCGCCGCTGTGGCAGATGAGGCCTGGCATTGCGGGGTGCTCGTCGGGCTCGTCGTGCCAGCCCATGACGTCGGCGACGCGCTGCGCGATGGCGCACAGGCCTTCGACGTCGCCGTCGTCGAGCGCCAGAGCCTGTTGCCACAACGCGCGCAGCTCGTCCACGGTGGGCTGGCCCAACGTGGCCACGACGATGCTCTCCACGGCGACGGTGTCGCTGGGCTGCAGGACGCCGACGTCGATGCGGGCCAGGACGAGAAGGGCGGCTACCAGCGCGCGGGCGCGCTGGTAGCCCTCATCGGCGTCCGGGTCGGTGGGCGGAAACTGCAGGATGTGCCGAGCCGCGGTGCGCAGCCAAGGGGCGGCGCCGGGGGTGGCGCGCAACTGACCGGCCTCCACCCAAGATTCCAGCAGGTAGGTGGCGATCGCCATGATGCGAGGGGAGGGCGACCGGTCGCGTATGGCCTTCAGGTCCCAGCACGAGCGGGCGTGCCCGCCCTCGTGCGCGCACACCCCGATCAGGACCGGCTGGTCGAAGCGGCGCATGGGGTGGGTGGGATCGATCTGATCAGGATGAGCCCCATTGACAATCAGGCGGCTGGTCCCCCTCTTGCAGCCCTGCTCGACGGAGCTGTCGAATGCCTCAGGTCGGGATGGGGGTCCCGTCGACGCCAGGTGGTGTTCGCTCCCTGCTCAGCCCGTGACATGGCAGTGGGGCGGCCCGTCAGGGCCGCCCCACTGCCGGGGTGCGTGGTCCTTTACGGCGTCATCAGGGTGCAGCCGAGCCAGGTCCTGTTGGCTTCCGGGCTCCCAGATCAAGTCACGGCGCGGCACCCATGTGATCGCCCCTCGTGGCGGCGGGCGGTAGCTGCGGTCGGATTCAATGGAGGATCCGCGCGCGAAGTTGCGCGCGTCGGCGTCGACCAGGTGTTTGTCCGGATCGAGGAACTGGTTGACCTGCTCGTCAGCCCAACCACGCCGCTGTTCGCCGTTGTCAGACCAAGGGGCTACGTGACGGTCTTCAGCCATCGCGGCCTTGGCCGACCATGCTGCCGTCGCCCGATCTGCCGCTCAGCGGGATGCCCGCGAGCTGCTCCAGCTCGGCCAGCGACACCGGGATCGCCTCATCACCCGCCATCTGCAGCACCTGGTCCCTCAGTGTCTGACTGAGGATCTGCGCCAGCTCGGCGGAGATGACGTACGCGATGGCGCCGTCGGCGCTGGCGATCGGCAGGGGCTCAGCTGTGATGCCCGCATTGGCGATCTCGGCGACCTGCTCGGCCAGCTCGCCGGTGACGATCAGCGGCTGGGATTCCTGGTTGGGGGAGATCATGCATCCCGTTATAGCTGGTTTGCCCCTCCTTCCAACAGTCTTAACAAGGCTGGTCAAGTTCTTGGGCGACCTCCGGCGGACGTTGCTGGAGTGGCCCACCTGGTGGGCAGCTCATGCACTGATCAGGCCAGGTGGCGCAACGATGTAGAACCGGTGCGAGCACAGCCACCAGGCCTCGGCTTTGCCGGGAGCGGCCAGCTCCCGCTGCCAGTCCGCTCGGCTGACTTTGATCTCGTGAACGTCGATGGTCCGCCCGCGTGAGCCCAAGCCCACCCTGGGATAGCCGCAGCGGCGGCCGCTGGTGCCCGGCGCGGGCACTTCCGACAGCAGCTCGCCGTCTCATTTGACACCAGACAGTACTCAAGTTCTGTCTGGTATAACGCCTTTGCCTATTCGACGGCCTGCGAGGCGATGGCACAGTTGAACCGCTACACGCCTTGGCGAAGTCCGATCCGCGCCGCCGTCGCCCCTGGTCCCCCGGGGGCGGCCCGCCCGCCTACTGCGGGCCCGGTACGGCAGTGCGGCCTCCACGCCCACCCGCGGGAGCCGGGCCTCGATCGAGGCCCGGCTGCGCCCGAAGTGCTCCATCAGCCTGGTGATGCTGGCGCCGGGCGCTGCCGCCAGCTCCTTCAGCCGCTGGTCGTCTTCGTCGGTCCACGGCTGGCGGGAGTTGCGGTGTTGCTGGCGGCGCTCCTCCACCTGGTGGCTGAGCGCGGAGCCTTGCCGAGAGCGGCCGCACCGGAGGTCAGCAGCTGCACGACCAGCGCCAGGTCCTTCTCAGGCAGCGTGCCGTGCAGCTCGGCGATCTGCTCGCCGTTGGCATCGCTGCCGGTCACCTCCACTCGGTGGCCGGCGTCGACGGCTGCACGTGCAGGTCGTAGGTGCGGCCGTCCTGGCTCATCTGCAGGTGGAGCTGGGATACCGTCACGGGCTTCTCCATTCTCCGGGGGTAGTCACAGACGTGCTCGGGACTTCTGCCAGCTGGCCTGGCCCGGAAGGGGTTGAGGCCTATGCGCCTGGCCCGAGTCGGGAGCGCCCGGTCGAGGCGCCAACCGCGGGGCGGCCGCCGTCCTCCAACTCGGGCACGTACTTATAGATGGCGGAGCGGCTGACACGCAGCAGCCGGGCGATAGACGCGACTGTGGCGTCGGGATGGGTGAGCAGGGCGCGGGCGTGCCGTATCTGCTCTTCGGTCATGGCGGGTGGCCGGCCGAGGCGTTGTCCGCGTGCGCGGGCGGCGGCCAGGCCCTCCTTGGTGCCCTCGATGATGAGCTCGCGGATGAACTCCGCCAGGGCGGCGAAGACGGCAGGGTCTGACGACGGAGGCGTCGGGGTTGGCGAGTCGTGCGCGGATCGTGTTGGCCTGCGCCAAGCCCGGGAGCCAGCAATGCGCAGGTGGCGCGGGAGCTCGGGATTACGGTGACCACGGTGAGCAGGTGGCGGGCGGCCTTTGCGCAGTGCGGGATGGACGCCCTGCGCGACCGGCCCTGGACGGGGCGGCCGAAGGCCGAGCTGACCGTGACCGCCCAGGAGCGGGCGACGCTGCAGAGATGGTCACGGCGGGCGAAATCATCGCAAGCCATGCCCCTTTTGGACACGGTGGCGTCGGGCAGTGGAGGACCCAAATCCAGCCAACCTTCGCGATCTTGCTGCCATAGGAGCGCAAGCGGCATGGTCTGCTTCGGGCAGGTCACTAAGGTGCTGCAAATCATCGGCGACGTCTCGGCAACCCACCACGACGGAGCCGGAAGGTTGCACACCGCAGGGGGATCCGTGTCTGACCGTCGGGCTGAGTTTCGCATCCTCGGGCCGCTGGAGGTCGAGATGGGGGGCAGAGGCGTGCCGCTGTCGGCGGGTAAGCAGCGTATTCTGCTCGCTGGGCTCCTGCTGCGTGCCAACCACATGGTGTCCACTGCCGAGCTGATCGAGTACGTCTGGGACGGCGTGCCACCGGCCGGCGCTCGAGGCGCCGTGCAAACCTACATGGCACGCGTGCGCGGTTCCTTGGGGAAGGCTTGCCGGATCGTCAACCATGGCGACGGTTACCTCATAGAGGCGCCCGACGCCTCACTCGACCTGCACCGCTTCCGAGACCTGGTCGCCAGGGCCGAAATGGCCTCCGGAAACGATCCGACCGTGGAGTCCGGGTTGCTGCGCCAGGCGCTGGCGTTGTGGCGAGGTCCCGCGCTCAGCAACGTGCCGTCCGAGACCCTGCGCACACTGGCCGTGCCGACTCTCGCCGAGGAGCGGCTGCACGCTCTGGAACGCTGCGTTGAAGTGGATCTGTCCCTTGGCCGGCACCGGCACGTACTGGCCGAGTTGCGCGTGGTCACGGCCGAACACCCGCTGCATGAGGGCTTTTGGGGTCAGCTCATGCGGGCTCTGTATGGAAGCGGACGGCAAGCGGAGGCCTTGGAGGCGTTCCGCACGCTGCACCGGCTGCTGCGCGATGAGCTCGGCATCGAGCCAAGCGAATACCTCCAGCGCCTCCACCATGAGATGCTCCTCGGCCGGACGCCCATCGCGCGGGAACCGAGAGACACCCTTCATACCGGCCCATGGTCTGCGGCGTGTCACCTGCCGCTCGAGATTGGCTCCTACGCCGGTAACGCCGAGTTGATCGATGAGGCCACTTCCCGGTTGGTGAGCCGGGACGCTGGGACGGTTCCTATCGTGGCAGTCTGCGGTGCACCCGGGACGGGTAAGACGGCGTTCGCCATCCGGGTCGCGCACCGGATCCGACATGCCTTCCCCGACGGCCAGTGGTTCGTCCGGCTGCGCCGCGCAGATGGAGCACCCCGCGACCCGTTCGACGTGCTCGCTGAAATGTTGCTCGCCGCCGGGCTCGACCGTTCGCGCATACCTGATGATCTCGACGCGCGGGCGGCGCGACTGCGCGCCGAGATGGCCGACCGGTCGGCGTTGCTGCTGCTGGACGACGCCGCCGACGCGGCACAGGTGAGGCCGCTGCTGCCAGGCACCGCCGGTTGCGCGGTCGTCGTCACCTCCAGGTTGGACCTCCGCGGCCTGGCGGCGCTGTGCGACGCCCACATCGCCGTGCTGAGCGGCCTGCCGCGAGAGTACTCGGTACGCCTGCTCGCCGAACTGACCGGCAACGGGCGCGAGGCCGGAGACGACACGCTGGCGGAGATCGCCCGGCTCTGCGGCGACCTGCCGCTGGCTCTGCGGCTGGCCGCGGCCAACATCGCTGGCCGCTCCCCAGCCGAGGTGCTACGGTACGTGGCCGCGCTGCGGTCGAGTGACCGGCTTTCCCTCCTTGCGGTGGCGGGCGACCCAGAGGCGTCGCTACGGGCGGCGTTCGATCGGTCTTATGTGGCGCTGCCCGCCCCTGCCCGGCGGCTGTTCCGTCTCCTTGCGATGGTGCCGGGCGGCGACTTCACCGTGGAGGCCGCTGCTGCGCTGCTGGGTGCGCCGTCCTATGAGGTCGACCCTCTGCTCGCTATCCTGACCGCCTCCCATCTGCTTCGGCGCATCGTCCCGGATCGCTACCAGCTCGACGAGCTCTTGCGGTTGTACGCGAGTGAGCGGCTGACCGCGGAGGAAGCCCCGACTGCCACGCTGGCGGGCGCGTCGACTCGTCCTCCGGGGCGGGTACTTTTGAGGGACCGGGCTGATCAAGCGACACACCAAGCGGATCCTCAAGGACGTCCTGCGGCCGAAGCCCGGGTCGTTGCGGTCACTCCGACGATTCCGGCGACGCCACGCCCGGGCAGGACGTGGTCGACCTCGGCACCGGCCGCCCAGCTTGACCCGACAATGGAATGTGGCCAAGCTTCCTGAAGAAATCCGCTCCAGCCTGCGTTTCTTCGCTTTCTAGCTTGCCAACGGCACTCTGGACATGGAGTTGCTCGAAGACATCGGCTACCCACCGGCATTGATGGAGAGGCAGGGCCGGGAATGGGGAACAGTTGGATTCTCTGCCAGGTCTCCCGGTGGAGCGGGCCGCGCCTTTGGTGACGGTTCTGGACGGGCACCCGCACACGCTGGTCTTCCTCACCACGATCGACGAAGTGCCTGCCACCTCGCTGGGTGTCACGGGGTTCGGGCAGTCCGGTTCTCTTGAGAACCGCTACTGCCGCCGCGGTGACGCCGACAGCATCCTCGGCGCTGGTCTCGGTCTGGTCGAGCGACTCGGACGCCCATGCTCACGGCTGGCAAAAAGGTGATGAAATATGGCGGATTTTCCGCTTTGGCTCTGGAGCGGATTTCGCGAGGATGACTCGGTTGCCGAATTGCCCCCGCGAACGTGGAGAAGAGATGGATCTCGGGGTTGCCTTGCCCACTTCGGGCCCGTATGCCTCGGTGGAGGCTGTCACGCGGGTGGCTCAGGAGGCCGAGCGGTTGGGCTACGGAGCGGTCTGGACGTACGAGCGCCTGTTGTTCCCGGCGGCCGGTGCCACTTCTAAGGGCCTACCCCAGCCGCTCCCTGACTACTACGCCTCGACCTACGAGCCGATCGAGACGTTGAGTTACGTGGCGGCGTGTACCGACCGCATCAGGCTCGGCACCAGTGTGGTCAACGCGGTGTTCCACAACCCCGTGGTGCTCGCCCGCCGTTTTGCCACCCTCGACCAGTTGAGCAGTGGGCGAGCCATCGCGGGCCTGGGTCTGGGCTGGATGGACCAGGAGTATGAGGCGGTAGGCGTGTCGCAGCGGACCAGGGGCGAAGCGCTGGAGGAGGCGATCACGGTAATGCGGGCCGCCTGGGACACCGACCCGGTGAGCTTCCATGGCAAGCACTACACCATCCCGTCGTCTGCGATCAATCCCAAGCCGGTTCGGCGGGCCGGGGTGCCGGTGGTGCTCGCTGCGACCACTCCAGCCGCTATCGACCGGGCCGCGCGGCTGGCCGACGGGCTGAATTCCATCGCGTTCTCCTACGAGGCCTTGACGGAGGCCGTCACGCGGTTCCGCGCGTCGGCGGCCGAGGCGGGGCGTGATGCCGCGAATCTCCAAGTTGTCGCGCGCGCCAACACCGTCCTCACCTCAGAGGATCTCGATGGGCAGCGTCCGTTCCTCGGGGGTTCGGCCCGGCAGGTCGCCGCCGATCTCGAGCGGCTCGCCGACCTGGCGGTCACTCACGTGCTGTTCGCCGACATGGCGTCCGCCACGTTGGAGGACGCGCTGCGCCGCCTTGCCGAGTTGCGGGAGGCGGCTTCGGCGGTTGAGTGGCGAACCTCCGCCTGAAGGAGGGGCAAGCAGCTTGATCGCGATATGTGCCGCCTGGCTGTTCGACGGTGGCCCCGGCTACTCCCCCGGCTCCACCTTGCCCAGTGCCATATGGCGGGCGGCGAGGCAGGCGCCGGCCGGGGTCGCCGCCGTCCACGATCTCGGTGACCGTGGCTTTCTGCCGTTGCGGGTTCGGGAGGAAACGGCGGCTGATCGTGAGTCGGGGCCGAACGATTCTCACCGCCATCCCTCCCTGACTACATCCGATGGGACACTGCTGGTTCCTGCAAGCGAGACGAGCGGTATCGACGGCGTTCGGCGAGCGGTCCAGGAGCGGGGTGTCTGTGGTCTCGGCCGGCGGAGGGAAACAGCCGCCACTTTTCGACCGGATCCTCCACCGCGTTACGGGTCTCGTGGTGGAGGTGTAGTCCCCGTACCTGGCTCGTTCGCGGCCTGAGCACGGCCGCAGCTCCCACATGACGAGGAGAAACGCATGGTTCTCGAACTCCGTACCTACCGTCTCAAGCCTGGCACCCGCGCTGACTTCGTTCACGTGATGACCACGCAGGTCGTTCCCCTGCTGCGCGGGCACGGCGTCGACGTGGTGGATTGCGGGGCGTCGCTGGTGGACGAGAACGGCCGGGAAGAGGCCTACCTCATTCGAGCCTTTCCCTCGCTCCAGGCGCACCGGGAGCAGGAGGAGGCGTTCTACAACAGTGACGCGTGGCTGCGGGGCCCCCGCGAGGAGGTCGTCTCGCGGCTGGAGGGCTATCACTCCATAGTGATTGAGGCGTCACCCGAAGCCGTGCAGGCCCTGCGCGGCTGACGTCCAGGGGATCGCGAACGGCGTACCGGAGAGTGGACGGAGACGGCCTACGCGTCATGGCCTGGGCCTCGCCGCGCGACCAGGTGCCCTGACCGGGGGCGGCCCGCGGCGAGGGGCCGCGTCACCTGGGCCAGGGAAGGCTCGGGGCGACATCCGGGATCGAAGCTCCGGCCTCGATGGCTGCTACCAGCGCCTCGACGTCGACCGGCGCCTCCCTGATCCTGCGCAGCACCTCCCTGATCGCGTCGGCCCGGCCCTCGCGGTTGATTCTCAGCCGTTCCTGCCCGCCGAAGACCGCACTGACCTGTGCCGCCCACGCCTGCACGACGTCGGTGAGCCGTGGCGTCGTCACGATGACCGACAGGTGCAGCGAGCCCTGCGACCCCGCGAGAGCTCGGTGCCCCATGCCCATCGGCACATACAGTCCCTCGCCGGCGCGTAGCTCGATCTCCCTGGTAACGGTGTCCTCGCCGGGCATGTCGTTCGCGGTCCAGTCGTCACCGGTCGGCAGGTCGTAGAGCGTCCATCGCTTGGTGCCTTCCGCCTGGACGACGAAGACGTGGGCCGCGTCGCGATGAGGCGCGCTTCCGTACCGGTCGGGCGGGGTGAGGAAGGCGATCGCCTGGACTCGTGCGGCCAGTGTCCGCCCCAGTTCCGCACAGAGGCCGGCGACACGCCCGTCCCACATCTCGATGCCGGTCATGGAGAGTGTGGCGCCCTGGTCGATGATGGCGGCGACACGATGCGGGTCGGCGCAACCGGTGTGCCGGTGCTCTCCGATGATTCGGGGGCGGGTATAGCTGCTTGGATGCACCGGTTCGCCGCCATGACTGAGACTGAACTGGGGATAGCGCAGATTGCCGTAGGTGAGCCAGCTCTCCACCTGTTGACGGCTGATCAGCGCGCAAGCCTCCTCTGACAGTGTGAAACGCAGGGCGCTGCCGCCCCACTCAAGGCTGTCGAGCTCATCCTGTTTGCCGAAGAGTCTCCCCCACACCGATGCGTCGCCATCCATCTCGTGCTGCGGCTCCATGTCTCCCACCGATCGTCCATTCCGTCGTCGTCGCCGCCGCGATGTCACTTCACCGCACGAGCAGCGCCGCGTCCCAGCCACTCGCTGTCGGCTTGTCCTCCGCGAAGGCGTGCAGCGCCAGAGCGATGCCCGCGGCGCCCTCCAGGAAGCCCGGCGTGTCAATGGTCTCGTGGTGGACCAGAGTGGCGGCTCGGAAACCGAACGGTGCCTCCGGGTCGTACAGGTCGAGGGTCCGTTGCGCGAGCCGGGTGGCGGCGTCGGCCAGCTCGGCGTCGCCCGAGTCTCGGGCCACCAGCCGCGTCAGGTGCAGCAGGCCCGCCCACCCGTGGCACAGGCCCGCATCTTCGGCCCCGTGTCGCTTGTCTGTCAGGGTCAGCGTGCCGCGCAGCGCCTCTACGGCGAAGTCACGCCAGTCCGTCCGGTCCAGCGCCATGCCGGCCAGTTGCAGGGCCCGCGCTGTGCCCGGCACGCCGTAGCACCAGCCGGAGCGGCCGCGCGGCAGCTCGGCGGGGCGGGTGTCGAACTCCTGGCGTTCCAGCCAGGGGGGCCAGTACGCGCCGCCCTCGTCAGCGCGATGCCAGTCGAGTAGCCAGTCGGCGATGCTCGCCATGGCCTCGTCCTGACCTGGTACGCGCACGCCCGCGTGCCAGGCCAGAGCCAGCAGCGCCAGCGGTCCCGCAATGCCGTGGGCGAGCCCGAGATTGCCGTGGCCCTCGTACCCGTCCACCATCTGGCCGTCCGGCGCGTGCCGCACCCACCAGCCCGGCAGCGCCGCGTGCGCTCCCGCAAGCGGCCTGGTCAACGCGACGAGGTAAGCGAGGATCTCCGCCAGGGCCGAGCGGGCGTGCTCACCGTCCCGGTCGAGGAGGTGACGTCCCACGCCGGTCACGCCGGTGACGACGTCGTAAGTCATGAAGTCGGTGCCGGCCCGGCCGGCCTCGATGCGCTCCCGTTCGGGGCGCAGCCAATCCGGGACCCAGGTGGCGGCGCGCTCGTCGAGCCGGGTGAGGACCGATGCGTACTCGCCGGGGCGGCGCACCGCGCGCGAGGCGGCGAAGGCGAGGGCGAAGGGGCCGACGTACAGACCAGCGGTCTGCGTCTGGGCCGCTTCTGCTGCGGCCTGCCTCAGATGCCCGTGCGCGACCTTGCGGTAGGCGGCGTCGGTGTGTGCCAGCTCGGCGTAGAGCAGGGCCAGGGCCGGGTAGCCGTCCGTGATGGACACCGGGTGCCAGACCGGCAGACGCGTCCCGTCCGACAGCGGGCGTGTGTTGTCCGGGGCGGCCGCCCGCTCGGCGACGGATCGGGGGTCGGCGAGCCGGTCGGCGAGGTCGGCCACGACCGCGGCGGCCTTGGCGCGTGTGCCGGTGTCCTGCTCGCCGTGCGGCGGGGCGGCGGTCTCGGTGGGGGTCATGCCATGTATCTCTTCCGTGACAGGTGCGCTTCGACGACGCCGCGCAGGATGGCCAGCGTCCGCCGCTCGGCGGCGGGTCGGATGCCGACGAGCCGGTTGTGGTGCATGTGCAGCAGGCTGGTGACCACCGTGAAGCGGGAGCCGCTGAGCCGGTTTCCAGCCTCCGCCTCACGGACGGTGTTCCCGTAGGCGGCCAGAGCGGGCCGCCGGGCTCGCCAGGTCTCCAGTAGCTCGGCACCCCCCGGCAGGGAGGCCAGTTCTGGCCAGTCGCCGTCCGGGTCGATGAGCTTGATCGCGTTTCGGCGCACCGCCTGGAAGGCGGCGTGCTGGTCGCCGCGGGGCATCCGGGACAGCAGCCACTCTTGCCAGTCGGCGTCGCCCAGGCCGCGCAGGATGTCGGCGTAGTTGGCGGCGACCAGCAGCTCGGTGTCGATCGTCAGGTCGCGCTCGCGCAGGCGGAGCTGGGCCAGGACCGCTGCGCTGTCGGCGGCGAAGAGCCGTTCGGCGGCCTCTATGGTGGCGGCGCCGCCGTACCTGGCGACCTCGGGTTCGTACGCGTCGAGCACCAGCCGCGCGGCCAGCCCGTCGTGGCACAGCGTCTCGGCCCACTCGCGCAGGGCGGGCAGCAGGCGGGCGTTCAGTTCGGCGGGATCCCCGTGAAAGCGCAGCCGCAGGTGCGGGTCTGGGTCCGCGTAGCGGATGAAGAACCAGCGGTCCACGGAGCCGGGCAGGTCGGCGACCAGATGCGGCAGGTGCCGGCTGAGGAGCTGGTCCTGCCGGGCGCGGGTGCTGTACAGCTTCGCGTAGAGCCATTCGCCGCCCGGCAGGTGCCGCGGGCGGACCGCCAGGCCGCGCGGGACGTGCCTGGCGGCGCGGCCGGCACGGGTCGCGAGCCTGAGGGGAACGACGAGCTCGTTGGCGTGGCCGTCCAACCATCCTGTCTCCGCGACCGTGCCTGGCGGCTCGCAGACGACGGTGTCGTGGCGGCGGGTCAGCTCGTGCCGCAGCAGGCGGCGGTGCAGCGGTACCGTCAGGTCGAGCTCCACCCGGTGGTCCGCGATCGTCACCTGGACTCGGTCGGGCACCCGCCACCGCGCCCGCCAGGCGTCGAGGCCGGCCGACCACGCGTCGTCGTCCAGGTCTCGGCCCCGGAGGCTCGCGTCGACCCGCCACCGGGCCGGTGCCAGCACGGTGCGGCCGTACCGGACCGTGGGCAGCCAGGGCAGCATCTCGGCGGCGGTGCCCCACGACCAGCCGAGCAGGTGGCCTTGGGCGCTGTCGGCGATCTCCCGGATTAGGCGAACCGCGTTGGCGCTCAGCCAGGTGGTGTTGAGCATGTGCGGCGAGATCGCCACAAGCTCGCGGCCGTGCGCGGCCGACACCAGGAACAACCGGTGGTCGTCGGCCCCCACCAGGAGGTCCCCGGCGCCGAGCACGCGCGGATCGGAGCGCTCGGCGAATGCGCCCACGGCGAGGATGTGCTCGCAGACCTCGGGCACCTGGGCGACGTTGGCCAGGCGGGGATTCACCGGCTGGAAGACGAGCTGCGCCCGGACCGGTCCGGGGTGGCCGGACGGTGCCTGGGGTCCAGGGGCCATGGGATAGCCACCCTCGGGGAACAGGTACGCGAAGCGCCCGTACACCGACCCCGCCATCGAAGAACCCACCGCGGGGGCGAGCGTGAGCCGGAATCGGCCTTCGTCCAGGTCCTTCGCCGATTCGGCGAGCACGTGCACACACAGCTCAGCGGATTCCGGCGGGGGCATCAGGGGCTTCTTGTCACCGGCGAGCCGCTTCACCGTCGCGTCGTCCAGCACGACCTCGGCCGAGCCGTCGAGCAACGCCCGCAGGGCCAGCTCGGCGAGCAGTGCGTCGCGCGCCTCCCGGCGATCGTGGACGGGCTTCGCCTGGCGCTCACTCTCCGGCACCATGTATCCGGCGGGTACGCCGAGACCCCGTTCAGGGTCCACGAGCTCGGTGAAGGGCACGAGCTGCTGGGTGCCATAGCGTTCGAGAAACGCCTCGCGATACTGCCTCAGATGCGCTGGGACCGTCTCGGCGGGAGACAGCCGCAACAACGCCGCGGCCGCCGCCGCAGCCTCCTCGGCGACCTTCCCTGGCAGCGTCACGTCGGCGTCGAAGCGCAGGTCCACGTGGATTGGTGGCTTGTCCGACGGCCGCAACGCGCGCATCGCGCCGATGGCCGCGCGCCAGGTGGAGCGACCCTGGCCGGGTGGGTGCTCGGCATACAGATCCAACGCTGCGGCGATCTCGCGCAGCCGGTCCACCTCGTCCAGGCCGTCCACGGCGGCGACCTTGGCGAGCACGTACGCCAGCGGGTCGGCGCTGCTCAGCGGCGGCCGCAGGTCGGTGAGCAGGATCTCGCGTTCCACGAGCTGGCCGAGCATGGTCTCGACGGAGTCCGCGGACGCCCGGGAGTAGGCCGCCGCCAGCCGGTCGAGCAGCTCGGCGTACGGGACGGGACACGCCGCCCACTCCAGCGCCAGCCGTACCGGCTCGGTGTAGCGGACCGACAGCTCCTTCGCGTTCCCCTCGGGGCTGTCCGAGCTGCCGCGCCGCACGTACGGCAGCACCAAACGGTCGCCGCGCACGACGCACAGGTCGTTTGCCACCACGCGCAACTCCCTGCGGACGCGCGGGTCGCGTTCCCAGTCGGCGAGCAGCGCGGCGAGCCAGCCGGCGTCTGGCCGTACGCCCTTGGTGTGGGCCTCGCCCATCCGGACTTTGGCCGTGTCGCCGAAGTCGGCGAGGGCCACCCCGGCGAGCAGGCCGAACGGGGTGGGGCGGCCGGTCATTCGCAGCAGGTATCGGGCCGTCGCCAGCGTCGCGCGCCGCCGCTTGGTCTCCTCGACGGGGAGGCCGGCCTCGATCCGGTCGAGTGTGCCGGCCAGCGAGTCGCTGGACACCTCCAGGGCCTCGCGCAGCCACTGGTCGTGCAACGCCTCAGCCAGGAAGTCCTCGCCGTCCCCGCCGACCCCGGCGGAGTGTGCGACGGGCGCCGCCGGGACACGCAGCAGGGCGGTGCCCGCGGCGGCGAAGCGCGGCTCGTAGTTCATGCGAACTCCCTGATCGTGGATGGAACGCGGCCACCCTAGCCAGCGGTCCCACCCTCGTCGCCGCTCTGGCGAGCCGCGTGATCGGCACGTAAGCGGCGCGTACCGACCGCGTGAGCGGACTGCTGGATGCTGATAGCAGGTCGCTCTCCGCCTGGAGGCGGCCATTCGTGCGTCGCCCCAGCATCGGTGGGGCGAGGATCCGTTCGATCGACGATGAGGAGCGATATGCCGCCCACAGCCCTGTCCGACGAGGATCTGCTGTTCGACCTGGACCTGGAGGTGGTGCCCTCGGATGGGCAGCATGACACCACTATCCACGCATCAGGCAATGGTTACGTGTGCACGACCGGCGTCTCGTGGTCGTGCCGCACACAATGCGGGGGTACGTCTTGTTATCAGTCGTGCACCTGCCAGACGTACTTCTGCGCGGACTGAGGTAAGACCGCAAGAAACGACCGGAGGGACGCCATCTCCCTCTGGTCGTGTCATCCGCTGGACCTGACTGGGAGGCCGAGACGCGTGGAGGGTTTGCGGCCGAACTCCCGGCCCGGTCGGCACCGTTCCGACGGCCAGGTGCGCATCCCCGAGGTGGATCCGCTGTTCGGCAGCGGCATCCGGATGACCGCCGGATGGGCGCAGCACGACGGGGCCGGCGCCGACCTGGGCTTCTGGACGCTGCTGTCGCGGCTGCCGCGGCTGATGCGGATCAGCTTCGGCCTGGCGTGGCAGGCCGGCCACCTGCTGCTGCCTGTGGCCGTGACCGCCAAGCTGCTGGCAGGCGCGGCTACCGGAGCGGTGCTGCTGGCCACCAACGCGGTCCTGGTGCTGCTGCTGTCCGGGCCGCCCACGCTGGAACGGCTCACGCAGGCGCTGCCCGTCCTGCTCGGCGTGGCCGTCGCGGGTGTGGCGCGCAGCGTGCTGTCCTCGATGGGCGACGCCGTGAACGGCAAGCTCGCCCCGCGCATCGACCGGGCCGCGACCGTCCGGCTGCTCGAACGGGCCGTGCGCGTGGAACTGGTGATCATCAAGAACGCCGAGTTCCGCAACCTGATGTCGGCCGCCGCCCGTGGCGCGCTGTCCGCCCGGATGGTTACCACGTACGCCATCGCGCTGGTGGAGGCGCTGACCGGCCTGGTCGCCGCCGCAGGCGTGCTGACCGTCCTGCATCCGCTGCTGATGCCGCTCATGGTGGTGGTGACCGTGCCGTCGGCGTGGGGCGCGGTCCGGATGGCCCGGGCCCGGTTCGTGTCGATGAAGCGGTGGACCGAGCTGCAGCGGCAGCTCGAAACCCTGTCCGAGCTGCTGATCGGCTCGTCTCCGGCTGAGGAGGTGCGGGCACATCGGGCGGGCGGTTTCCTGCTGCATCACTACCAGCGGCTGGCCCGGCTGTCGGAGGCGGAGCAGGCCCGGCTGGCCGGGCTGGAGGCCCGAACGAACTTGATGTCCGACGGGGTCGCCGGGCTGGCCCGGCTCGCCATGTACGGCGTGCTGGGCGCGCTGCTCACCTCCGGCGCGGTGCCGCTAGCCGTGGCGGGCACGGTCATCATCGCCATCCGCACCGGCACCGGACACTTGACCGCGCTGGTGTCGGCCGTGAACGACCTGTATGAGCAAGGCCTCTTCGTCCAGGACTGGAAGCAGGCATGCGACCGGGCCGAGCAGGAGGCGATCCGCGGTGGCACGATCAAGCTGGACCAGCCGCCCGACCAGATCTTCGCCCGGAACCTGTGGTTTACCTACCCCAACAACGAGCAACCCTCGCTCGCCGGCATCGACATGACGGTCCGCCGCGGCGAGATCGTCGCGCTTGTCGGCGAGAACGGCTCAGGCAAGACGACGCTGGCCAAGCTGCTGACCGGCCTGTACATGCCGCAGCGCGGCGCGGTGTGGTGGGACGGCCGCACCACCGCCGAGCTGGACCGGGCCACCCTGTTCGACCATGTGGCGCTGGTGGCTCAGGATTTCGTGCACTGGCCGTTCACCGCCCGGGTCAATGTCACGATCGGCCGTTCGACCCGCAGGCCGGATGCCGCCGCGCTGCGTGAGTCGGCCGCCTTCGGCCGGGCCGACGAGGTGGTCGACCGCCTGGACGCGGGCTGGGAGACGCTTCTGGCGCCGGAGTTCCTAGGCGGCACCATGCTGTCCGGCGGTCAGTGGCAGCGTATCGGGCTGGCTCGCGCCCATTACCGCAACGCGTCCGTGGTGATCTTCGATGAGCCCACGGCCGCGCTGGATCCCAGGGCGGAACTCGAGGTGTTCGATCGGGTCGGCGACCTGGCCAAGGGCGGCAGGGCCGTCATTCTGGTCACCCACCGGCTGGCGTCCGTGCGGCGCGCGGACCGCATCTACGTTCTGGACCGCGGAAGGGTCATCGAGCACGGCACCCATGATGCGCTTATGGCGTTGAACGGCCGCTACGCCGAGCTGTACAGCCTTCAGGCCAAACAGCACCAGGACTCCGTGCCCTCCTCGTAAGACTTCAGGAACGTCTTGCCGGCAGATGCTGCCGAGGGACCCGGCGGCCACCTGGACAGCGCCCGGTCGTCACCAGCGGTGCGGTGGCCAGGACGGCGCCACTCCCATGCCCATGTCTCCTGCGCGGGGGCGGCCAGCGGGCCTGCCAGCGGCACCGAGGCCACGGTCGCGGTGGCGAAGACCCAGCGCTGGACCTTTCCGCGCGCGGACGGCGGCCTGGGCGGTGGCATAGTGACCTGAGCGCCTCTCCCGCGCGGCAGCCCGACGCCTGCTCAACCGGGCGTTTTTTACATGCCTCTACATCGAGACCACCGAACGCCCGATGTCAGCGCCGGCGATCCTAACCCTTCGCCCCGTTCCTACACGTCCAACGCAGAAACGGTGGCGCCCCGAAGGATGCCGCCGTTTCTCAAACTTCCGCGCTACTCACTTCCGCCCCCGAAGAGGGGTGTTCGAGTGACACGTCTTGGTGGAGGCAAGCAGGTGCCCAGCATGCCTCACGAGAACTTGGATGGTCCAGCGTTCATGAGTCCTGCTGGCGTTGGTCCAGTGGCGCCGGTTACTTCAGCCGGTCGGCCACTTGCGCTGCCACCGGAGCCATGCGCGTACAGCGCGCACCCGGATCGTAGTTCTGCCCCTCGTCTGGATCGGTCATCGTCAGAATCACCACGAAACGTCCCTTCCGGAACACCAGCGCGCCCGCCGGCCAGGCATAGCGCCGGGTCACGCAATAGGACCCATCGCCCACGGAACGGCTCAGCCGCCGTCCGCCGTCGACGGGCCCGGCCACGGTAAGGTAGTGCTCCGCCGCGGCGGGGGCCATGTAGCTGATGACTTCCACCCGTAGCTTGTGCCGGTCGGTGAAGTAGTGATTTCCGGTGCCTCGTTCGCACATGGTGTGGACGTAGGCGTACTCCTTGGGATCGCGGATACCTGTACCGATGCTGAAGTCCAGCCTTCCGACCGCGCTGGAGATCTCTTCTCGGGCGAACGGCGCGGCCGGGCGGAGGAACAATCTCCGGAAATCCCCGGCGTTGTAGACGGCGCAGGCGAGCGTCGGCTTGGCCGTGACCAGAGGGCTGTGGTAAGCGATCGACGGAGCCCCTACGGGTCGTATCGATCGCTTCGACAGGTTGCCGGCGATCGTTTCCAGCAGCGTTCGCTGAACGTGCTTGAGCCGAGGCCCTCGCTCCAGCGACGTATTCACCTGCACGACCGTCTTACCGGACCGAAGGGCGAAGTTCACATGGTCGATACCGTCGTCGTCCGGGCTTGTATCCTGCTTCTCCTGCCGTACCGTGACCTTACCGATGGCCGGCCGGTTGACGAAGTCTTTGAAGGCGTACTGCATGGCGGAGGCGTTGGTGTAGCTCTCTTGGAAGACTGCGATCGTCAGCCTGCTCTTCGGCCACAGCCAGTAGTCGCAACTGTTGGGCGGTGTCGTTGGGAGGAACAGGTCGTCGTCCTTGTCGACGGGTCCGTCGCCCTGGCCGTCAAAAGTGGAGCGCCGGTACGATCCGGTCAAGGGGTTGGGGCGAAGCAACAGGCCATGCTTCTTCAGGTCGGCGAGCGTCATCAAGGCGCAGGCTGAAATGACGGGCGAGCCAGCGTATCTGATGGGCGGCGTACCGGTCTCGACCAGCGGCGCCGGGTCGGCGATTCCCTCCTCCTCCAGCGCTTCGAAGCCGTCACGCTGGATCGTTTTCAACTTGAGGCCGCCTGCGGTGGCCTCATCCCCGGTCGTCGGGGCAGCGGAACTATCTTCGGTGACGCCCGGACCACTCTCTCCACGCAGGTTCGGCAGAATCACGAAGTCGGCGGCGATGACCAGTACCACCACGAGCCCCGTGGCGATCAGCAGCGCCATCAGCCATCCCATCCTTCGGCGCCGCGGCGGACGCGGCGGAGGCGGCGGAGGCGAAGGGTGTGGCCCTGCCGGCGGGAGGCCGTAGCGGTGCGGGGGTGGCGGATAGGGCTGGCGGGGGCTCCCGGGCACGCCTTGCGGTCGCCACTGAGAATGGCCAGGAGTGCCGTGCCCCTGCCATGAACCGGACGGATCCTGATAGGGCGGTTGTCCCACGATGCCCCCGTTCGATGATCGCTAGAAACTTGGCCCTCACGGGCCAAGAACAGAGGCCAGAGTGTAGCGCCGTATTTACCGCGCATCCTGACACATCTGTACGTTGTGGCACCGGGCACCGGACTTGGCTGGAAACCGACGAATATCGGCAGTTTTGCGCTAGGTGAGTGGAACGCGCGCATGCCAGCCTGTACTCCGTTGTTTCAAGCGTTAACGGGCGCGTTTCATACCGGACAGTGCAATCTCCAGGCGTAAGCGCCCGCCACGAGGAACTCCGCTATGTCTCCCGTCTTCAGGCTCAGTGGGACGTGTACATCTGCCGGATCTTGATTACACCAGGACCTGGGTCTTCCGCTCGAGGCGTTCGTAGGGGGCTTGGCCGCCGAGGGCCCGGTGGGGGCGATGGAGTTTGTCGTTGAGGACGCCGGTGGCGTCGATGACGATGCCCTCAAGCATGCGGTGCAACTCTTCGAGAGGATACCCAGTAGGGGTATATTTACCGCGGCAAATAGCCGCACTGCCAAACGCAGCCCATGAAAGGGACCCCCTTGTCGTCATCGGCGTCATCCACGCATCTTGGCCCACGCGCCGAGGCCAGGACCTGGCTCGGGCTGGCCGTGCTTGTCCTGCCCGCCATGCTGCTGTTCATGATGCTCACCATCTGGTTCCTGGCAATCCCCCAGCTGGCCGCGGACCTGAAGCCGAGCAGCATCCAAACTTTGTGGATCATCGATATCTACGGCTTTCTGATGGCCGGCCTGCTGGTCACCATGGGCACGCTCGGCGATCGGATCGGCCATCGCAAGCTGCTGGTCGCGGGTGCGGCCGTTTTCGCCGTCGTCTCGCTGATCGCCGCCAACACCTCAGACCCAGCCTTGATGATCGTCTGGCGGGCCGTTCTCGGCATCGCCGCGGCCACCCAGATGCCCGCCACCCTCGGGTTGATCTTTGCCACGTTCACCGACGCGCGCAAGCGCGGCATCGCGGTCGGCGTTTGGTCGGGCGGCATCTCCGTCGGCACCGCGCTCGGACCGGTGATCGGCGGGGCGCTGCTGGAGGCATTCTCCTGGCGCGCCGCCTTCCTGGTCGCCGTACCGGTGATGGCGATTGTGGCGATCGGCGCCCTGCTGCTGTTGCCCAACCCCCGCAACCCGACCGCCAGCCGCCCCGACCTGTTCAGCGTGGGGTTGTCGCTGGCGACCCTACTGCCGATCGTCTACGGCGTGAAGGAACTGGCCAGGCCCGACGCCCTCGTACCGGCGTTGGCTGGCATCGCGGCCGGGCTGGCGTTCGGTGCCGGGTTCGTCGTGCGTCAGCTGCGCCTGCCCGAGCCGCTGCTGGACGTGCGGCTGTTCGCCAATCGCATGGTCAGCGGCGCCCTGCGGGTGTTCTTGCTCGCCGCCACCGCGCTGGGTGGCGTCTATCTGCTGTTCACCCAATACCTTCAGTTGGTCGAGGGCCTGTCGCCCCTGCAGGCCGGGCTGTGGGCGTTGCCGGGTGCGGCCCTGCTGGTGGTCGTCTCCGCGGCCTCGCCCGTCCTGGCCCGGCGTATCCGCCCTGGCTATCTGATTGCGGCCGGGTTGGCCGTTCAGGTGGTCGGCTACCTGATGCTCACCCAGGTCGACGCGAGCGGCGGGCTGCCGCTGCTGGTGAGCGGCTTCATGGTGCTCTATCCGGCCGTCGCGCCGTCCATGGCGCTGACCACCAACCTGATCGTCGGCTCGGTGCCCCCGCACAAGGCCGGGGCTGCCTCCGGGCTCGCCACTACCTGCAGCGACCTGGGCATCTCGCTCGGCATCGCGATCATCGGCAGCATCGGCGCCGCCGTCTATCGCGCCCAGGCCGGCGTCGCGCTGCCTACGGGCCTGCCGCCCGAGGCCGCAACCGCCAGCCGCGACAGCATTGACGGCGCGGTCGTCGCCGCCCAGCAACTTCCCGACGACCTCGGCGACGCACTACTCACCCCCGCCCGCGAGGCCTTCACCCGCGGCCTCAACCTGGCTGCCGTCACCGCCGCCGCGATCGCCGCTGGGGCGGCCATCATCGCCCTCGCCAGACTTCGCCACGTCCCCGCTACTGGCCAGCCGGCCCAGGCCGAAGCCTGAGCGCGGGTCTTCCGACCGCGCCGCCCGGCAGATACCGGTCGTCATCCACGTAAGGGAGACCGGTATCGCGCTCGATGACACCCGACGTGTGCGGTATCAAGTCGCTAACGACCTCGTGCATAGTTCGGACTGAGGCACTGTGGCGTGCGGTCAGGCACTCTCTCATGCTGGTTTCTGGTCGGACAAGAGTCCAGCGATGGTGGTGACGATCTCCCGTGTTGATCCGGCTTCTGCCCGATGAAGCGAGCACGGTCCGCGGTGCCGGCGGCTGGGCGGCGCACCCGGATCTCGGTCGCGTCCAAGATGGCGCTCCGGCCGCTGTCGCCCAGGTAGTCAATCACCTCGGCCAACGTGGTAAGCCTACGACGTGAGGCGATTCGGCACTCGCGCTGAGCCGGCAGCGAGCGGGTCTTCCCGATGGCACGGGTGATGGTGGAGCGATCAACGCCGAACCAGTAGCCAAGCACATCGTGAGTGACTCCATGGCGCAGGTGGACCAGCGTGGCCAAAAGCCGATCAACGAAGACCAGCTTGTGCCGGGCTCCTGCCCCGATCCGGCGCCGCCGAGGCCTGGCCGGCGGCTCGGCCTTCCGTTGAGCGACCCATAGCGGCCCGATCTCGGCGACCAACTCCCGCCAGCACGTCCACCGGCAACCCGTAGAGCCGGTCCGGTACTACGCACGATCGCGGTTAACTGTCCGTTACGTGATATCTACTAACAGCAATCAGCTATCGGTAGCGAGGCCGAATGCGACCTGATCGCGCCATCTTTCGCGCGTATTCCGCCATGCAGTCCGTGAGCATGGTCGAACCAGTTCAGAGGTTGGCAAGCTAGGACTTCGGTGCGAAACCACTGAAAGGGGTTGCATTGCGTTACATGAGGTTCGTTGCCATGGTGATCATGTCGATCACCGCCGCTGCAGCCTTCTCGTTGGGCACGCAGACGGCCTACGCCGCTGAGACCACGAAGAAGGGCGAGGATGTTATAACGGTCGCCGAGATGCGTTCCGTGGGCCCCTTCTACACCTGGGAAAGCTGCGACAGCGAGCGCAGGACCTACTCGCGCTACTACACCCGCATCGAGCAGTGCGAACTTCGGTACGGATATTGGTATTTCCGTTACGACTCCGCCAGCTAGTAGTGCGGTGACCACATAGGTTCACCGGCTTGAGGGACCGTGCTGCTGCTTGCGCTGGCCGTCCCGGTTGCCCTCCACTGTCGTATCGACACCGAAGCGATGGAGGAGGAGCGCGGTGGTCGAGCCCGTGCGGGCGCGGCGACCACGCGGGCCGCCGACCAGTCCGCCGCGGAGCGCGCGGCCAAGGCAGAGAAGATGCGTCTTTAAGGCCGCGGGGACATAGCGGCCCAGGATGAGACGAGTCCGAGAAGCTGGTCGACATGCTGCGGAAGACATGTCCGATTAGCACCCGCCCGACGAGCTGCTCCCGACGGCGTCCGGGCGTCGGCCCGTGGCCTTCAAGCGTCAGCCCGCCAGCTCCAGTGGTAGCCGCACGACGTGCAGTGACGCGCCAGCCGTTCCGGCCTCCTGCCGTCTACGGTGTAGCCCTAGAACGGCTGTTTCGTGGCCTAGCGGGTGGCGATCCGATGGGAGCGGAAGGAGGGAAAGCTGGGTTCGGCGTTGAATGAGTTCAGGAACACGTTGGTGGAGGCGGCCGAGCAAAGGAAGCGCGCTCACGATGCCACCCCCGTCGGCATGTTCCGTTCGGCGGACGTGGTGCGGCAGGTCGATACGGTCGCGAGTGCAGAGGTATGCTCCTAATGGCGATGACGCTCCCCCAAGAGTCTGCGTGGCTCGCTTCGGTGAGCGGTGCCAGCGCAATATTCCTATGGGATGAGGATGCTCTGGCCGGCCCCAATAGCGTGGCAACACACCTTCACACCTTCCTGAACCAGGTAGCACCCGACGTGCACGAGACCAACACCGCCGCAGCACGATATGCCACCGCCACCGGCGGAGCGGAATTCGGCGCCTTCGCCCGGCATTGGAACACCCTCACCACCAACACCGCCACCAGCCCAGAACCCAGCACCGACACAGGCTTCGGCTCTGGCGAGAATGGCGGCTCGGCCGACGCCCTCCAGATCACTGCCGGGGTGGTGGGCCTGCTTGGCCTCGCCGCCGGCGGCATCGTCCTGTCCAAAACCGGCGTCCTGACCCGGCTGGCCTTGCTCGCCCAGCACATGGCTGCCAGCGCCGCCGCCGGACCCGCCGGCGCCCTCACCGCCGCCCAAGCCGTCGCCACCACCCGCGTAGCCAACACCGCCACCACCCACCAACTCCTCAAATACCTCACGGAGAAGATCGCCCCCCACCTCCGCCGCGCCAGCGACGCCCTACTTCAGGGCCGACTTCCCGCACTCGAACGTCCGGGCGGCTACCGTAAGCCGCCTATGGGCGCCAAGGGGGGCGAGAGGATGGATATAGGCAGACGCCCGAGAGATGCCGGTGGACCTCCGCTCTGCTTGACATGCAGGAACCCTGCCCACCGATGTACATGCAATCGTGATCCGTACGTCGGCAATGATCATCCTTTTGCTTGCAGCAACTGTGGACGTTTGATTAAGCATTGTGTCGTCAGGCCGTGTAGCAAACACAGATGACAGGTCCTCCGCGGTACGGCGAATCACATAAGCACGGGTGCGCTGGTCCCCGCGCATACGCGTGAGGATGACTCAAAACTGGGCTGCATCAGCCTGCGACCGCGCCGCGATTCAGGCGCCATCTATGGGTCTTGCCCGATGATGCCTCGACAGGACTTGCGCGCATAGCGCGGCAAAAGACGCCCTCATCGCGCAACCGCTCGTAATTGTCGCCAGCCGCGATGACCAAGGTAGCGGCCAAGTCAGGACCGACGCCTTTTCCAGCAGATCGGGAGCGAGGGTTTAAACGGCGCGCGTGATGCGTTGAGCCTTTTCCAACCTATCGCCGCAGCTCAGCCAGGACATCCAGTCTGCACGAGGCGACTGACCTGCGGCCTGCCCTCCGCCGCAGCATGAGCCAGGCCACGCCAATGCGACTCAACCCTGGTCAGCGGGTGGTGCCAAGCAGGTTGAAAATGCTCAGTGTCCCGTTAGGGATGAAGAATTATCCACCGCAGTTCAAGAAGGACGCGGTGGCGTTGTATGAGTCCAGGCCCGGACGCGACGATCGCGGTGCTCGCTGCTGACCTGGGGGTCAGCCCGGAATGCGCGGATCAGGTCAACGGCGTTGCATCGACCACTCCCAATGCTCCCAGAAAGACTCGTCGCCATTTTCGATTCGGTCTAAGTCTACGTCGATTTCGACAACATTGGGAAGCACCGTCTCGATCTCTGAGGGAAGCAGGGTATGCGCGGTGACTACTCTGACGTTAGCGTCGAGGAGGAGGTTGCGGGCACGATCATCTTCGTCCATGTCGAAGAACCAGTCGCTGAACGATTCTGCTACGGTTTTATCGAGGTTGACAATGCCCTCGAAATTTTCCTTGTAGTCCTTCAGTTCTTCGTAGAGTGTGGTAACGGCGCTCCCGGTGGCTCCCGTTGTGTACGCAAGAGTTCGGATAGTCGCGCAGAGCTTGCGCATCGCCTCAAGCGCATGTTCGGTCGCCGGTGAATGCCAAGAGCTCGACAGGTCGTATGCGCGTTGTTGACACACCTCCTGTAACGTGGTCAGTTCCGCGGCTACATTGTGAAACAACTCACCCCGTCGGGCCATTTGGCCTAGGTCCAGGTTGTCGAAGAAGCCTTTGATCGTGGGCGCGTCGTACGTGGAGACGTCCGCCGGTTCAGTTTCCGGTCTAAGAGTCTTCCAAACCTCATGTCGAACGCCGTTGATCGCCTTCTCTAGACGCGGTCGATTTGCTTCAATAATCCCCTCCGTCCTGTCGTAGTCAACGCTGCTGGCAACGATCATGCTAGCTATGCTGGCATAGTCTCCATGAGCTTCCGCGTATCTATATCTTGACGTCCTCGCTATATCAAATACCGCTTCATCGAAATGCGCCATGGTCCGCCAGGTAGGACTAGAATGAAGGCCGAGTACGTGCCATTCCAATTCCCTCCACTCATCGTCCTCTGCCTTGGATGCGAGTTTCAGGTCTGCGTACATTTCATGGCCGATTTTCTTCAATAACTTACGATCTACAATTAGATCGGCCTTTCCTGACGGCCACGAGGTTGGCAGCTGAAATCCGCTCTCCCAATTATTCCATGAATCTTCTGACATTACACTCCTTCGAAGTCATGCTAAGTGGTGAAATGACCTACTTGACTCGGACGGGAGGGCTCAGCGAAGTCGGTACACCTACACGTAATAGCTTGAATGTACTGGCAGTATTTTGCCATTTATGGACGGGATTCCCGCCATGACCGGAGAGATACCTTTCGGGCAGGGGTCTCGGCGAGGTGGCACGAGCCTGACTCTCGGGATAAGCCATTGTTCAGAAGATGGCGACGCTGGATGTGCGAGGGTAGCCAGATCGAATGCCGTCACGCTTGAGCCCCTTGTCCCGCTGGAACATCCCCACAACCTCCTCTGAGCCTTTTCCATCCTCCGTTCGCGCAGCTCGTGGGACTTGCCTTGGAGGTCCGTACGCGCCGAAAAAGCGGCTGTGACGCCACAGGTCACAAGCTCGTACGTGTCGCCGACAGAGCACTGCGCAACAGCGCGGATAGCCGACTGCCAGGATGAAAGGCTCAGAAATCAACAAACCGCAACCCGGAGCAGCACGACACCATCCTCACAGCCGGAGTAGTACGGCTTCTCGTGGACCAGAGTGAGGCGAGTAACGCCCGACTCGGGGTCAGCCGTCGCCCCGGGCTCCACGTTCGCGTGTCGGTCCCGTAGCACGCCGGTCAGGTGTAGCAGGCACTGTCCCCTCAGACCGCACATGCCTACGCGTCTCCCCCAATGGCAACGGCCGCCCGTCCTTCATCGCCGAGTGGAGCCCCAAGCAGGTCGCGCAGCACGTCGACCTTTGGCTGCCTCGTCGAAGTTGTCGACTCGAGCCAGTCCGAACGCAGCGCCTACAACCGCGCTGCCACCTGTAGCTACCGCACGGCATCTGCCTTGCTGCCGTTCTTGCTGGAGCTGGAAAACCCTCGCTCCCGCAAGAGAGCGAGGGGTGGTCTCCTAACAAGTACCGCTCACCAGAATTCAAAATAATAGCTGGTCCCCCAGGAACTCCATCTGATCTCTGAGACCTGGTAGTAACGCTTGAACTCGGACCTTTGACTAACACATCCGCTATAGTCCACACCTACGCCGCACCAGTGCGTCTCTGCGTACGAGATGTGTGATCCGGTCATGGATGCCCCGGCGTTCGCCGGGGTGGCGAGCAGCACGGCTGCCGCAACGGCTGCCGCTCCGATCGCTCCACGGAACAGGTGCTTCACATACTTCCTCTCAGATAAGCGGCCGGTCAGTAATAAGTCTGGCCACGTGAGCCCTCGAACGCACATTGGTTCTAAGATCGCGGAAGCTTACATGCACGTCGGATCCGTTGAGGGCGTGCAGATGAGGCAGATCAGCGGCCCGGGCTGTGGCGATCCAGGCGTCGAGGCGGTCGGCGTTGCCCTCGCTCGGCCGGAGCTGGTCGGCAAAGCCGCGGACGAGCCCAGCCAGGCCGATCATCTCCGGACAGGCGGTGGTGAGCTCGTTGAGCAGCGGCGATGCTCGTCTTTGAGGTTGTCGGGCTGGCTCAGTGGGACCCGGGTAAGGCCGCGTGGGGAGATGGGAAGGCGGTCGGCTTCGACCCGGCCTGTTGCCCGGCGACTTCCTTCATAACGGCCTCATCGAAGTTGCGCCGCAGGTGCCAGCGGTCATCAACCGGGAGGGCGTGGCGGATCGCCTCGGCATAGGCGCCTGAGCCGTCCCGGCACACCACCTGCACCCCGGGACGGGTGCGCCACCAGGCTTCCGGGACATCGGCGGTACGGCCAGGCAGGATGTCGATGCGCTCCGCACCACCACCACCAGCACACGGCGTGCATCGACCAGGACATCGGTCAGACTGCGCTCGTGATGGTCGTGCACGCGGGCTGTCGCGGCTCCGCAGGCCGGGCGGGCGGCGGATCCGTTCGGGATTCGCGCGCGTACCCGAATCTGCTCGCTCCGGGCCGACACTACCGTACGCCACGTGCACGGCCTCGCGCCTGCATGTAGGGAGGGCAGGCCGTGCACGTGTGCACCCGCACCATAGTCACGCGAGGCCACGCGATGCGGGAGCTGCGAGAGCCTCCGCGCGCCTGCGTGCGCGAGTCGGGACTCTCAAGGCGGGCAAACCGTCGACAGGCGGGCGGGCATGCCGCTACGGCGGGCCCATGAATGGCGAGGCTTCCATCCTGAAGAACAGCGACCTGCGCTCGGCGTTGCCGGACAGCCGCCGCCGTACTGCCCCGAGCCCAAGTCGAGTCTCGTCACCAGTGCCTGGCCCGCATCGGCTGTTATGCCGGCTCCCGTTCGCCCATGCGGTCGCGACTGAGGAACTCGGCAAGGCGGGTCGGGGCGTCATCTCCGTGGCCGGCTGACACCGCGGCATCGATGACCTCCTTGGCCGCTCGGGTGACGGCCGAGGAGACCTCGGCCTGGTCGAGTGCGTGGACGATGTGTTCCAGGCTGGCGGCGATCGAGGTCAGCGACGACGACTCTTCCCCGGAGAAGCGGCCGGCGTCGATCTCGGTTGCCAGCCCGGGAATCAGGTCGGCGACAAGCTGCGCCATCTGCTGGGCGTGGGACGCCAGTGCGGTGGCCGGTACGTGATGCCGCGCCGCGAGTGCGAAGGAGTGCATCAATCCGGTGATCGAGCTCCAGAACAGGTTCAGCAGGGCGACATCGAAGCTCGCCGCCCTTCCCGGGTCGGCTCCGAGATGGACGGCTGTGCCTCCCAGCGCCGCCAGCTTCTCGCGGTGGCGGTCGAAGAGCTCGGCCGGTCCGCTGTAGAGGATGCGGGTCGCCTCCGTGCCGATGGCCGCCGCAGGAGTCATGATCGAGCCGTCGAGATAGGCCAGGCCCAGCTTCTCCGCCCGGGCGGCCAGCTCACGGGTGCGCTCCGGTCCTTCGGAGGTGAGGTTGACCAGCGTGGTGCTCGGCAGTCCGCGACGGTCTGATTCGGCGACTGCCCGGTCAAGGATGGCGTCGACGGCGTCCGCGTCGATGACGCAGACGATGGCCACTTCACTCGCATCGAGCGCGGCCAGCGGGCTGTCCGCCCAGGTGGCGCCGCTCGCGAGAAGCTCATCGGCTTTGCCCGCGGTCCGATTCCACACCGTGGTGGGGTGACCGGCGGCAAGGAAGGCCGCTGCTATGGCGCGTCCCATCGGCCCCAGACCGATCACCGTCACGGGCGCTTGCGAGGTCTCCTGTCCCATAGTCGTGTGCTCCCATCGTTCGAGGACGTCGGCGTCCCGGCCGTACAGTTTAGGCAAAGGTTGACGTTGATGTGAAGGTCCGGGCGGACCACGCGGGATCGAGAGCATGCGCGCGTTGCGCTACTCGTGGAGAAGGGCCGGCTGCGCCCTGACCGAACGGCCGCCCGATACCGCGTCTACACCGATGCGCATGCCGAGACCGTCCGCCGCCCCGGGTCCTTAAGCGTTTTCATCCTGAGCGGCGCGGGCGTCTTCGACGGTTTGAGAACGAGGACCGCGTGAACGTTTGTAGTCGTGCGGTGTGGGGTGGCAGCGCAGGCGGGTCAGGATCTTCCATGTCTCGAGCTCGCTCGCCCGATGGCGCGGATGCGGGTGTGGGCGTGGTTGCGTGGTATCCGAAGACCATCCCTGCCTGGGCCACCGGCTGCCAGCCACTGGACAGCTGGCCCACTCCGCCGGTTCCATCAGCGCAAAGGACTTGTAGCCTGCGACTTCTTCCACGTTGACACGATCTTTCCGAAGCGCGTGTACGTGTTGTCTGTGATGGAGATCAGCACGCGGCGTGTGCGCATCTTGGGGGTGGCGTCCCGTCCGACCGGCGCATGGACCGCATAGCAGGCCCATAAGCTCCTGATCGACCTTGGCGAGCGAGCGGCGTCGTTCCGCTTCCTCATCCGCGATCGGGACGCCAAATTCACCAGTGTCTTCGATGATGTCTTCGCGGCCGCGGGCGTCACCGTGCTGAAGCGCCGTCACGAACGCCGAGGGTGAACTGCTATGCAGAGCGCAGGATCCGCACGGCGCGAGCGGAGTGCTCTGCTGATCTACGGTGAACGGCATCTGCGCGCGGTCCTGGACGAGTACATCGATCATCACAATGGGCATCGGCCGCACAGGCGCGTGGGCAACGACCGCCCCATCAGGAACGAGCAGGTGGTTGTGCCGTTGGAAGGCCGTATCGAGCACCGACAAGTGCTCGGCGGAGCGATCAACGAGTACCGCCGAGCCGTATAACTCGGGCCGAGAAACCCCAGTCCAGCCCGCACGCGCGAGTTTTGACGCGCTACAGGCGCGAGGCGGGTCGTCGGAGTCGGCGAGGCGGGCAGGGCCCGGCGGAGGCGTGGTGGTCGAAGGCCTGGCCCCGGCCAGCCGCAAGACCCGCTGAATCCAGGCCTCCAGGCTCGTGGAGGCCGGCGGCGTGGAGGCTGGCGGCGTGGACGCCTGGTCCATCTCGTCAACTCTGCGCCTGCCGATAATTACATCCGCCCAGATGAGTGGGCGTTTGCTACCTGCGGCCGGGAGAGCGGCTCGTCGTCTGCGACTTGTTTGGCACGCCAGCCCTGACGCCGGAGAACCAGGCGGAGATGCGCGACTACCGCGCCTACGGCAGCGCGCCCTCTGGCCGTTCAGGAGACGGAACCCAGTGCGGCAGGATGATCGGCCGTGCTCCTTCGCCTGGCCTATCTCACCGTCACGAACACCTTCGCCGCGCTGCGGTTGCTGCCCATGAGCGATCGAGACAAGGACGTGGAGATTCTCGTCCTGTGTCACCAGATCACCGTCCTTGAACGTCAACTCGGCGCCGACACCAAAGTGAGATATATACCTGAGGACCGGGTCCTTCTCGCCGCTCTCCTGACCTCGCTGCCCCGCGAGGTTGTGCGCCAGCTGCGGCTTCTCGTCCGGCCGGACACCGTCCTGTGCTGGCACCGCGATCTGATGAGAGGTCGTCATGCCCGTACCTGCCGGCCGAAGCGACGTGGGCGCCCACCCACGGTCCGCTCCATCCGTGTCCTCGTTCTGCGCCTGGTTGGGGAGAATCCGGCTTGGGGATATCGGCGGATCCACGGGGCGCTCACCACACTCGGCATCAAGGTCGCCGCATCGACGGTGTGGGAGATCCTCAAGCAGGCAGGTGTTGATCCGGCGCCCGAGCGGGCGTCCACCACGTGGGCCGACTTCCTGCGCTCGCAAGCCGACGCCATACTGGCCTGCGGTGTCATCGAGACTGTCACCCTGAATGGGAAACGCCAGTACATCCTGACAGTCATCGAGCACGCCACCAGGCGCGTCCGTGTGCTCGGCACCCCCGCTCACCCGAGCGCAAACTGGGTCATCCAGGCGTTCAAGAATCTGGTGATGGATCTGGAGGATGCGGGCTGCCGGGTGCGCTTTCTGATCCGGGACAGGGATGGGAAGTTCCCTGCGCTCATGGGCAAGGTCCTCGCTGAGGCCGACATCAAGATGGTGCTCACCGGTATTCGGATGCCGCGGATGAACTCGATCATGGAGCGGTGGGTGCAGTCGTGCCGTCACGAGCTTCTCGACCGCTGCCTTGTATGGAACGAACGCCATCTTCGGCACGCCCTGCGCGAGTACGAACGGTTCTACAACCAGCACCGAGCCCACCAAGCCCTGAACCAAGGAGCCCCGCTGCGTCCCGCCCCGGATCCGATCACAGACCCCGGGCGAATCATCGACCTGAACATACGCCGACGAGACCGGCTCGGCGGCGTCCTCCAGAGTACTCACATGCCGCTTGACCTTTATGGACGTAATTTTCGGCAAGCGCAATGTCGGGCGGCTCTGTAACTTTCAGGGGTCTCGGACCACTTCTCCATGTCCACGAACACCGGGACATGAGGAGTTGAGGCGGTGACGGATGAGCGAGAACGATTCACCACCATGTACGACGAATGCCGTCAGCGAGTGTGGGCCTACGTGGTCGCCCGCGCTGGACGGCAGGTCGCCGACGAGGTGGTGAGCGAGACGTTCGCCATCGCCTGGCGCAAGCTCGACCAGGTGCCCGGCAACGCCCTGCCGTAGCTGCTGAGGATCGCCAGGAACGTGCTGCGCGACTCCGTCAGGGAGGAGGCGCGGCGTGAGGGTCTCGCCAGGGAGCTGCGCGAATGGGTCGTGGGCGACGTCGCCGACCAGGTGGCCGAGCGCCTGGGAGTCCTCAGGGCCATGCGGAAGCGGTCTGGGGGCCGAATCTCCCCGCACCTTTGAGCAATACGGGGGCCTATGGCCAAGGAAATGATTTCTCGGGCATCGCGTTTGGGGCTCTGGTGTCCGAAATGTGGACGCTCGGCCCTGATCAGCGCCTCGCGGGCGTGCGGCGCGGAGAGAACGCTATACCGAACGGCCGATCTCGTCATTGGGGGCGTACTGCGACAACATCAACGGCCGAGTCAGGCAGGGGCAGGGCCCCGGCCGTCGCCGATGGGCAAGCAGGGATGGCGTGCAAGGTGAATGTGGTGGATCGTTACCGTCATCTCGTCCTCGTGACCGCGCGCGTGCGTACCAGCTGGTCGTGACACCGCGGCGTCCGAGGGCCGGGCTGAAACGGAAGCGCGCGGGCTGCCGCGCGGTGAGTTCAGGGAGCGCCCAATGAGTAGTGTTCTGTCTTTTCGGGTTCTCGGGCCGCTGGAAATCCGGGCGGGTGAGGAGCGGATCCAGATCAGGAGCTCGCGGCAGCGGATCATCCTCGCCCTGCTGCTCCTGCGATCGGACCGGGCGGTGCCTGTGGAGCGGCTTGTGGAGGCCATCTGGGGCGAGTACGCGCCGCCCACTGCGCGCAGTCAGGTGGTCATCTGCATCTCCGGCCTGCGGCGCATCTTCGCGGACGCGGGCGACTCCACCAGCCTGCTCCGCACCTCTCCTCCGGGGTACATCTTCCACGCCGCCCCCGAACAGGTCGACCTCCTTGCCGCCGAACGCCTGGCCGGCCGCGCCCGTACCGCGGAGAACCAGGGAGACTTGGTCACCGCGGCGAAGCTGTTGCGCATGGCCTGCGGCATGTGGGAGGGCCCGGTGCTGGAAGGCATCGAGAGCTCGTTGCTCGAAAGCGAGGCGCGCAGGCTCGAGGACAAACGGCTGACCTGGGCCGAGCACAGTGCCCAGCTCGAGTTGAGCCTGGGCAGGCACCGCGAGGTGATCGACGACCTGGCGGAGCTGGTGAGGGCCCATCCGCTCCGGGAGCAGTTACGCGCCCAGCTGATGCTGGCGCAGTACCGGTGCGGACGCAGGGCGGACGCGCTGGAGACCTACCGTACGGGCCGCCTGCAGTTGATCGAGGTGCTGGGCATCGAACCCAGTGCCGAGCTGCAGTCCCTGCACGTCACCATACTCAACGATGATCCCGGACTCGACCAGTTCGTGATCACGCCGCAGCAGGGGCTCACGCAGGAGACTGTGGTGCCGCGCGACAGCGAACCGGCCCAGGTCTACGACGATGCCCCCTACCAGGGGATCGATGAGGCGGCGGTGCCCGCCCAACTGCCCGCGGACGTGCCCTACTTCGTCGGCAGGAGCGACGAGTTCGCCAGCCTGGACGCCTTGTTGGAGGAGCGGCAGCGGCAGGGCCTGCTCACCATCGCGCTGGTCACCGGCATCGGCGGTGTAGGCAAGTCAGGATTCGCCGTGACCTGGGCGCACCGGATCGCGGCTCGTTTCCCTGACGGGCAACTCTATGTGGACCTGCGAGGCTTCGACCCCGATGCCAAGCCGCTGAGCTCTCACACGGTCATGGGCCGCTTCTTGCGGGCGCTTGGGCTCTCGGGCGACCGCATCCCCGACGATCAGGACGAACGTGCGAGTCTGCTGCGCACCGTGCTGGCCAAGCGGCGCATGCTGATCCTGCTGGACAACGCCCGGACGATCGACCAGGTCCGGCCGCTGCTGCCCGGCCTGGGCACCTCATGCGTGATCGTGACCGGCCGGGACCCGCTCGGAGAGCTGACGGCGCTGGACGGGGCCAGGGTCGTCCACCTGGAGGTGCTGAACCCTGCCGACAGCGCCGAGCTGCTCCAGGCCGTCGCCGCTACCGTGCAGATGAGTGACGCCTTACGCCTGGCCGCCCTGTGCGACGGTTTACCGCTTGCGCTGCGCATCGTGGGCGCCAGGCTCAACGCGCGGACCGACTGGACCCCCGGCAAGCTTGCGCTCCGGCTCGCCGACGAGCGGCGCCGACTCGACGAGCTGAGCTATGGTCAGCTCACCGTACGGGCGACCTTCGCCCTGAGCTATCGGGATCTGGGACCCGAGGCGGCCAAGTTGTTCCGCCGCCTCGGGCTGCTGGAGGCCCGCGACTTCGCCTCCTGGACCGGCGCCGCGCTTCTGGAGGTCGACGAGCTCACCGCCGACCGGCTGATAGACCAGCTCGTGGACGCCCGGCTGCTGGAGGTGGCCTCCATCGACGGCCTCGACCAGGTCCGCTACCGCTTCCATGACCTTGTCCGGCTCTACGCCAGGGAACGCGGCTACGAGGAGGAGTCCCATCAGGACCGGACCGACGCGCTGGAGCGTGCGCTGGGATGCTGGCTCGCGCTGGCCGAGGAGGCGCACCGGCGCGGGTACGGCGGCGACTTCACCCACCTGCACAGCTCCGCGCCCCGCTGGCGGGCACTGGACATGGATCGGCTGCTGGAGAAGCCGCTCGACTGGCTGGAGGCCGAGCGTAACGCCCTGATCAGCGCCATTTCCCAGGCCGCGCATACCGACATGCCCGACCTCTGCTGGGACCTGGCCATCGCCGCCACCACACTGTTCGAGGCGCGTAGCTATTTTGACGACTGGCTGGCCACGCACGAGACCGCGCTGGCAGCCGCGCGCAAAGGGAATGATCTACGGGGCGAAGCGGCCGTACTTTACTCGCTGGGCAGCCTGTACGTGTTCCAGCAGGTCATCCCCAAAGCGCAGGAGCTCTTCGACGCGGCGTTGCGGCTGTTCCAGCAGTTGGGTGACGACTACGGGCGGGCGCTGGTGCTGCGCAACGCCTCGCTGCTCGATCGGATCGCGGGCAGGTTCGAGGTCGCACTGGACAACTACCGCCAGGCCAAGGAGATCTTCGCAGCGGTGGGTGACCGGTTCGCCGAGGGGCACGTGCTGGGCAGCATCGCCCAGATCGAACTCGAACGTGGCCGGGTCGAGCCCGCCGAGCAGCTTCTCACCGGCGCTCTGGAGCTGTTCAGGGACCTGGGCAGCGAACGCGGCCAGGCGCAGATACTCAACCGGCTGAGCGAGACGCTGCGGGTACAGGGCCGCCTGGAAGAGGCGGAGGCGGCCTGCCTGACCGCGCTCGAGTTCGTCCGGGGGCAGGGAGACGAGGTGGGGCAGGCATATCTGCTCCGGGCGCTGGGCGAGATCCAGCTGGACCAGGACCGCCGCGAGGACGCGGCGGCCAACTTGCAGGAAGCTCTGGCTCTCGCTCAGCGGCTCAACGAGCGATTCGCGGAGGGCCGGATCCAGCTCGCGCTGGGTCGGCTCCGCATGCGTGGGCAGCCCGACGAGGCCATCACGCATCTGCTCGACGCGTGTGACATCTATTCGGAGCTCGACGCCCGGCTGTGGGAGTTCCGCACCCTGTTCCTGCTGGGGCAGGCGTTCATGCAGTCCGGAGACCTCGAGTCCGCCCGGGACGTCTGGACGCGGGCCCTGACCTACTCAACCGACAGCGAGTCCGCCGAGTTCGAGGAGGTCAGGAACAACCTCGCCGCCCTGGAGCCGACACGAGCCGACGATTAGGCCCAGTGACTGTTGCCCGTGCATTCGGGTGTGGCGATGGGGCAGTCGCCGGTGTGTGCGTGTGCGGTGCTCGCGATCATCGGCGCGGGAGCCAGCGCGAAGGCGATGACGGCCACGAGCTTCGCGACCCTGATCACCCATCGAGACATGGAGTTACCTCTTTCCTTGAGCGGGGTTGGCCCGCATAAGAAACGTACGGGAGGCCGGTCTCGTGGGGATATCACGAGGAAAACTCCTCGATATTCAGGAAATTTTGTCCTTCTTGAGCACGGCGGACAGGAGCACGTCGGCTCCTTGCGCCAGATGGTGGGGCGCCGTGTACTCGGTCGGCGCATGGCTGACCCCGCCCGCGCTCGGGACGAAGATCATGCCTATGGGGGCGATGCGGGCGACGATCTGCGCGTCGTGCCCCGCCCCGCTCGGCAGGTGGTGCGAGAGGTATCCGTGCTCGGCCGCCGCCTTCGCGATCAGCTCCTGGAGCTCTGGCTCGCAGCCCACGGGCTCGGTGCGGGCGCCGGCCTCGACGGTGACGCGGACGCCGGAGTCCTGCTCCACCCTACGGGCGATCCCCACCAGCCGGTCCGTCGCCAGGTCCATGTTGACGGTGGAGGCGTCCCTGAACTCCACCCCGAGCCGTACCCGGCCCGGGATGACGTTCCACATCCCCGGGTCGACCGTGATCGTGCCCGCGGTGGCGCGCAGGACCAGCCGTTCCTCGGCGGCGATGGACCGTACGGCCTCGATCAGCCGCGCCGCGGCCACCAGGGCGTCCACGCGCTGCTCCATGGGAGTGGTGCCCGCGTGGCCGGCGACGCCCTCGACCGTGACGGAGACGTTCACCCTGCCGATGATCGACTCCACCACGCCGATCGGCACGTCCAGCGACTCCAGCACCCCACCCTGCTCGACGTGCAGCTCGAAATAGGCCGCGATCGAGCCGGGCGTCCATGCCGCGCCATCGAGCAGGTCGGCGTCGCCACCGACCGACCGCAGCAAGTCGGCGATGGTGACGCCGTGCTCGTCGACCTGGTGGGCGGCTCCCGGCGGCAGCACGCCGGCGAAGGCGTGCGACCCCCACATGCCCATCGTGCCCCGTGCGCCCTCCTCGTTGCAGAACGCCACGACGGCCAGCGGATGGTCGAGCGCGATGCCCTCTTCCGCCAGGGTGCGGGCTACCTCTATGCCGGCCAGCACGCCGTAGGCGCCATCGTATGCGCCGCCTTGGATAACGGTGTCGATGTGAGAGCCGAGCACCAGCGCGGGCGCGTCGCCGTTTCTGCCCTCCCGCCTGCCGATGAGGTTGCCCGCGGCGTCCACCTCGACGGTCAGGCCCGCGTCCTCCATCAGCCGGGTGACGTATGCGCGCCCGGCCACGTCGTCGGCGGTGAACGCCAATCTCGTCATACCGCCGCCGGGATCGGCCCCGATGGCGCCCAGCCGCCGCACGTCCGACATCAGTCTGGCCGCGTTGACGCGCAGCGTGGTCTCGGTCATGAGGCGCGCAGCGACTTGGGCCGCATGTCCGTCCACACTCCCTCGATGTACGCCAGGCAGGCGTCGCGGTCGCTGGCCACGTCCGTGGCCGTCCAACCCGCGGGAAGGTCCCGGCCTTCCGGCCACAGCGAGTACTGCTCTTCGTGGTTGTACACCACTACGTACCTGTTCATGATGCGATCTCCAGATCCTGGACGATGAAGCGGAGCAGTTCCGCGCGCCGTTCGTGCATGAAGAAATGACCACCCGGCAGGACGCGCATCCGGAAGTCCTCGTCGGTGTGCCACTGCCACGCCCGTGCCTGCTCAGGGGAGACCAGCCCGTCGGCGTCGCCGGTGAAGGCCCGGATCGGGTACGGCAGAGCCGGCTCCTCGATCGGCGTATAGGTGTCGGCCACCTGCAAATCCGCGCGGAGCTTGGGCAGGACGACCGCCAGCAGCCGGGGGTCGTCGACGATCATCCCGTCAGTGCCGCCGAGCCGCTCCATCCGGGCGACGAGTGCGGGGTCCGGCAGGTCGTAGGTGGTGGGATCGCGCGGCAGATCGGGCGGCCCCGCCGCCGCGAGCAGGAGCGCACGGGGCTGCTCGAACCCCCTGTACACGACCCGCCTGCGCAGCTCCCTGGCCACCTCGAAGGCCACCCAAGCGCCCAAGCTGTAGCCGAACAGCGCGTACGGCCGGTCCAGATACGGCTCCAACCCGTCGGCCAGGTCCGCCACCAGCTCTTTCATGACCGTGTACGGCTGCTGCCTGATCCGCCGCTCGCGCCCCGGCAGGTGCACGGGCGCCACCTCCACGGTGGCGGGCAGGAGATCGGCCCATTGCTGGTACTCCACCGACCCTCCCCCGGCGTAGGGCAGGCAGAACAGCCTGATCGCCGCCTCGGGGCGCGGGCAGGGCAGGCTCACCCACTCGGTCATGCCTCACCCCTCGCGATCGGGACGTCCGGATCCGTGACGAGCTCCACGATGGTCCGCCTCAGGTCGGCGGCCATCGCGGCGACGGTCTCCGGGCGGAATAGGGCGATGTCGAATTCGAGTACGGCCCGTGCGGACTCGCCGAACTCGGTGACCTCGAGTGCCAGGTCGAACTGGGCGGTGCCGAGGGGCGGCACGACGCGCTCGGCCTCGATGCCGGGCAGCCGGTCCTCGGCCGATTCCAGCAGGCGCAGGTCGACGAGGGTGAAGAGCACGTCGAATGGCGTCGCCGGCGCTATCTTGAGCTCGTCCACCAGCCGCGACAGCGGCAGCTCCTGGTGCTGGTAGGCCCGCAGCACGCCCGCGCGGACGCGGTCCACCGTCTCGGCGAAGGTGCGGTCCGGGTCGAGCCGGCTCCTGATCGGCACGATGTTGACGAAGTGGCCGATCAGATCGGCGACCTCGGCCCTGGACCGGCCGGAGACCACCGAGCCCACGGTGACGTCGGAGGTGCCCGCCTGCCGGGCGAGCCACACCTGGAACGCGGCGAGGAACACCATGTGGGGCGTGGCGTCCAGCCGCCTGCACAGCTCCCCAGCGCTGACCGGTAGGTCGAACGCGTGCTGGCGGCCCTGGAAGAGCGGCCGCCTGGGCCTGGGGAAGTCGGTGGGCAGGGACGTCGGGACGGCCCCCGCCAGGGTGTCCTTCCAGAAGCCGACCAGGTTCCTCAGGCGCTCGCCTGCCAGGTCCTGGCGCTCCCACACGGCGTAGTCCACGTACTGCAGCGGCAAGGGCCGTGGCGTCCGGCCGGAGCCGTGGCGGGCGCGGTAGAAGGCGCACAGCTCCCGCCAGAAGATCGCGGTGGACCAGCCGTCGAAGACGATGTGGTGGACGAGCAGCAGCAGGACGTGCTCGTCCGGCGACACTCGGTACAGGACCGGCCGCAGCGGCGGGCCGGCCGAGAGCGTGAACGGCTTGCCGTACTCCTCGATGATGAGCCGCATCGCGTCGGTCGTGTCCACCACCGGTAGCCGCATCGGTGCCGGGTCGGCCACGCGCTGCGTCGGCCCCTGCCTGGTGGCGTGGAAGCTGGTACGCAGCGATTCGTGCCTGGCGATCACCTGGTTCAGCGCCCATTCCAGCGCGGCGACGTCCAGCGGGCCGCGTAGCCGGAAGGCGTGCGGCGCGCTGTAGGCGACGCTGGAGGGCGCCAGCTGTTGCAGGATCCACAGGCTCTCCTGGGCATGGGAGAGCGGGTACGACTCTCCGGCGGCGCGTGGCACGAGGACGGGGCCGGCGGCGCGCTCCGGGCCGGCGATCCACCCCGCCAACCGGGCCGGGGTGGCGTGCTCGAACAGGTCGGCGATCGAGACCTCGAGACCCAGCTCCTCCTGGAGCCGCAGCGTCACCTTGACCGCGGCCAGGGAATGGCCGCCGCGGCGGAAGAAGTTGTCGTCGGGACCGATGCCGCCCGCAGGGTGGTCCAGGACCTCGCTCCAGATTCCGGCGATGGCCTCGACCAGCTCGGCGGGCGCCGCTGCGGCTGCGGGTGCCGCCTGCTCCACCGGGTGAGGCACGGCGATGGCCGGCGTCGGGCGGGTCGGCAGCTCGATGCCGCTGAGCGGGATCCCCTGAGAGGTCAGCGCCGCGTCGAGCACCCGCAGGTAGCCGTCGGCGAGCCAGGCGACGGTGGCCGGATCGAAGAGGTCGGCGTTGTAACGCAGCAGCCCCGATACGTCACCTTCGACGGAGATGAGCTCCATCCCGAGGTCGAAGCGGACATGCGCTTCTTCGACCGGATGCGTGACCAGGTCGAGGTCGCCCAGTGCCAGCCGCATGCCGCGCTCGCCGGTGGAGGGGGCGCCCAGCGGCGACGCCGACGGCCCCTGGTCCGCCCGCAGGATCTCGCCTCGCTGGGAGGAGCGCAGCGTGAAGCTCGCGTCGAACAACGGTGAACGGCTCGAGTCCCGCTCCAGGCCGAGCCGCTGCACGAGCAGGGAGAAGGGGTAGTCCTGGTTGTCCAGTGCGTGCAGCATCCCAGCGCGGGCCCGAGCGGCGATCTCGCCGAGGGACGGGTCTCCCGTGAGGTCGACCCGCAGCACCACCGGGTTGGCTAGATAGCCGATGACGTCGCCGAACTCCGGACGGCTCCGCCCGGTGGCGAACGTGCCGAGCAGGAACGTCTCCTGGCCGGCGACCCTGCCCAGCAGGGCCTCGTACGCGGCCAGCAAGATCGTGTTGAGCGTGCCCTCGCCGCGCGCGACCAGCCTGCGCAGCGCGGCCGAGCGCTCGGCCCCCAAGCGGAAGGCGTGCGAGCCGCCCGCGAAGGTCTGGCCGGACGGATGGGGTCTGTCGATCGGTAGCGCGAGCTTGGACACGGGTGCCCCGAGCAGGTCGAGCCAGGCGGACTCCAGCCTCTTGCCCGCCGGTCCGGCCAGCATGGCCGCCTGCCAGGACACGAAGTCGGCGTAGCTCGCACGGGGCGGCGCCAGCCCGGGCTCGGCGCCCCGTGCGTAGGCGGCGTAGGCGTGCCCGAGCTCGTCCATCGCCTGGAACAACGACCAGCCGTCGATCGCGATGTGGTGGGTCACCCAGAGGAGCACCGGCGGCGCGCCTGACCGCCGCACCACGACGACGCGGGTCACGGGGCCGCTTGCGAGGTCGAACGGGCGGGCCGCCTCAGCTGTGAGCATGGCGGACAGATCCCTGCGGCCCAGGTCGGTGACGCTGAACTCCAGACCGCCCGACGGGTGCACCTGCTGGACCGGGGTCCCCTTGAGGTGGCGGTAGGTCGTGCGGAAGATGGCATGGCGAGCCACCAGCCAGGCGAATGAGCGCTCGAGAGCGTCCAGGTCCGGTTCTCCGTGGATGGTCCAGGCGAAGGGCACGTTGGAAGCGGCGTTGGCCTGCGGCCCGGCCTGGCTGATGACCCAATGTGCGCGCTGGCCGTACGACAGCGGGATCGGCGCCGCTCCTGCCCTGGCGAGCTGGGCGAGCAGCGCCCGCTTGGCGGCGGGAGAGGCCGGCGCGCGGGTTCGCATCGTCATTCCGGGCCTCCGGAGCGGGCCAGGAGCAGGCTCTCCACCAGGGAGAGCGCCTGCTCCGGCGTGGGCACGGAGTGGAACGTGGGCTGCTCGGCCGTCGAGATCAGCTCGAACCGCGTGAGGGTGTCGAGCAGGCCGATGAGGCCATCCCAGATGCCTTCGGTGTTCACGATGACCATGGGCTTGGCGGATCTGCCCAGGTAGGAGGCAGAGAGCACTTCGACGATCTCGTCGAGGATGCCGTAGCCGCCCGGCAGCGCGATGAAGGCGTCGGAGCTGTGTAACATGTGCTCCTTGCGCCGCTGCAGCGTCTCGGTGATCTGCAACTCCTGCTGCGGCGCCGCGATGGTGCGCTCGCGCTCGTACAGGAAATGGGGGATGACTCCCCTGATCGAGGCCCCGTGGTCGGCCGCTGCCCAGGCGACCTGGCCCATGAGACCCGAGCCCCCGCCGCCGTAGACGAGATGGTGGCCGCGCTCGCCGATGAGCCTTCCGGTCTCCTTGGCGGTGTGGACGATGGCGTCGGAGTTGCTCGGCGCCGCGCCGCAGAAGACGCAGATTCGCAGGGGCCGCCCGCCGCGCGTGGAGGTAGCGCGGGCCTGCACCGTTGTCGTGGTCATGGGATTCGCTCCAATGCGATGCGGTCGAGCTTGCCGTTGGAGTTCAGCGGGAGGGAAGTGAGCCGGCGGAACCCCGCCGGGATCATGTGGGCGGGCAACTGGTCCGCGCAGATGACGCGAACCTGCCGGATGTCGAGGTCCTGGCCCGTAAGGTAGGCGACGATGGAGGGCTCGCCGATGGGCGGCCGCCGCACGACCACGGCCGCGTCGCGCACTCCCGGAGCGCGGCGCAGCAGGGCCTCGATCTCCGTCAGCTCGATCCGGAAGCCGCGGAGCTTGACCTGTGCATCGAGCCGTCCCAGATACTCGAACGATCCGGACTCGGACTGCTGCACCAGGTCTCCCGTGCGATACCAGCGCGCCTCGCCGTCACCGAGATCCACCGTAGGGAAGCGCTCCGCGTTCAGCTCGGGCCGGCCGACGTACCCGATCGCCAGCCCGGTGCCGCCCACCCAGAGCTCGCCTTGGGCGCCGATGGGCACCACCCGGCCGTCGGCGCCGACGACGGCCGTGCGAACGTGCCGGAGCGGGTAGCCGATGTCCGTGGGGCCCGAAGACCTGCTCACCGTCACCCGGTCGACCAGCGCGCAGGTGGAGAAGACGGTGGTCTCGGTCGGGCCGTAGATGTTGACCACGGACTCGTGCCCGCCCGTCCCGGCGCGGACGTCCATCCACGTCCTGATGGTGTGGTGATCGATCGCCTCGCCGCCCAGGACGAGGTAGCGCAGGGCCAGGGGGCGCGGCTTGTCCACGAGAGCGGCGGTCAGGTACTTGAACATGCTCGGCACCTGGCACAGCACGGTGACCCCCTGGTCGGCCAGGGTGTCCAGGAGCCGCCACGGATCGCGTCCCACCTCGGTGCCGATCACCACGATGCACCCGCCGTGCAGCAGCGCGCCCCATATCTCCCAGACGGAGAAGTCGAAGCAGTGGCTGTGGAACCAGCTCCACGCGTCGGCGGTGCTGAAGGAGAACCGTTCCGCAGCCGAGCGGAACAGCTCCTGCACGGCGTGCTCGGGTGTGGCCACGCCCTTCGGCGTGCCGGTGGATCCTGAGGTGTAGATGATGTGCGTGGGGACGTCCGCCGCGCGCTCGGCCGACGGCACCGGCTCCGCCTCGGCACCGGTGACCTGGATCTCCGCCGTCCCCTCGAAGGGCCATGGCGTGCCGGGGTCGGCGCAGATCGCGCGCACCCCGCTGTCCTCGGCCATGAACCGCACTCTGGCGGCGGGATAGTCGGGGTCGAGAGGCACGTAGGTGCAGCCATGGTCGATCACCGCGATGATGGCGGCGACGACCCTCCACGAGCGGCGCATGTACACGCCCACGCGATCACCCGGCCGGATCCCGAGCCGGGCCAGGGAGCGCCGGACATCGTAGGAGGCCGCGGCCAGTTCCGCGTAGCTCACCGTCCGACTCTCGTCGACGACGGCGACGGCCCGCGGCCGGCACCGGACATGGTCATGGAAGACGGAGGTGAGCGAGCTGTATTTCTCATTCACGGACCAGGATGCTGCCGAAGTTCGCAGCTCGCCGGTATTGGACGCCTCGCTAGTATTGCCCGGCCAACCCCCACTTCCGGCTAGGTACAGCCCACGCCCTGCGGCGGAAGACGCCCACGCCGCACATCGCGATGCTGCTGCTCATGAACAGTGTGGTGTTCCTTTTCCCCGGGCAGGGCTCGCAGTGGCAGGGCATGGGACAGGCCCTGATGGAACGCGAGCCGGTCTTCGCCGACGCGGTGCGAGAGTGCGAGCGCGTGCTGTGCCCGCACGTGGCCTGGTCACTGACCGACGCCCTGGTGCGGGGCACAGGGCTGGACCGTATCGACATCATCCAGCCCGCCCTGTTCGCGCTGCAGGTGGGCCTGGCCAGGCTGTGGGAGTCCGTGGGCGTGGTGCCGTCCGCGGTGGTCGGCCACAGCCTCGGCGAGGTGGCCGCCGCGCACGTCGCGGGCGCGCTGACGCTCGCCGACGCGGCCGACGTCATCCGCATCCGCAGCGCCATGCTGCGCCGGATCAGCGGCGCCGGGGCGATGGCGCTCCTCGGGCTGAGCTGGCGGCAGGCCGCGGAGCTGCTGGCCGGGGAGGATGGCCGCGTCCGCGTCGCTGCGGGCAACGCGCCGAACCTGACCGTGGTCGCGGGCGACCGCGACGCGGTCCACGACTTGACCGAGCAGCTGCGGTGGGACGACGTCTTCGTCCGGATGGTGGGCGCGGACGTGGCGAGTCACAGCCATCACGTGGAACCCCTGCTCGGCGAGCTGCGGGCGGCCCTGGACCACATACGGCCCGGGGCGGCGGACATCCCCCTGTGGTCCACCGTGGTCGGCGGGCCCGGCGTCGTGCCCGGCGCGGAGTACTGGTGCCGCAACCTGCGCGACCCGGTCCTGTTCTGGCCGGTGGTCCAGCAGTTGCTGGACGCCGGCCAGGACACGTTCGTCGAGCTGAGCGCGCACCCGACGCTGATCTCGGGGCTGAACGCCCCCGGCGTGGTCACCCGCTCGGGCCGCCCACCCCGGCTGTTGCCGTCCGTGCGCAGGCAGGAGCCCGGCACGTTCGCCGAGTCGCTGGCCGAGCTGAGCGCGCGGAGGCTGTCCGAGGACTCCTTCCTCCGTGACCACAGGCTGGACGGGCAGGTGGTCTTCCCCGCCGCTGGATACCTGGCCGCCGCGATCGAGCACGCCGGCGCGCTGGCCGACGTGGAGTTCAAGGCCCCGCTGATCGTCGAAGGCGTCCGGTGGTTACGGACGCTGGCCGAGGACGACGCCTTCACCTTCAGCGCCGACGGGCGTGTGCACGCCACCGCGTGCCGTGTCGCGCCCATCGCCGCCGAGCCGCTCTCCCTCGACGCCATCAAGGCACGCTGCACGCGATCAGCCGACCCGGCGGAGCTGTACGCGGCACTGGCCGGCCGCGGCGTGGCGTACGGGCCGGCCTTCCACGGCATCGAGGAGATCCGCACGGGCCGGCACGAAGCCCTGGTCCGGCTGCGCGCACCGGATTCGCAGCCGGACATCCCGCGGCTGGACGCCTGTCTGCAGGCGGCGGCTGCGCTGGTCGGCCACGACGCCGTGGCCATGCCGCACCGGATCGGCCACGTCTCGATCCTGGCCGACCTCGGCACCGCTCGCTGGGCGCACGCCAGGGCCGACGAGCAGGCCACCCGCTTCGACATCGACGTCTGCGACGAGCAGGGCCGGCCCGTGCTGGCTCTGCGCGGGCTGACGCTGCGCGAGGTCGCCCGCCAGGCCCCCGCCGACTGGTCCTACAGCACCCTATGGGAGCCGATGGAGCCGCGAGCCGCCGAGCCGCTCCAGGGCGTGGTGTTCAGGCACGAGGATGGCGCCCCGGCCGAACAAGGCGTGCGCTCGCTTCTCGCTCTGGTGCAGAGGCTGATCGCCGACCCGGCTCCGGTCCGGCTCTGGGTGATGACGCGCGGCGCGCAGGCCGTCGGAAACGGCGACGTGGCCGACCCCGACGCCGCCGCGGTCTGGGGCCTGGCCCGCACCATCCGCCACGAGCACCCGGAGCTGCGGTGCACCCTGATCGACCTCGATCCGCACGGGGACGGCCGCCCACCTCGGATGTGGGAGCTGGGAGAGGAGAACGAGGTCGCATGCCGCGACGGGCGGTGGTTCGCGGCGCGGCTCACCCCGCGTGACCCGATCGACTCGGGCACACCCCGGCTGCGGGCCGACGGCTGGTACCTGGTCACGGGCGGCCTGGGCGGTCTCGGCCTGCTCACCGCTCGACAGCTGGTACGGCACGGCGCCCGGCACGTGGCCCTGCTGGGCAGGAGCGCGCCCGGTGAGTACGCCAGGAGCCGGATCGGCGAGCTGCGCGCCGCGGGAGCCCACGTCCACGTGTCGGCTGCCGACGTGGGCGACGCCGGCGAACTGGCGGCAGCGCTTGACCGGCTCCGCGCGCAGGGGCCGCCCATCCGGGGCGTCGTGCACGCGGCGGGAGCGGCGAGGGACCGCACGATCGCGGCCGCCACGTTCGAAGACCTGCGCAAGGCGCTGCGCCCCAAGGTGAGCGGCACCTGGAACCTGCACCGGCTCACCGAGGACGACCCGGTGGAGCTGTTCGTGCTGTTCTCCTCGGTGATGGGGGTGATCGGCGCAGGTGGCCAGGCCGGCTACACCGCCGCCAACGCCTTCCTGGACGCGTTCGCGCACTGGCGCCGGGCCCGTGGCCTCCCCGCCACGAGCATCGCCTGGGGGCCGTGGTCGGAGGTCGGCGCGGCGGCCCGCCCGGACCGTGCGGGCCGCCTGGCCGAGCGCGGCATGGGCGGGATCAGCCCGGCCGCCGGGCTCGAGGTGCTGGACGGCCTGCTGGCCGAGCACCCGGACCAGGCCCCGGCGCAGGTTACGGTCGTCCCGCTGGACGCGGCGACCTGGTTCGCGAACAACCCGGGGCACGACGGCTGGTCGGTGTTCGCCCGGCTGCGCTCCTTCGCCGCCAAGGAAGGCGAGCTCCTGTCCGTCGCGGACCTCGGTCCGGCGGAGCTGGAGCGACTGCTGGCCGAGTGGGTGGCGGTCGTGCTCCGCGTACCGCCCGCGGTCATCGACCCAGGGCTGTCGCTGATCAAGCTGGGCTTCGACTCCCTGATGGCAGTCCAGTTGCGCAATCTCCTCGACGCACGGCTCGGGGTGCTGCTGCCCACGCTCTCGTTCCTGGACGGCCCCTCGATCACCGAACTCGCGACGCGCGTCCGCGCGACCCTCGGCGCCGAGCCCGCCGAGGCTTCCGGCGCCGACGACAGGCTGCTCGCCCCTCTGGCCGCACTGTCGGACCAGCAGGTGGACGAGCTGCTCGACGAACTGCTCAACGACCCCATCGGAGGCGAGGCATGACCCCTGCCCGCAGGGCTTCGGTGCTCGAAGCCCTTCTGATCACCGGCGCCCAGCGCGGCGACCGGCCGGCGCTGACCGTGCTCGACAGGCAGGGTACGGCCGAACTCAGCTTTGGCGACCTGGCCCACCAGGCGTGCCAGGTCGCCGCCCGGCTTACGGAGCTGGGCGCGCGAGGCGAACGGGTGCTGCTCCTGTGCCCCACGTCGCCCGAGTACGCAGCGATCTTCTACGGCTGCATGCTGGCGGGGGCCGTGCCCGTGCCGGTGTTCCTGCCGTCCGCCGCGCACTTCACCGCCGCCTGGCCAAAGATCCTCCCCATCGCTCGCGACTCCGGCGCGGCCTACGCGGTGACGCCCGGGGAGCTGCCCCAGGCCGAGCGGCTGTCGGCGCTCGCGGGCTTCCGCCGTTGTCTGCACACGGCTGACCTGCTCACCGGCCCGGCCGAGACCGGCCTGGCCCTTCCCGCACCGGATGATCTGGCGTTTCTGCAGTACACCTCGGGCTCCACCGGCCAGCCGAAGGGCGTCATGGTCACCCAGCAGGGGCTGCTGCACAACGCCCGAGCCATGGGCGGCGCGCTCGACGCCGACGAGCGAACCACGACGATCTCCTGGCTGCCCCTCTACCACGACATGGGCATCATCGGCGCGCTGGTCTCCCCGCTGCTCTGGGAGGCGCACGTCGTCCTCATGCCGTCGCAGATGTTCGCGGCCCGGCCGACCACCTGGCTCCGCGCCATCAGCGACTACCGGGGGCAGCTGTCCTACGCGCCCAACTTCGCCTACGAGCTGTGCGCGAGCAAGGTCACCGATGCCGAGCTGGCCGAGCTGGACCTGAGCTCGTGGCGCCGGGCCGTCTGCGGGGCCGAGCCGATCCGCGCCGCCACGATCGAACGCTTCGCCGCCACGTTCGCGCCGACGGGACTGCGGCTGGAGAACCTGCGCCCCGGGTACGGCATGGCCGAGGCCACACTGGTGATCTCCATGGGCCGGTGGCGCGGGCGGGCGGCGACCACCACTGAGGTCGCCGGCCGCTCCTACCTTCGGTGTGGCACGCCCGTGGCCGACACCACCGTGCGGATCGTCGACCTGGAGACGGGACTCCCCAGCGCACCCGGAGAGGTCGGCGAGGTCTGGATCTCCAGCCCGTCCGTGGCGGCAGGGTACTGGCAACGGCCGGAGGCCACGGCCGAGACCTTTCACGCCCGGCTCCCCGGCCATCAGGAACGGTTCCTGAGGACCGGGGACCTGGGCATGATCAGCGACGGTGAGATCGTCCTCGTCGGCCGCCATAAAGACCTGATCATCATCAACGGTGTCAACCACTACCCCCAGGACATCGAGCACACGGTCGAGCAGGCTCACCCTGCGGTGCGACCCAGCATGGTCGCCGCCTTCGCCGCCGCGGCCGCCGAGGACCAGCCCCAGGCGGAGGTCGCCGTGGTGGTGGCCGAGGTGCAATCCTCGTTGGCGGACGACCTCAACCAGGTGATCACGGACATCAGGCTGGCCGTCGCCAAGGAGCACGACGTCAGGCTGGACGGGGTCTTCCTGGTGGAGCCCCGCACCATCCCGAAGACCACGAGCGGGAAGATCCAGCGCAGGGCCAGCCGCGACGGCGTGCTCGCCGGCGAGTTCCCGACGCTGGCCGCCTGGAACTCGCCCGCCCTGGCCGGCATCCAGCTGGGCGAGGCGGTCGGGGCATGACCACCTCCCCTGGCCTCCTGCAGATCATCATCGCCATGGTGGCCGAGCGGATCGGGCACGCCATGGAGGCGGACGACCTGTTCATCGACTACGGCATCGGCTCGTCCGACGCCGTGGCGCTCGCCGGCGCGCTTGAGGCCCGGCTGGGAGTCGCGCTGCCCAGCACGGTGCTCTACGACCACCCGACACCGCGGGCGCTGGCGGGGCACCTGGCAGGCGGCGCGAACGCGCGGGAGCAGCGGCCGGCGGCGGGGGTCCACGACCCCGTGGCGATCGTCGGCATCGGCTGCCGCCTGCCGGGAGCGTCCGGCCCCCGGCAGCTCTGGCATCTGCTGACGGACGGCGTGGACGCCATCGGGCCCGTGCCGGGCGAGCGCGCCGTCCGCCATCCTGGATGGGCCGAGCCGGGCGTCGGAACCGGGGGTTTCCTGGCCGACGTCGACGCGTTCGACCCCGAGTTCTTCGCGATCAGCGCCCGCGAGGCGGCGGCGATGGACCCGCAGCAGCGGATGCTGCTGGAAGTCGCCCACGAGGCCTTCCAGGACGCGGGAGTGCGGCAGGCGGATCTCGGCGGCAGCCCGACGGGGGTCTTCGTCGGCATCAGCAGCAGCGACTTCGCCGTCCGCGCCCTGTCCGGGGGCGCCGAGCCGGACGGCTACACCCCGACAGGCGTGGCGCACAGCGTCGGCGCCAACCGCATCTCCTACGTCTTCGACCTGCACGGCCCCTCCATGTCGATCGACACGGCGTGCTCGTCATCCCTGGTGGCGACCCACCATGCCGTCACGGCGCTGCGGACGGGCCAGTGCGACCTCGCGCTCGCGGGCGGGGTCAACGCGGTGCTGTCGCCCGACATCGCCCTGTGCTTCCGTACGGCGGGCATCCTGGCGCCGGACGGCCGCTGTAAGTCGTTCGCCGCGCACGCCGACGGCATGTGCCGCTCCGAGGGCGCGGTCATGGTCATACTGAAACGGCTGTCCGACGCCCTGGCCGGCGACGACCGGATCTACGCCGTCATCCGGGGCGGAGCCGTGAACAGCGATGGGCGTACGAACGGGCTCATGTCGCCCAGCGCGCCCTCACAGGTGCGCCTGCTGCGCGCGGCCTGCGCGGCGGCAGGGGTACGCCCGGCGGAGATCTCCTACGTCGAGGCGCACGGCTCGGGCACACGACTGGGCGACCTGATGGAGCTGCGCGCCCTGTCGGAGGTCCTCGGCGAGGGCCGAGCCGAGCCGCTGCGGATCGGCTCGGCGAAGAGCAACCTGGGCCATCTGGAGGCCGCCGCCGGCGCCGCCGGCCTGGCCAAGTTGGCGCTGGCGCTGTTCCACCGCACGCTCCCGCGCAGCCTGCATGCGCGGGAGCGGGCCGAGGAGTTCGACTGGGACCGCGGCAACCTGCTCGTGCAGACCGAGACGGAGCCGTGGGAGGGCCGCCTCGCGGGAGTCAGCTCCTTCGGATTCGGCGGCACCAACGCCCACCTCATCCTGGAGGCGGCTCCTTCGCGCGAGCCGGTGCCTGCCCGGCCGGGGCGCCACTATCTGCCGCTGTCCGCGCACACCCCCGCCGCGCTGCGGGAGCTGGCCGGCCGGTGGCGGAACGCCCTGGACGATCCGGACCTGGCCACAGGTGAGCCGTTGGCCGCGGCCGTTCACACGGCCGGGGCCCGCCGCGATCACCACGCCTGCCGCTTCCTGGTGAGCGGCGCGGACGCCGCCGAGCTGCGGCGAGAACTCGACCGGGCGATGGTCGACCTCCTCGCCGTGCCGCCCGCAGGCGCTCGTGGCGGAGCGCTGGCGCTGTTCTTCGCCGATACGCCCGAACTCCAGCCCGCCGTCACCGGCGAGCTGCTCCGGGCGGGGATCCGGCCCGACCTGGTCATCGGTCACGGTCGGGGGGAGATCGCCGCCGCACTCTACCGCGGAGCGCTGACCCGGGCGGGCGCGGAGCAGGTGGCCGCCCACCACGCCAGGGCGCTCGCGGCACTTCCCTACGGGCACGCCGTGCGCGTGCGCCTGGAGCGGCGCCTGGCCGAGGCTCTGTGCCGCCGCGTCGATCCCGGCGTCGCGCTGGCCGCCACCGAAGACCCGCACACCAGTCTCATCGTGGGTCCCCCCGCGGCGGCCGGCCGGCTGACCGCCGCGCTCGAGGGCAGCCAGGTGCGCTTCAGCGCGGCCGGTCCTGTCGCGCAACGACACGGCAAGCCCGCAGTCTCGGCCGCCGCCGAGCTGAAGCGCGCACTGCGCGGCCTGGAGACCAACGTCGGCGAGGTGGCGCAGGTCTCGACGGTGACCGGAGAGCCGGTGGACGGCAGGGAGCAGGACCCGCGGTACTGGGCGGCGCACCTGGCCGGTCCCAGCCTGCTGGCCGAGGCACTCGACCACGCGCTTCGCCGCGGAGTCACCACGTTCGTGGAGATCGGCTCGGACCACCTGGCCCCCAGGCTCCGCGCGGTGGCCGGCGAACGGCAAGCCCACGTGGTCAGGTGCGCGACCCCTGACCACCTCCCCGGTGCGCTGGCCCGGCTCTACGAGCTGGGGTACGACCCCGGCTGGGCGGCGCTCAATCCGCCGGCCCGACCCACGTCCATACCGTTGCTGCCCTGGTCGCGCCAGTGGTCGGCGTACCCCACGGAGGTTCCCGCATGAGTACCGTCCCGCACGACGTGGCCGGCTGGGTGAAGCTCTCTCCTGGCGCCGTCGCCGTTGAGGACCCGGCGGGCGGACTGACGTACGGCCGGCTGGCCGCCAGGGCGAACGCGGTAGCCGACGAGCTGCGGCGGCGAGGCGTCCGGCCGGGCGAGGTGGTGGCGATCGAGCTGCCGCGTTCCGCCGATTACGCGGCCGCGATCTTGGGCGTGTGGCAGGCCGGTGCGGTCGCCCTGCCCGTCGACACCACGCTGCCGCCCGAGCGGCTGCGCTATCAGGCGCGCCAGGCCGGCGTGGCCGAGACGCTCTCGGTCGTGCCCCAAGCGTCCGGGCCGGAGCCGCTGCGGCTCGGAGCCGTCCGGGCGGGCGACCGCGCCTACATCCTGTTCACCTCCGGCTCGACGGGCCGCCCCAAGGGGGTGGAGGTGTCCCACGCCTCCCTGCACAACTGCGTGCACGCGGTCGCCGACCTGCTGAAGCCGGACAGCCGCGAGCGGTACGCGGCGAACCATACCTTCGCCTTCGACATGTCGCTGGTGGAGCTGTTCGTCCCGCTCAGCTACGGCGGGGCGGCCCTGGTCACCACGGAGGCCCTGCAGGCCAGGCCGGACCGGCTCGTCGCATGGCTCGAGGAGCGGGGAGCGACGGTCGTGCACGCCACGCCCACCGCGTGGCGCTCGCTCATGCCCTACCTCACACCGGGACAGCGGGAGCTGCAGGTGGTGTGCGGCGGCGAGCAAATGACCGCGCGGCTGGCCGACGAGCTGGCCGAGCGGGCCGGCCGCGTGTGGAATTTCTACGGCCCGACCGAGGTCACGGTGTGGTGCACCGCCGGGCTCGTCGGCCCGGCTGAGACCGACCCCGTCCCTGTGGGCAGGCCGCTGGCCGGTTACCGGATCCACCTGATCGACCGCGAGGGCAGGCCGGTGCCCGACGGTGAGCAGGGCGAGATCCACGTCGGGGGGCAGGGCCTGGCGATGGGCTACACGGGCATGCCGGAGCTCACCGCCGAGTCGTTCACCGAGCATCCCGAGTACGGCCGCCTGTACCGCACCGGCGACCTGGGCAGGATGCGGCCCGACGGGCAGCTCCAGTTCGACGGGCGCCGCGACCGGCAGGTCCAGCTCGGCGGCTACCGGGTCGAGCTCGGCGAGCTCGAGAGCGTGGCGCAGGATCATCCGCTGGTCGAGCTGGCGGCGGCCTACGCGCTGGACGAGGGACTGCTGCTGCTCGTCCAAGGTCAGGTCACCGGCAGAGCGCTGCGCAAGCACCTGGCCACATTCTTGCCCAGCTACATGATCCCGCCGCGGATCGAGACCCTCCCCTCATTCCCCCTCACCCCCACCAAGAAGATCGACCGAGCCGCTCTCTTGACGTGGGCGACCGGATAGGAGAAGTCATGCCCGGACTGCACGAACTCGTCGAGGCGCAGGTGGAGCGGACACCGGACGCCGTCGCCGTGGTGGACGCCGCCGGCGGGCGGCTCACCTACAAGCACCTGGACGAGCGCGCGAACCAACTGGCCCGGCACCTGCGCGAGCAGGGGGTCGTGGCCGACACTCCGGTCGCGGTCTGTGTCCACCGCGGGCTGGACCTGGTCGTCGCCCTGCTCGGCGTGCTCAAGGCCGGCGGCGCCTACCTGCCCATCGACCCGGACACCCCGCCCGCCCGGGTGCGCGTGATGGTCGAGCAGGCCGGTGTGCCGGTCTGCCTGGGAGAGGAGGCACTGGCGGACCGGTTGCCCGGCGACGTCGCCCGCGTCGTCCTGATCGACCGAGACAGCGACCTGATCGACGCCTGCGCCCGCACCGCCCCCGACGCCGGGCTGCACCCCGACAACCTCGTCTCGATCTACTTCACCTCCGGCTCGACCGGCCTGCCCAAGGGCGTGGCCAGCACGCACCGGGGCTGGGTCAACCGTATGACGTGGATGCAGGACGAGCACCGGCTGGCGCCCGGAGAGAGCGTCCTGCACAAGACCACGCTGAGCTTCGACGACTCGGCCGTCGAGGTGTTCTGGCCGCTGTCCGTCGGCGGTGTGGTGGCGATCCTGCAGCCGGACCTGCACAAGGACCCGGTAGCTCTGCTGGAGGCGGCTCGGAGCTTCCGCGCGGCCGTCGTGCAGTTCGTGCCGAGCATGCTCACGCTCTTCCTGCAGGCGCACCGGCGCGCCGGGCTCCCGTCCCTGCCCCATCTCCGCCACGTGATCTCCAGCGGTGAGGCGCTCACCACGCCGCTGGCCCTGGCCTTCCACGAGCAGATAGGCGTGTACGGCTGCCGCCTGCACAACCAGTGGGGCGCGACCGAGGTGTCCATCGACTCCACCCTGTACACCTACGACGTGCACGACCCGTACGCGGGCCCCGTGGTGTGCATCGGCACGCCCTTCACCGGCAACACCGTGCACGTGCTCGGCCCCGACGGCCGCCCGGTCCCCGACGGGGAGACGGGCGAGCTCTACATAGGCGGCATCGGCCTGGCCCGGGGGTACCACGGCCAGCCGGCCATGACCGCCTCCCGCTTCGTGCCCGATCCCTTCGGTGAGCCGGGCGCCCGCCTCTACCGGACGGGCGACCTGGGGCGCCGCCGGCCCGACGGTGCCCTTGACTACCTGGGACGTACTGACCATCAGGTCAAGATCCGCGGTGTCCGCATCGAGCTCGGCGAGATCGAGGCCACCCTCGACACGCACCCGGCGGTGCAGCAGTCGGCGGCGGTCGTCGCCGGGGACCGCCTGCTGGCCTACGTCAAGGCGGAGGACGTACCGCCCGATCCGGCCGAGCTCAGGGCCTACCTGGCCGGGCGGCTGCCGCCCTACGCCATTCCCGCCCATATCGCGCTGGTCGACACGATGCCGCTGACCCCCAACGGCAAGGTCGACCGCGAGGCGCTGCCCGCCCTGGCTCCCGCGCAGGAACGGGCGCAGGGCCGTCCCCCCGTCTCCCCTACCGAAAAGGCGCTGGCCGTGATCTGGGCGGACGTCCTGGACGTGGACCGGGTTGACCTGGACGACAACTTCTTCGAGCTCGGCGGCAACTCCCTGCTTGCCACTCAGGTGATGTTCCGCGTCCAGGACGACCTAGGCATCGACCTCCCGCTCTACCTGCTCTTCTCCACCGAGTCGCTGGAGGAGCTGGCCGCGGAGACGGACGAGAGCCTGGCCGGTGAGCTCGCGCCGCTGACGCGGGTGTCCCGCGACGAGACCCTGCCCCTGTCGTTCAACCAGGAGCGGCTGTGGTTCCTGCAGCGGCTGGCGCCCGGCTCGACCGCGTACAACATGCCGAACGCCTGCCGGCTGAGCGGGCGGCTGGACGTGCCGGCCTTCCGCAGGGCGTTCGACGCCCTGGTGGCACGGCACGAGATCCTCCGCACGCGCTATGTGGAGAGCGCCGAGGGGGTGCCCGAGATCAGGATCGACGCCGAAGGGCCAAGCCTGATGATCTCACGTGCGCAGGGCGACACCCAGCTGGACCGGGAGACCGCCGCGTCAGCCGCCTTCCAGGCGGACTGGGACCAGCCCTTCGACCTGGCCGCCGCACCGCCTGTCCGCGCCAGGCTGACCCGCCTGGACGCCTACGAATACGTGTTCTCCCTGGTCATCCATCACATCAGCTACGACGCGGGCTCCGAGCAGGTCTTCTGGCAGGAGCTCGCCACCCTGTACGAGGCCGAGCTGTCCGGTCGGGCCGCCGTGCTGCCCGAACCGATCACCCAGTACGTGGACTACGCCGTCTGGCAGCGGCGCGAGAATCCACGGATGGCCGACCAGGTCGACTTCTGGCGCGGCGAGCTGGCGGGCATCCGCCCGCTGAACCTGCCGCTGGACAGGCCGCGCCCGCCCATCCAGACCTTCGCTGGGGCAAGGGTGTCCTTCCTGCTGGACGAGGACATCACCGGCAGGCTGCGCCGGCTCAGCAGGGAAGCGAGCACCACGCTGTTCGCGACGCTGCTGGCGGCCTTCCAGGCCACGCTGGCCGGCACGTGCGGCACCGGCGACGTCACGGTCGGCTCGCCGATCGCGGGCCGTGCCCGCCCCGAGACCGAGCAGATGATCGGGTTCTTCGCCAACACCCTGGTGCTGCGTACGTCGTGCGCCGGCGATCCGACGTTCGCCGAGTTGCTCGACCGGGTGCGAGAGGTCGTTCACGCCGCCTATGCGAACCAGGACGTGCCCTTCGAGCGACTGGTGCGCGAGCTGCGCCCGCCCCGGGACCCGAGCAGGATGCCCTTCTTCGACGTCATCTTCAACGGCGTGCCGATCAGCGCGCTGACCAGCGCGGAGAGCGGGCGGCTCGCACAGGTCACAGTCACGCCCATCGACCTGGCGACCCAGACCAGCGTCGCCGACCTCGTCTGCTCGCTGTCCGAGACCACCGACACGATCATCGGCGAGTTCGCCTACAACACCGACCTCTTCGACGCCGGGACGGTCGAGCGCCTCGCCGGCTCCTGGCTGCGCCTCCTGGCGGATGTGAGCCGCGATCCCCACCGGCCTCTGTCCACCCTGTCCCTGTCCCCCAGCGAGTGAGCGGAGACTCACCTTGTTGCGCACCATGTTCAAATCGAAGATCCACCGTGCCACGGTCACGCATGCCGACCTGCACTACGTCGGGTCGGTGACGATCGACCGCGACCTGATGGAGGCCGCCGACCTCCTGGACGGCGAGCAGGTGGCCATCGTGGACATCACCAACGGCGCCCGTCTGGAGACGTACGTCATCGCCGGCGAGCGAGGCAGCGGCGTCATCGGCATCAACGGCGTCGCGGCCCGCCTGGTCTCGCCCGGCGACCTGGTGATCCTGATCTCCTATGCCCAGTACTCCGCCGAGGAGCTTCCGCGCTACCGGCCTCTGGTCGTGCACGTGGACGCGGGCAACCGCATCGTCGACATCGACGCGGAGCCCGCCCGTCCCGTACCAGGGGCGGCCGGCGCGGAGAGGAGAGCGGCATGAGCGGCGTGTACGAGTCGCTGACCGCCGACTGGGCTCTCGTGCTGGGCCGCGACCTCAGCGGTCCCGACGACGACTTCTTCGAGGCGGGCGGCCATTCGCTGGCCGCCATCCAGCTGGTCGCCCGCATCCGGGCGCGATACGGCATCGAGGTGCCCGTCGCCTGCGTGTTCACCCACTCCACGGCGGGCGGGCTGGCCGAGGAGATCGCTCGGCTCCTGGCCGAGGGCGTTCCCGCGGGAGAGGCGGGCAATGATCACCACCGCGTTTGAGGTGCCGCTGACGTTCTCTCAAGAACGGATGTGGCTGCTCCACCAGATCGATCCAGCCTCGACCGCATACAACGTCTGCGTGGCCCTGCACCTGCGGGGCCCGCTGGTCGTTGCCGAGCTGCAAGCCGCCCTCCACGCGCTCGTCGACCGGCACGAGGCGCTGCGCACCGTCTACAGCAGCTCGCACGGGCGGCCGGTGGCGACGGTGCTGCCCACGATCCCCGTCGAGATACGCCCGCTCTCGCTGGCCGCCGACTCCCTGGACGCGGTCCGCGCGCTGGCCGCGGCCGAGGCCGCCAGGCCGTTCGACCTGGCGCGCGGCCCCTTGCTACGCGCCGGCCTCGTGCGCCTGGCCGACGAGGAGCACGTGCTCATCCTGGCGGTGCACCACATCGTCTTCGACGAATGGTCCATGGGGGTGCTGTTCACCGAACTCGACCTGCTGTACCAGGCGGGGCCGGCGGGCCGTACCGCCGCCCTGCCGCCGCTCGCGCGCGCCTACGCCGACGTGGTGGCGGCGGAACGGCGCGCGGATCTCGCGCCCGCCGCCGAGCATTGGCGCCGGGCCCTGGCCGACCTGCCCGCGCTGAACCTGCCGACCGACCACCCGCCCACCGCGGAACCGTCGACGGCCGGCGCCACGATCTCCTTCGAGGTGCCGCCCGGCCTCACCGCCAAGCTCACCGCGATCGCCCGCGAGGCACGCGCGACCCTGTACATGACCGGCCTCGCGGCGTTCTCCGCACTCTTGTCCCGCTATTGCGGGCAGGATGACGTGGCGGTCGGCACCACGGTCGCCAACCGGTCGGCGCCCCAAACCGCGGGACTGATCGGCGCGTTCTTCAACACCCTGGTCATGCGCTCGGACCTGTCGGGCGACCCGACGTTCACCGAGTTGCTGGGCCGCACCCGCGCCTTCTGCCTGGACGCGCTGACCCACCAGCACCTGCCCTACCAGCGGCTCGTGGAGGAGCTGGGCGGCGGCTCCACTCCGCTGTTCCGCGTCATGTACGAGGCCCACGCGGGCCTGCCGCCCGCCCTCACCCTCGGCGACCTGACCGCGGAACCGCTGCGCTTCGAGGACACCGAGGCGAAGGAGGACCTGTCCCTGTCGCTCACGGCCGACGGCGACCGCGTCGTGGGCCACCTGTCCTACCGGACCGACCTGTTCGAGCAGGACACCGCCGAGCAGCTGGCCGAGTCATTCACGCACCTGTTGGGCCAGGTCGCCGAGGCTCCGGACGTCCCGCTCGGCACGCTGGACATCCTGCCGCCCGCGCGGCGCGAGCTGGTGCTCGCGGCGGGTTGGGGCGCGGCCCCGCTGGGCCCGCTCGACCGGTGCGCGCACACGCTGTTCGAGGACCGAGTACGGCTGGATCCCGAGGCGACGGCGGTGCTCGAGGGCGAGTCGACGCTGACGTACACGGAGCTGGACCGCCGGTCGAACCGCATCGCCCACTGGCTCCAGAGGCAAGGGGTGGGTCCCGAGGACGTGGTCGGGGTCGGCCTGGAGCGCTCCGGCTGGCTGGTGGCCACCTTTCTGGGCGTCTGGAAGGCCGGGGCCGCCTACCTGCCGCTCGATCCGGGGCTCCCACGGGCGCGGCTGGACCACATGCTGACGGACTCCGGTGCCCGGCTGGTGATCGATGACGCGCGGGCCCTGGAGCGGGCGACGTCGTCGCTGCCCGAGGAGCCACCTGAGGTGGCCGTCCTGCCGGACAACCTCGCCTATGTCATCTACACGTCGGGGTCCACGGGCCGTCCCAAGGGCGTCATGGTGGGGCACCGGGGCCTGGTGAACTTCCTGCACTGGTGCGTGGCCGCCTACAGCGTGGGCGGTGACGGAGGGGCGCCGCTCTTCTCCTCGGTCGCGTACGACATGGTGGTGCCCAACCTCTACACCCCCCTCATCACCGGACAGGCCGTGCACGTCGTCGCCCCGGACACGCCGCTGGACGAGCTCGGCGGCGCCCTGACGGGCAGGCCGTACGGGTTCGTCAAGCTCACCCCCGGGCACCTGGAGATCCTGTCCGGCCAGTTGTCGCCGGAGGAGGCGGCCGGGCTGGCCGGAGTGCTGGTCGTGGGTGCCGACGCCTTCCCCAGCCGGGCACTGGCGTTCTGGCAGGAGCTGGATCCACCGCCGGTACTGCTGAACGAGTACGGCCCCACCGAGGCATCCGTCGCCAATTGCGTGTACACGGTGACGGGCCCGATCGGCGGTGAGCTGGTGCCCATCGGACGGCCCATCCCCGGCACCACCATGTACGTGCTCGACGACGACCTGAGCCCGGTCCCCTTCGGAGTACCCGGCGAGCTGTACATCGGCGGGCACTGCGTGGTGCGTGGCTACCACGGGCGCCCCGCCCTGACGGCCGAACGATTCGTGCCCGACCCTTTCGGCGCGGAGGGGGCTCGGCTCTACCGCACCGGAGACCTCGGGCGGCTGCGCGCCGATGGGGTGTTCGAGTTCCTGGGCAGGCTGGACGAGCAGGTGAAGATCAGGGGCTTCCGTGTCGAGCCCGGCGAGGTGGAGGCCGCGCTGGACGCGCTGCCCGGGGTGCGCCGGTCGGTGGTCATGGCGACGGCGTCGCCGGCGGGTGGGCAGCAGCTCGTCGCCTACGTGGACACCGCCCGGCCCGTGGCCGGGATCCGGCGCGCGCTGGCACGGGTCCTGCCTGACTACATGGTGCCGTCCGCCTTCGTCCCTGTGGACGCCATCCCGCTCAACCGCAACGGCAAGGTCGACCGGGCCGCCCTGACGGAGGCCGGACGGGCCCCGGCCGCGCCCTGCACGCGTCGTCAGCCCGCGACGGACGCCGAGCGCCAGGTGGGCGAGCTCGTCGCCGACGTGCTCGGCGTCGCCGCCGACGCCGTGTGGGCGCGGGACGACCTCTTCGTGCTCGGGCTCGACTCCCTGACCGCGGTGCGCCTCCTCGCGGAGGTGCGGCGGCGGCTCGGCGTCACGGTGGAGCTGCGCCGCTTCCTGCAGGACGCGACGCTGGACGGGCTGATCGCGCTGGTGACAGCGCCCAGGGCAGCCGGCGCGCCTCCCGCGGCGGTGCCCGTCATCCGCTCCTTCACCTCGGTCGGGATGGGCGAGCCTGTCCACTTCTTCCACCCGCTCGGCGGGGCGAGCCTGTGCTACTCGGGGCTCGCCGCCGGGCTCGCCGCCCACCGCCCCGTCCACGTCGTGCAGGCGCTCGGTGCTGATGTGCGAGGGGGATCGCTGCGGTCCATGGCCGCCCGCTACGCGCGGGAGCTGGTCGCCTCGGCGGGGCCGGACGCGCCGCCGTACACGCTGGGGGGCTGGTCGGCCGGAGGGGTGCTGGCCTTCGAGACGGCGCGGCAGCTGCACGCGCTCGGGCACCGCATCGGCCACGTGGTGCTGATCGACTCCATGCTGCCCGAGGTCGTCCACCCCTCGGTGTACGGCGAGCTGCTGGAGGAGCTTGACACTCTCATCGGCCGGGTGGCCGGGCAGGACATGGAGGCGGCGCAGGACGTGTTGCTGAAGTCCCAGAACGCGTTCTACGACGGGCTGGGAATGACCTCCGAGCAGGCGGCGGCGCACTACGAGGCGTACGGACCGCGGTTGCTCCGGTTCTGGCGCGACAGCCTGGCGGGCCTGGCGGCCTACCGCGCGGGAACGTTCGACGGCCCGGTGACGCTGCTGGTCAGCGACCGGCATCCGATGGCGGCGCGCGTGGTTCACGAGGCGGGATGGCGGGCGGTGGCCGGTGAGTTGACCGTGCGGGAGGTCGCGGGCGACCACTACGACCTGCTCCACCCGCCCTACGTCGACCAGCTCGTCCGGTTCTTCGCCGGATAGACCGGGACACAGATCGAGGGGGAGGGTCCGCCGGACCCTCCCCCTCGATCTGCCTCTCACGCCGGCAGATCGGCTCCGCGCAGGGAGTCGACGTGCGCGGCCAGGTCACGCAGGACCGGGTACCTGAACACCGTGTCCATCGTCACCGTGAGCCCCAGCTCTTTCTTCAGGCACGAGACCACCTTGATGGCCAGGAGCGAGTGCCCGCCGAGCCGGAAGAAGTTGTCCGTCCCGCTGATGTGCGGCGCGCGCAGCACCTGGCGCCAGGCAGCGGCGATGAGCTCCTCGGTGGGGGTGCCGCGCTGTGGCGTCCCGGCTGCGCCGTGACGCGTCGGCCGCGGCAGCGCGCCGCGGTCGAGCTTGCCGTGGCTCGTCAAGGGAAAGGCGTCCAGCGCCACGAAAGCGGCGGGGACCATGTAGGCGGGCAGGTGCGCTTCCAGGTGAGCCCGCCACTGCCCGGGACCGGCCGGCTCCTCGCCGGTCCGGCAGTAGGCCACCAGCCCGCGGCCGGTGTCGAGATCGTCCCGCAGCAGGACGACGCACTCGGCCACGCCGGGCGCCTGCGCCAGCACCGCCTCGATCTCGCCCAGTTCGATCCGATAGCCGGACAACTTCACCTGGTGGTCCCGGCGCCCGGCGAACTCCAGTCGGCCGTCCGGCGTACGCCTGGCCAGGTCACCGGTCCGATACATGCGCGAGCCGTCGGCCGCCTCGGCGTCAGGGAGGAAGGACAGGGCGGTCAGGCCCGGCCGGCCCAGGTACCCGCGCGCCACCCCGGGACCGGACAGGCAGATCTCCCCCACCATCCCCGCGGGGACCGGGTTCAGCTCATCGTCCAGCAGCCGCAGGCGGCCGCCCGGCAGCGGTTCGCCCAGGTGCGGGCCGGTGTCCTGAGTGATCCACGCGAAGGTCGCGTCGACAGTGCACTCCGTCGGGCCGTAGACGTTCGCCGCCCGCGGCCCTCCCGCCGCCGTCGCCCCGGCGATCCGATCCCACAGGCTCTGGCTGATGGCCTCGCCGCCGACGAGCAGGGTGAGCTCGCCGGGTTCGAGCCGGTCCAGCACCAGGTCGAGGTGCGAGGGGGTGATGTCCAGGCAGGTTAGCTCCTCGTCCGCGGCCAGCCGGGCCAGCGCCTCCGGGTCCGACCTGACCGTCTCCGGCACGATCACCACCGTGTCGCCCCGGCACAGCCGCACCCACTGCTGAACCGAGGCGTCGAAGGAGGCGGCAGCGTTCCAGCCGACCCGGGCGGGCGCCGTGCTGGTCAGGCCGGCCCCTTCCAGCGAGGCCAGCAGCGCGGCGAGCGAGGCGCGGGAGACCTGCACGCCCTTGGGGGCTCCGGTCGAGCCGGAGGTGTAGATCACGTATGCGAGGGTGTCACCGCTCACCCGCGCCGGCTCGCGCTCGGGCGCCCTGCTCACGAGCTCGCCTGGTGTGACGGCCACCTCGTCCGGCGCGGCGGCCGCGCCGGCGACGACGAGCGACGCCCCGCAGTCCCGCAGCAGGTACGCGCGGCGCTTCACGGGCAGCTTGGGGTCGATCGGCACATAGGCGGCGCCGGCGGCGAGGGTGCCGAGCAGGCAGATCACGAGGTCGATGCCGCGCGGCAACATCAGCGCGACCACGGACTCCGGTCCGGCGCCGCGGCGGGCGAGCCCGCCGGAGACGCGTGCCACCCGCTCCCTCAGCTCGGCGAACGTCAGCCTCCTTTCCCCCTCGACCAGAGCCGTCCGCTCGCCGGGCACGGCCATCAGCCGCTGAATGACGTCGATGGCCATGCCTCACGCTCCGATCGCGGGTGCCGCGGGCTGCACCGAGGGGGCGCAGTCGGCGAGCGCGACGGGCTCGCCCATGGCGACCAGGATCTTGCGCTCGCCCTGGAAGGCGTCCCGGCCGTGCGCGCACATGATGTTGTCCACGAGCAGGAGGTCGCCTGGCTCCCAGGTCCTGCGCAGGGTCACCGCTTCGTAGGCCTCGTTGAGCGCCGCCGCCTCGCCGGCCGACAGCGGCGTGCCGTCGCCGAAGGAGGTGTCGAAGGGCAGGCCGTCCTCACCGTAGGAGTCGATGAGCACCTCGCGGACGTCCTCGTCCAGGGACCAGCGGCTCCAGAAAGCGACATGGTTGAACCACACCTTCTCGCCCGTCGCCGGATGCCGGATGACCGCGGGCCTGCGCTGCCACGTGCGCAGCCCGTCCCCGTCCAGCCACTCGAAGCCGATCAGGTTCTGCTCGCAGTAGCGCTCGACCTCCGACCTGTCGTCCGTGGAGAACGCCTTGCGCCAGGGCATGCCGACAAAGTCGGAGTAGTTCCTGGTCAGGATCCAGCCCTGGGCCTCGAACCGGTCGCGCAGCTCCCGCGGCACCGAGGCGTACATGGCGCGCATGTCACCCACCGTGGTCACGCCGCCCTGCTCGGGCGCGGTGAGGCAGCAGAACAGGAGGAGCCCGGGGAAGTCCAGCGTGTAGCTGTTCTCGTTGTGCAGCCGGATGGCCTGCGCGGGCGGCAGGTCCGTCGAGGAGTAGACGTCGTCGCCGTAGGCGCTGCGGGGCGTGGCCTTCTCCTTGTAGGCCGCCTTCTCGCCCATGACCTCGTCCCGCAGGAGGGCGAAGTCGCCGGGCGCCACCATGGGCAGCCCCCGCAGCATGAGGCACCCCGAGCGCCGCACCTCCTCACGCACGAACGCGCGCGCTCCGGCCAGCCAGGCGGCCGCGTCGTCGACGCCCTCCAGGCGGGGGACGTGAACGAGCGGCGGAGTGCCCTGCTCCCTCCGCACGTCCTGAACAGTGGATGTCATCGTGTTTCCTCTCCTTGTACGCGCCCCGCCATGACCGCGATGGACAGCAGGGCGCTCGGATCGTCCTGAAAGTAGAAGTGGCCTCCGGGCAGCACGTGGGTCGTGACCTTGGAGCAGGACGCCTCGGCCCAGCGGGCCAGGTCACCGAGCGGCACGACGGGGTCGCTGTCACCGCCGACGGCCGCGACGGGGCAGCGCAGCACCCTGGTGGGGCCGGTGAAGCGATAGGTGTCGTCGATGGCGAAGTCGGCCCTGACCGTCCCCATGACCATGCTCCGCAACTGCGGGTGGTCCAGCACCTCCTCCGGCGTGCCGCCCCTGGTCCTGAGGACCGCGACCAGTTCGTCGTCGGACAGAGTTTCCGGATGGACGGGGCTGGGATTGGGCAGGTGAGGGGCGCGGCAAGCCGAGGCGACGAGCCCCAGGACGGGCCGGCCGAGCTCCTCGAGCCTCCTGACGATCTCGAACGCCATGAGCCCACCCATGCTGTGCCCCAGCACGATGAGCTCGTCGGCAGTGGGCGGCAGGTGCGCGACTATGGGGTCGACCAGGTCGTCCACGCTTTCGGGCAGCGGCTCGGCGTAGCGGGCGCCGCGGCCCGGATACTGGCCGATGAGCAGCCCGAATCCCGCCGGGAGCAGGTCCGCCCAGTCCAGGTAGGCATGCGCGGATCCTCCGGCGTGCGGCAGCACGAGCAGGTTCACCCGCCGCCCTGGCCCCGGGCCCAGATCCCAGACGACGTCCTGGGAAACGTTCACCGCGCCTCCTCCCCGGCGCCCGTTCGCGGACCGGCGAGGAGCTCGGTGAAGACCTGGATCGCCCGATCGACGGCCGCCGCGCTCACGTCGGCGTGGGTGACGGCGCGGATCCGCCCGTGCCCGAGCTCCTCTACGCGCACGCCCCTGTCGCGGGCCGCGGAGATGAAGGAACACGTGGTGTATCGGTCGTCGTGGACGCGGAAGAACACCATGTTGGTGGCCGGCGGGCTCAGGGTGATGCCGGGCAGGACAGCCAGGCCGGCGGCGAGCCGGGCGGCGTTGGCGTGGTCGTCGGCCAGCCGTCCGGTCATCTTGGTCAGGGCGACGATGCCGCACGCGGCCACCACGCCGGCCTGCCGCATGCCGCCGCCGAGCATCTTGCGGACCCGCCGCGCGGCCGAGATCGCCCGCGCGTCGCCCGCGAGCACCGACCCGATCGGCGCGCACAACCCCTTGGACAGGCAGACCTGCACGGTGTCCGCAACGGCCGCGATCTCGGCCGGCGTCACCCGCAGCGCGGTCGCGGCGTTGAAGAGGCGGGCGCCATCCAGGTGGAGCGCCACGCCGTACCGCCGTGCCAGCCCGGCGATCTCGGCCAGGTAGGGGAGGGAGAGCGGCACGCCGCCACAGCGGTTCTGCGGGGTCTCCAGGCTGATCATGGAGGGCCGGGCGAACTGCGGGTCGTTACAGTCGACGGCGCAGGCCTGCTCGATGTCCGCCGGGTCGATCGTCCCGTCTGGCCGGTTGGGCAGGGGCTCGTAGACGACGCCGCCGCACACCGACGCCCCGCCGGCTTCGTAGACGTAGATGTCGGACTCCCGGCCGACGATCGCCTTGCCGCCGCGCGGGCAGTGCACCAGGGTCGCCGTCAGGTTCGCCATGGTGCCGCTCGGCATCAGGCAGGCCGCCTCCTTGCCGAGGAGCTCCGCGGCAAGGTGCTCCAGCTGGGCCACGGTCGGGTCCTCGCCGTAGACGTCGTCGCCGAGCGGCGCCTGGGCGGCCGCCTCGAGCATGGCGGGAGTGGGCAGGGTGAAGGTGTCGCTGCGTAGTTCGACGACGTCGGTCATCGGTCTCCAATCGGGGAGGCGGCGCTGATGAGGGCCGGCTCGAGGTGGCCGAGCGCCGTGTCCAGCGCCTCCGCCAGCTCCGCGTAGCCGCTTCCTGAGGCGATCACGTAGCCCAGCCGGTCGTAGCTGCACGTCGGCGGCCGCACCGGGGCCCCCGCCGCCGCGGTGATGGTGACGGCGGCCACGCCGGGAACGGCCTCTGCTTGGGACACCCCTGTGACCTCGCGCAACGTGGCGCCGGGAAGCGGCCGCAGCTCCTGCGAGGCCAGGAGGAACGCGATGCCGGCGGGGATGAAGCGGGTGGGCGGCGGCGGCGGCGGCAGACCGGTGGCGGCCCGCAGATGCGCCGCCACCAGGTCGAACCCGCATGAGAGCGCGATGACCTCCGGGATCATGCCGCCGGCCGGCCGAGCGTTGATCTCCACGACGTAGCCCATGCCGTGGATGAGCTTCATCTCCAGATGCGTGACGCCGTGCGTGATCCCGACGGCGGTCAGCGCCCTGCGGGCGGCGCCGGTCAGCGTGGCGGCCGTGGTCTCCGGCAGCGGCGCGGGGAAGACGTGTCCGCGCTCCACGAAGTACGGCGGTGGCGTGACCCGCTTGGCGGTGATGCCCACGCAGTGGTGGGTCCCGCTGGAACTGATCATCTCAAGGCTGAACTCGGGGCCGTTGAGATAGCCCTCGATCAGCGCGGTCCTCGCGGTCGCCTGGCCGCGTACGTTGGTGGTGGTCGAGACGATCGCGCGACAATGCGCCAGCACCTCGGCCGAGGTCGAGCAGAGTCCCACGGAGAAAGAGCCCGTGTCGTCCACGGGCTTGACGACGCAGGGCAGCTCGATGAGCGCCAGGGCCTCAGCGATCTGGGCCTCGAGGTCGCGGTCAGCAGTGACCAGCGCGAACGCGGGAGAGGGCAGGCGGTCGGCGGCCAGCGTCCGGCGCATAAGCCCCTTGTCGCGGCAGATGGCCACCGCGTCGGGCGGGTTTCCCGGCAGGCCCAGGGCGGCGGCCACCCGTGCGGCGGTGACGACGTAGAACTCGCTGGTCGTGGTCACTCCTGCGATGCGGTCCAGGGTCGACTCGAGCAGGCCAGGCAGCAGGGCGGTGTCGTTCGTGTCGCACAGCACGATCCGGACGCCCGTCGCGTCCAGTCCCGCGTAGCGGGCCGGCTCGGCAGTCGCCAGAACCGGCTGGAAACCCAGCTCGCGGGCCCGCTCCAGGGCGAGCATGCCGGTCCCTGTGGTGTTGGACTCGATGAAGACGAGGTTCATGCGTACTCCACGGCCTTGTCGAGCGTGGCGTAGGACCAGGTCGTCGCGATCTCGGTGCGCCCGAGGCGGCGCGGCGCGGCGGGCAGACGCAGGTCGGTGATGCCGTGGGCAGCCCGGTACTCCGGGTTGTAGATCGTGTCGACATAGCGATCGCCCCGGTCAGGGAATATCGCCACCACAGTGGCGTCGGGGCCCAGCCGCGTGCTGAGCCAGCGGGCCACGAGGTAGGCGGACCCTGAGCTGTTGCCCGCGAAGACCTTCTCGTGCGAGGCCAGCTCGAGGGTGGCGGCGAAGGCCTCGCGATCGGAGAGCCAGTGCACCTCGTCGATGGCGGAGAAGTCCACGTTGGCCGGGATGAGGCTGTTGCCCAGCCCGCTCTGCAGCCGGCCCGGCTGATCCGGCTGGCCGAAGATGACGCTGCCCGCCGCGTCGACGGCGACCACCCGCACGTCGGGCTGGAGGCGGTGTAGGCCGCGAGCCGTGCCGCAGAGGGAGCCGCCGCTGCCGACCGCGCCCACGAGCACGTCCACCCGGCCGACGGCCGCGACCACCTCCTCCGCCAGCGCGTGATACGCGGCCGGGTTGGCGGGGTTGTCGTACTGCCGTGGCCAGAACGCTCCCGGGTTGGCCTCCATCACGCTGTGCAGCCGCTCGAGCCGGGCGCTCTGCCAGCCGCTGCCCGTCATCGCGGGCACGACGTCGACAGTGGCCCCCATCGCTGTCAGCTTGGCGGTGGTGAGCGGGTCGATGCGCGGGTCGGTGACGATGTGCACGTCGTGGCCGAGGTACGTGCCGACCAGCGCGACGCCCATGGCCATCGTCCCGGAGGAACTCTCCACGATGAGCCCGCCGTCTTTCAGCGTGCCGTCGGCCCGAGCCGTCAGGATCGCCTGCTTCGCCACCCGATCCTTCATGCCGAACGGGTTGAGCAGCTCCAGTTTGGCGTACAGAGCGGCGCCCTCGGCCGGCCGCAGCCGCAACAGCGGGGTCTCGCCGATGGCATCGATCGTGTCACGTCGGTACGTCATGTCCTGCTCGTGCTCCTGCAGACGATGAGGGGGCGGGCGAGCTGCTCCAGCTCTTGGAGGGCACGGGCCAGCTTGGGCCCGTGCCCGGGGTCCTGCCGGGCCAGGAGGATGCCCACGCAGGTGCCGCTATGGCCGACGACCGTGCCGAGCCCGCCCACCATGCGGCAGATCTCCTCCACCTCGGCCAGGTGGGGCTTGGGATTGAAGGCTTGGAACAGCCGCGCGCTCGCGGTCGCGACCGCGCCCACCGTGGCCACGTCCTGGTCGCGGACGGCGATGGTGAGCTGGTCCAGCAGCTCCTCGTACCTGACGGCCCAGTGCACCGGGATCGGCTTCCTGGTCTTGTTGAAGGCGACGGTGTCGACACTCTCCCCGTCGTCGATCCCGGCGATCGTGAGCTGGGGCAGTGCGCCCATGCGCCGGTGCAGCCGTACCTCCCGATGGAAGAACGTGTTGATGCCGGGATGCATCACACCGTCCGACGGCTCGATGTCGGCCATCAGAAGCTTCAGCACCCTGTTGGGCAGATTCAGGCGGAAGGCTCCGTCCACCGCGCGGGCCGTGGCGACCAGGTCGGCGGTGGAGCTGGCCATGCCCTTGCCCTCGGGCAGCGCGCTGTTGAGCATCAGCCAGCCGCCGCCGGGCAGGCCGTAGCGATCGAGGATCCGGGTGGCCAGCCGCTGCGACTTGCCCTTGTGCGGCGGGGAAACGATCACCTGGTCCAGCTGCGGGTCGGGTTCAAAGGCGGCCTCCACGTAGAGGTCGACAGGGAAGGTCACCAGGAAGTCGGTGCCGTCGCCCACGATGCCCTGCAGCAGCTCGCCGAAGGTGCCGGGTGCGCGGCCCCTGCCCAGCCCCGCGGTGCGGTGCGCGCTGTCGAGCGCCTGAGTGGTCATGCCGAAACCTCCGTGCTGGTCGCGGTGCTGTCCTGCCAGGCGGTCCGCAGCGCCTCCGCCTGCCCTGCGGCGGTGCGGTCTACGGCGTCGAGCCGTTCACGGGTCTGCTCGAGCAGTTCATGAACGTCCTGCGGCCTGGCGGAGCCGCTCGTCCGTCTGCGCCGCACCCCCTCCTCGGCGTCCAGGAGCTCCCGCAGCCGGTCCTCGCCGAGTCTGAGGCGGTACCCCTGCTCTTCGCAGGCCACGGCCAGGCTGCTCAGGCTCAACGCATCGGGTGCGGGATCGTCCTGGGCGCCGGCGGCGATCCAGGAGCCGACGATGACCTGCGCGGTCCTGGCCGGCACGTGGTTCTCGAGCGTGAGATGGTTGGCCACCGCCGCGGCGGCCAGCGGCTCGCCGTTCACCGCCTTGCCGGCGCGGTCCGGGTGGAAGCGCAGATCGGCGATCACCCTCTGGAGCAGCGCCAGCATCGTCTCGCTGGTGTCGAACAGGTCCTCGAGGAAACGCGTACTCTCCTTGGAGACCTCGACCAGGTTCGTGTAGCCGGTGTTGCGCTGCCCGATCATGAGGTCGAAGGAGAGCCCGACGAGGTGGCCGCTCATGCCGCGGATGCGTTCGAGGATCGGGAAGTTTCTCTTGTGCGGCATGGCGGAGGAGATGCCGGCCAGCTCGTCCGGCAGGTCGATGAAGCGGCAGCTGGATCCGCTCCACCACAGCAGGTCGGTGAGGAACCGGCTCACCGTGGTGCCCAGCACCGACAGCTCGGCTGCGCATCTCAGCACCCATCCACGGGAGGCGACCGAGGTCAGCGCGTGCGGCTGGGGAGCGTGGAAGCCGAGCGCGGCGGCCATCCGCGATCGGTCCCACGGCAGCTCGAGCCCGGCGAGCGCACCGGCTCCCAGGGGGCTGAGGTTGATCCCGTCGTACAGCGCGTGCAGCGACTCGGCCGCCGTCGTGGCCGCCTCGGCGAGCGCGGCGAGGTAGAAGCCCAAGGTGATCGCCTGCGCCCACTGGTGCTGGGTGTGCCCGGGCATGATCGAGCCGGTGTGCCCGCTCGCTGCCAGTACTGCGGCGTCGGCCAGCCCCCTGACGGTCTCCGCCACGCCCAGGAGCCGCTCCCTGCCGAACATCAGCTGGGCGCACGCCTGCACGTCGTTCCTGCTCCGGTCCACGTGCCAGGCGGTGGCCTGGGCGGGTATGCGGGCGTACAGGGCCCGCTCCATGGCGAACAGCGTGTCCGACATCGTCGTGCCGTGTTCGGCCGCCACCTCCTCGGCCGACAGGCCCGCCACCGCGCCCCGGATCCGCTCGCCCATGTCTGGATCCAGCACGCCCATGCGGACGTACTCCTCGGTTTGAACCATCTCAATCCACTGGTAATGCCGCAGCAGATGCTGGACCTCCCAGTCGAACCGGCTGTTCAGCACCGTCCGTTCAAGCAGGCTCGCCGGCGCCTGCCGTATCCGTCCTGTCGGAAGCATGCGGTTCACGCTGTCAGCGTGGGCACCGGCATAACAGGCGGAACGATGGGCGATATCGGCGCGATATCGCTGCGATCTCGCTCAGTAAGGCGTCGTGCCTACTTTGGGGCTGTTGGCCTATCTGGGAGGCGCGATGGTGTCCACACTGTTGTCCGGCAGCTTGGGATTCGCCCGGTTACTCCGCAGCTACCGCTGCAACGCCCGGCTCTCTCAGGAGCAGCTCGCGGAACGGGCGCGGCTCAGCGTCCGTGCCTTGCGCGACATCGAGCGGGGCATCACCCGCTTCCCGCGCCGCTCCTCGGTCAGGCGCCTGGCCGTCGCGCTGGAGCTGACCGGAGAGGACCGGCTGAGCTTCGAGTCGGCTCCGGACCGTGCGCTGGCGTCCCCGCTCGCCGGACCCGGCTACCTCGCCCTCGACCGGACTGCGCTCTTGCAGGAGGTGGACGACGCGATCACGGCCGCCGCACGCGCGGGCACGAGCGGCGTCGTGAGCGTGACGGGCCCGCCGGGGGCGGGCAAGACCGCTTTCGCCGAGCGGTGCGCTGATGTGCTCCGGGCACGCCGGGGACTCGCCTGCTTCGGCGTCGACCTCCGGGGAGAACGGCAGGAGGCCGACGCCGCCATGCGACACGTCGCGGCCGCCCGTGGCGTGCTCGTCCTGGACGGCGCGCGGTGCTCGGACCTGCTGGCTCCCCTGCTCGAACTCGGCTTCTCCGGGGTCATCATCACCAGCAGGCATCCCCTGAAGGATCTCTCCCCGGCCCGGCACATCGTCCTTACGGTCTTGCCGTGACCCCCGACGTGCGTGTGCTGATCTGCTACTCGGAGCGGCTGCTCCGCGCCGCGCTGCGGTCGGTGCTCAACGGTGAGGCCGGCGTCTACGTAGTGGGCGAGGCCGCCGACGGCTTCGAGGCCCTGTCGAAAGCCCGCCGACTTCACCCTGACATCGCCCTCATCGACGAACGGCTGCCCGGCATCGACGGCATCCAGCTCACCCAGCGCCTCCGCCGCGACGAGCCGGCCACCGCCGTGCGGAGCATCATCATGACCGAACATCCCGAGTCGATGTTCGACGCGGTACGGGCCGGCGCCCGCGGGTTCCTGCTGCGCTCCAGCGCCCTGGACGAGCTCGTGTCGGCCATCCGCGCCATCGCCGACGGAGAGGCGTTCTTCGCCCCGCAGGTCGCCACCAGGTTCCTGCAGCAACTGGAGAGCGGGCTGCCACACCTGGACGCCGAAGCCGTCAAGTCGCTGACTGAGCGCGAGCAGGAAGTGCTCATGCTGGTCGCAGACGGGCTGAACAACAACGAGATCGCGAGCAAGCTGTACCTCAGCGAGGCGACTGTCAAGTTCCACGTCTCCAACCTCCTTAGCAAACTGCACCTGCGCGACCGCCTGCAGATCGCGGTCTTCGCGCACCGAGCCGGGGTCGTGTGAGATGGCCGTGACACGTCTCGAGCCGTCGTTCCACCGGCTGTGGGCGGCCACGGCGCTGTCGAACGTGGGCGACGGGCTCGTCGTCGTGGGTGCACCGCTCATCGCGGTGGGGCTGACCCGCTCGCCGTTCCTGGTGTCCCTGGTCAGCGCTGCCGCGACGCTGCCTTGGCTGCTCTTCGCGTTGCCCGTGGGCGCCCTCGTCGACCGGCACGACAGGCGCGTGCTGCTGGCGGCGGCCAACTGGGGCCGCGCCGCCGTGCTGCTGGTGTTCGCCGCGGTGGCGTGGCTGGACCTGCTCCACCTACCGTTGCTGCTGGCCTCGCTGCTGCTGGCCGGGGCGTGCGAGGTCGTCTCCGACAGCACCGGACAGTCCCTCACCCCCATGGTCGTCCCCCAAGAGCGGCTCCCCGTGGCGAACGGGCGCCTCTTCGCCGCCCAGACGGTCGGCAACAACTTCGTCGGTGCGCCGCTGGCCGGGCTCCTGCTCGGCGCACTCGGCCAAGCCGCCCTTCTCGCCGCGCCCGCCCTGCTCTATACCGGTGCCGCCGCGATGCTGGTGGGGCTGCGCGGGCGCTTTCGCGTCCAGTCGGACACCGCCGGCGTGCGGGCGGACATCGTGGCGGGCCTGCGGTTCCTGCGAGACCACCGCGTGCTCCGCTCCCTGGCGCTCTTCGCGGGCCTGTTCAACTTCGCCAGCGCCGCCTATTTCGCGGTCTTCGTGCTGTGGGTGGTCGGCGACCAGTCCAGAGTACGGCTCGAGGCCGGTGGGTACGGCCTGTTGATGGTGGCCCTCGCGGCCGGAGCCATAGGGGGTTCCCTGCTCATGGAGCGGCAGGTTCGCTCGCTGCCACGGGTGCTCATCATGTCGGCCGTGCTGAACAGCCTCCTGCTGCTCGTGCCCGTGGTCGTGCCGGTCGCGGCGGTCATCGGCGTCGTCGCCGTCCTGATGGGGGCGACCAGCGCGATGTTCAACGTCGCTATCCAGTCCCTGCGGCAGCAACTGACACCGGAGTCGATACTGGGCAGAGTCAATGCCACGGCCCGGCTGATCGGCATGGGCACCATGCCGATCGGCGCGCTGGCCGGAGGGGTGCTGGGTGACCACGCGGGACTTCCCGCGGTTTTCTGTGCCGCCGCCGCGCTGTGCCTCGTCGCCGTCGCGATCGCCGGTCGGTCGGTGACGGCGCGCGCTGTCGCGTCGCGATCCGCGGCGGCAAGTACTTAGGGCGAGCGCGAGGGAGGCACCCATTCGGCCCGCGTCCTCATGGGGCAGCCTCTCATCGTTCATCGGCGCGAAACAGAACGCCGGGTGCGCACGACGCAGGCCCGGCCTTCGACTGGGCGACATCGTAGATCGGCACCGACATGGTGCCATCGTCGTTCACGGGCGCACGGACCGGGCGACCGTGTGGAGCCTGGCCGAGCTGAACCGCTGGGAAAACCGCGACCGCGCGCTGCTGGCGCTCTACGTGCCCAGCGGCCTCGGCTCAAGCGCGATGCGACGGTTATGAAGCGAATGCCACCGCCTTTGCGCGGGCAGCGTGATGGTGATCGACGCGGTGTCGGCGGTGCTGCCGTCCGCGGCCCGGGTCACCGTCAAGGTGAGGGCGACGAGTTCCTTGCGGCCGTCGGCGCGCATTCCGATCAGTACCAGCAGTGCGCCTGCCGATAATTCCATCCGTCCAGGTCACGGTCTTGCAGGGCTTCTCTCGCAGGCAGGCTTCGATTCCTAAAGAGGCGCCAGTGCGGCAGGATGACCGGTCGTGCTCCTTCGCCTGGCCTATCTCGCCGTCATGAACACCTTCGCGGCGTTGCGGTTGCTTCCGATGGGAGATCGGGACAAAGGACGTCGAGATTCTCGCACTACGTCACCAGATCGCCGTCCTGGAACGACAGCTCGGCGCCGACACCCGGGTGAGGTTCGCTCCCGAGGACCGGGCCTTCCTCGCCGCTCTCCTGGCGCCGCTGCCGCGCGACGTCTTGCGCCGGCTGAGGCTTCTCGTCCGGCCGGATACCGTCGTTCGGTGGCACCGTGATCTGATGAAACGGCGTCATGCTCGTGCCTGAGTGCCGAAGCGGCGCGGGCGCCCGCCAACCGTTCGTTCCATCCGCGCCCTCGTCTTGCGTCTGGTCCGGGAGAATCCATCCTGGGGCTACCGGAGGGTGCACGGAGAGCTCTCCACGCTCGGCATCAAGGTGGCGCCGTCCACAGTCTGGGAGATCCTCAAGCGGGACGGCATCGATCCGGCGCCCGAGCGGGCGTCCACCACCTGGGCCGACTTTCTGCGCTCCAGGCTGAGGTTTTGCTGGCCTGCGATTTCATCGAGACCATCACTGAGCCCTTTTCATCCTGGGTAACGGCTGTCTTCGACGAGCTGGAGGACGAGGATGGCCTGCACGAGCGCGGTCGCGCCATGCGGGCAGCAGCGCAGCTTGGTGAGCACCTTCCAGGCCTTTAAGGTCGCGACGGCGCGCTCGCCAATGGCGCGGATGCGGGCATGGGCGCGGTTAACGTCCCGCTGCCCGCGTGACAGCCATGGACGGTGGCGATGCCGCTTGAACGGCGTCCGGATCGTGCCGCCCGCGCCGTGATCGCCCTTGTCCGCAAAGGTCTTCACGCCAGCACCGGTCAAGGCGTCGATCAGGCCGATCTTTCGAGCGGCGGTCACGTCATGAACGGCGCCCGGCAGCGCAGGCGAGGTCCACACCAGCCGGCCTGCGGGATCGGCCAGCAGTTGCACGTCCCCATGCTGCTTGTGTTTCCCGCTGTAATACGGTCGCTCGTCCGCCCGACGATCGATCGGGATGAGGGTGCCGTCCAAGATGGCGTAGGCCAGCCGAGCCG
>NZ_BAAATE010000040.1:0-80398 GCF_039533245.1 Nonomuraea recticatena | reverse complement strand
CATCTGTCTGGGACTGCAGCGCTCCGACGCCGCGGTCATCGGGCACGGCGTGGAGTCGGGCGTGATCAAGCGGCTGCCGCACGGTGAGTTCATCGAGATCCACACGCCCGCGGCGGAGGACATCGAGGCACACGTGCGGGGCAAGGAGGCGATCAGGCAGGTGGAGATCGGTTCCGACGCCGACGGGATTCCGCCGAGGGGTGTGCGCGGTCCGCTGGGCAAGCTGCGCGGGCGGATGTCGAAGGCGTACGGCGGGGAGAAGATCCCGCTGGACGACGGTCACGGACGCGGTCACGGCGAGGAACACGCCGAGATCGCACCTGGAGACGAGGCCTCGCCACTCGCCTCCCGCAAGCCCGACCGCCCGAGCCAGGGCGACCTCTCCCCGCCGACCTGAGCTAGGGTCCTTGCATGGCCGATCACCATGCGCCTGCGACCGGTGAGCGCGCTTCTCGCGTCGCGAAGATGATCGTGATCACCGGCGGGACCCGCGGCCTCGGCTTCGGCCTGGCCAGGGCGCTGGTGGAGCAGGGCCATCGGGTGGCCGTCTGCGGCACCGGCGCCGACCGGGTCAGCACGGCCGCCGCCGCGCTGGGTGTCCTGGCGAGGGTGGCCGACGTCACCAGCCGTGACCAGTTGCAAAGCCTGTGGGACGCGGCCGTCGACCGGTACGGCCGCGTCGACATCTGGATCAACAACGCGGGAGTCTCGCATGCCCGTGAGCCCGTCTGGCGACTGCCCGCCGAGCAGGCCCGAAGGGTTGTGGACGTCAACGTGCTCGGAGTGATCAACGGTTCCTCCGTCGCCATCGGCGGCATGGCCGCACAAGGCGGCGGTCACGTGTGGAACATGGAAGGACTGGGCAGCGACGGCCGTATCGTCAGGGGCCTCGGCGTGTACGGCGCCACCAAGCGAGCGAGCACCTATCTGACCGACGCCCTCGCGAAGGAGGTTCCAGGCGGAGTGACCGTCGGCCTGCTCAGTCCCGGCCTTGTGGTCACCGACCTGCTCACCCACGGCTACTCCGCCGCCGAGCGCGAACGCGCGGCGAGGATGATGTCGATCCTGGCCGATCGCGTGGAGACCGTCGCCCCCTGGCTGGCCGACAAGGTGATCAGCAGAGCGCGCAACGGTGCGCACGTCCGCTGGCTGACTCCCGCCAAGATCGCCTTCCGGTTCGCCACCGCGCCCTTCGGCCGCCGCGGCGACGTCTTCACGCCTTGACGGAAAGGCGTGACGCTCGCGCGGATCGCCTGACCCACGCCCTGGTGGGTGGCGGACTGCGACGACCACGCTCGGAGACCGAAGCGCAGGGCCTCAGGCCGGCTGATCTGGAAAGGGCCGGCGGGGAAGAGCCCGCCGGCCCGATGACATGAGCTTGGAGCGAGGTATGAGTACGTGTTCTGGGATGTGTTCACCTCCCCCCTTCTGCGCCGTGTGATGGAGGTGCCGACCGGGTCGCCGGTCGACGTCTGAGGACGCACGGCCGGATCACGACGGGTTCGGCGGTGAGCGGCCGAGCCGGATGCCTGACGGCTTCGCCACCAGGACGCCTTCCGGCATCCGACCGTCGCGCCGGAGGTGGAGCCGCCGGTGCGACGGCCCGGTCGGCGGCGTCCGAGGAGGGGCAGGAGGCCAGGGACCGGCAGGTGGCGGCCCATAACTTGCCGCGATCAGGGCGTCGAACGTTTCTCGCAGCCACTGATCGTCGGCGCAGATCAGCTCCGCGAACTCACCGTCCACGCGCCGCGTGGCCAGATCCTGCATGTCGATCCCTCCCCGGAAACCTCTGACAGCGCCGCCAGGTCATCGACCGATACACATTTTCTATAGCCAGTGCTGCAAGAATCTGTCAACCCCCTCTCTTCCTTCTTCACGTACCGGGCGAGTGGCCGCACGTACTTCATGTCGATCGAACGGCTCGACCATCTGGACACCCCGCCCACATCACCGGTCAGTCCGCCCAGGTGCTCGGCCTGAAGGCGGCGTCCGAAGCGGTGGCGTCGGATCCCGCAGAGGCTCGACCTCGAGGGAGTTGACAATTGGGCACCGAGATTATCTACAATCTGGATTAGAGGTTTCCTCTTGGCAGAACAGGCATCCCGGGTGCCCGTCGGCCCCGGGGGATCTTCGGAGGCACGATGCTGCTGACGTCGATCGACCCCTTCGTGCAGGAGTTCGAGCGTCAGTTCGATCGGCTGACCCGCCAGGCCGCCGCCGAGGGCGCCGGCGCGATCATGCCGATGGACGGAATCCGCCGCGCCGGCGACGTGGTGCTGCGGTTCGATCTGCCCGGTATCGACCCCGACTCCATCGAGGTCACCGTCGACCGCGGGGTGCTGTCGGTGAGCGCCCGCCGCGAGGAGGAGTTCGGCCAGGACGAGCGCGTCTTCGTCCGCGAACGGGTGATGGGAGCCTTCACCCGCCGCGTCTACCTGTCCGAGCACCTCGACAGCGACAGGATCGACGCCGAATACGCCAACGGTGTCCTCACCGTGCACATCCCCGTGATGGAGAAGGCCAAGCCGCGCAAGGTGGAGATCAGCCGCGGCGACAGCAAAGCCATCAACGCCTGACCCGCTCCGTGGGGCGGGCCATGGCGCGGCACCGCCGCGCATGGTCCCGTGGCCCGCCCCCGGCCGGGAGGCCGCTCGTCACCCTGCCGCGCTCGGCCAGGCCGCCGACCTGCACCAGGTCCGCCACGCGGTGGTCCGCCGGCCGGGTCGACGGCACGCGGCCACCCCCGAGCCGGTTACCGGGCGGGCGGGCACAGCAACCGTGGAACGCCGAGCCGGACTGACCCGAGACGGCCGGCCTTCCCGAGCTATCACGCAGTGACCAAGGGGTCGGGCGATGGCGAAGGACTTCTACCAGGCGCTGGAGGTCGCCAGGACTGCGAGCCGGGAGGAGATCCAGCGCGCCTACCGCAGGCTGGCCCGCCTCTACCACCCTGACGTCAATCGTGAGCCCGGCGCCGAGGAGCGCTTCAAAGAGATCACCGAGGCCTACCGCGTCCTGGGTGACCCTGCGGCGCGCAGGCGCTACGACGCGGCCGCGCAGGGCGTCCAGCGGGTTTCGGCAGGCTGGGACTTCGACATGCAGCCGCACGTACGGGTCCGGACAGGAGCGCCGGCACCGGGGCCCGCCCCGGCCTGGACGGCGGCTCCCGGGTTCGGTGACCTGTTCGGCGACCTGTACGGCGAGCGGACGTACCAGGGATGGGCCTCCGCCGCGGGCGCCCACCAGGAGGCCGAGCTCGAGATCACCGTCGAGGAGGCCTACCGCGGCGCCCGCCGCGTCCTCACCCTCGACGGCCGCCACCGGATGGAGATCGTGATCCCTCCTGGATTCGTCGCAGGCCAGCGCCTCCGGATCGCCGGGCAGGGCGGGCGCGGCAGGGCCGGAGCGCCTGACGGCGATCTCTTCCTCGTGGTACGCATCGCCGACCACCCGAAGTACCGGGTGCGGGGGCGCGACATCCACGTGGAGCTTCGTCTGGCTCCGTGGGAGGCCGCGCTGGGAGCCGTCGTGCCGGTGGACACACCCGCCGGCCCGGAACTGATCAAGGTGCCGCCGGGCACCTCGAGCGGTGACCGTCTCCGGCTCCACGGCCGTGGCCTGCCCAACCCCCAGGCAGACCCCGGCGACCTGTACGCCGAGACCAGGATCGTGGTCCCCGCCCCGCTCAGCGAGGACGAGCGCCGCCTGTTCCAGCAGCTGGCGGACGTCACCGGATTCGACCCGAGAAGGCAGCCGTGACCGCCGCCCCGCGGCTACCGGCCATCCGGTTGCGAGCGCTCCACGGTCTCCGGCTGTCCCCAGCCGGGCGGGCGTGAGGACGGGTCTGCCCCGAAGGACCACGGCCAGTTCGCCTCGAGGCGCTCCGGCGCCGGCCGCGAGCCCCTGCGTAGTCGTCCCCTGATGTCAGGGAAGGTTCGGATGAGATCCCTGCGCGAACCGCACGGTGATGGACAGACCCCCTTCGGGGCGTGCGTCGGCGGTGAGGGTGGCGTGGTGAGCTTGGGTGACGGCATTGACGATGGCGAGGCCGAGGCCGTAGCCGTCGTGGCGGCCGTGACGATCAGGCGCCAGTCTCTGGAAGGGTTGAAAGAGGCGCTGGATCTGGTCGTCGGGGACGGCCGGCCCGCTGTTGGCGACCGTAAGGGCCACCTGTGTGCCGGAGCTCCGCGTGTTGATCTGGACGTGCCCGTGCCCGTGTTCGTGGTTGTGGCGGATGGCGTTGTCGATGAGGTTGGCGACGAGGCTCTCGATCAGTCTCGGGTCCCCGGCTGTCACTGCGGGCTTCAGGTGTTCGGCGAGGTCGATGCCCCTCTTTGCGGCTTGGTCGCGGCGGGAGGCGAGCACTCCTTCGACGACGTGGGCGAGGTCGAGGCGGTCCCAGCGGGTGACGCCCCGCTCACTGGTGGCCAGCGCGAGCAGTGCCTGGACGAGCCGCTCCTGGTGTCCGCCCAGGGCGAGGGCCTCCTGGCAGGCCGAGCGCAGGGTGTCGGCGTCGGCATCGGGGTCGGTGAGAGCGACTTCAAGGAGGGTGCGCAGGCCGGCGAGCGGGGTGCGCAGCTCATGGGAGGCGTTGGCGACGAAGTGGCGTTGGGCGTCGAAGGAGGCTTGCAGGCGGGTGAACAGGTCGTCGAGGGTGTGGCCGAGTTCGGTCAGCTCGTCCGTGGGCTCGCCGAGGTCGAGGCGTCGGTGGAGGTTTCCGGCGGAGATGATTCTGGCGGTGGCGGTGATGGCGCGCAGCGGGTGCAGGAACCGGCCGGCGACGTACCAGCCGAGAGTCAGGGCGACGGGAACCAGAATGACCAGGGCGACGGCGGATCCCATGAGGAGTTGGGGCAGGCTGATCCCTGGCCCGGCGGCGATCCCGCTCGATGGGGGATGGCCTGCGGGGACGGCCGCGTGGATGGTGGCGAGCGGGACGTCGACGAATACCAGGACCAAGACTCCGGCGGCGTAGATGCCCGCCGCGTAGGCGAGCGCGAGCCGCGTCTGCAGGGACCTTCTGGCGAGCTGCCGGGAGGTCATGACGGCCCGATGCGGTAGCCGCCTTCGCGGATGGTCTCGATCACGGGCGGTTCGCCGAGCTTGACCCGTAACCGGTGCATGGTGTGCTTGACGGCGCTGCTGAAGGGGTCGGCGGCCTCGTCCCAGACACGTTCGAGCAACTCCTCGGCGGAGATGACCAGGCCGGGTACGGCGAGCAGGCACTCGAGCAGGGCGAACTCCCTGGGGCTCAGCTCAAGGCGCCGGCCGCCCCGGGCCGCGGTACGGCGGGCCGGATCGAGGGTGATGTCCCCGCACGCCAGGGTGGGTGGTAGCGGCGGGGTGGCGCGCCGGGCCAGGGCCCGGACGCGGGCGACCAGTTCGGCGAACGCGAACGGCTTGGGCAGGTAGTCGTCGGCGCCGAGGCTGAGCCCGTCGACACGGTCCTCGATCGTGCCGGAGGCGGTGAGCATCAGCACACGGGTCTCACAGCGGCCGTGGGCCAGTCGCCTGCAGATCTCGTCCCCGTGGACGCCGGGCAGGTCGCGGTCGAGGATCACCACGTCGTAGCGGGTGACGGCCAGGCGGTCGAGGGCGGCGGTTCCATCCAGGACGACGTCGACGGCCATGCCCTCGCGGCGCAGCCCGGTCCCGATGGAGCGGGCGAGGACCTCGAAGTCCTCGACGACGAGGACCCTCACCGCCGGTCACCGCCGGTCGTCGTGCGGGCAGGGCGAGCGAACCGGCCGCCGGGTCGAGGTGCCATGGGCCAACCTTGCCAGATCCCGGGTCGCAGCCGGGTCGCAGCGGCTGCGACCCTGCTGGAACCGGGTGCCGCGTACAACCGTCGGCATGAGTTCATCTACGCCATACCGATCCAGCCAACGGGTCGGGCGGGACGGCTTCCCTCAGTTGCTGCGCGCGGAGTGGACCAGGTTCCGCACCGGGCGCGGCTGGGTGCTCCTCATGGTGGCCTCCGTGCTGGTCACCGTGTCGCTCGGACTGCTGATCGCCGGAGGCGCCCGCAGTACCTGCGTAACAGGGAAGGGCGAGGGCCCCTGTCCCGCGCCTCTGCTGGGACCCGATGGCACGGCGGTGAACGACAAGTACTACTTCGTGCACCAGCCACTCAAGGGGGACGGCAGCATCACCGCCCGCGTGTCGGACATGACCGGGCAGTTCCGGCCGCCGGACGCCATACCCGGAGTGCACCCCGGCTATGAGGAGGGAGTGATGCCATGGGCGAAGGCCGGGCTTCTCGTCAGGCAGAGCCTCAAGCAGGGCACACCGTATGCCGCTGTCATGATCACTGGCAGCCACGGTGTGAGGATGCAACACAACTTCATCCACGACATGGCCGGCGGTCCTGTGCAGACGCCCCGGTGGCTGCGGCTGACCAGGTCGGGTGACACTCTCACCGGCTACGAGTCGGGCGACGGCAAGACGTGGACCGAGGTCGGTACGGTCAAGCTGACCGGCCTGCCGGAGACGGTCCAGATCGGGCTGTTCGCCACCTCGCCAGGCGCTCTGCGGGAGATGGCGTCACGCTTCGCCCAGGCCACCGCCACCTTCGACCAGATCAAGCTGCAGGGCGCGAACGGTTCGTGGCGGCACGACGACGTCGGCGTCGTCATGAAGCCCGACGGCAGGACCCCGCATCACCCGGGCCGGGTCGTCGAGTCCGGCGACCAGATCCTCGTGACAGGGGGCGGTGACATCGGGCCCGCCACGGTGACGGGCGGTCTGCGCGCTGACTTCACGCTGATCGGCGGAGCTGTGGGGCTGATCCTGGTGCTCGTGGTGGCGGTCACGTTCTTCACGGCGGAAGACCGGCAGATCAGGACGAGCCTGCTGGCCGAGCCGCATCCAGCGCCCTTACTGGCGGCCAAGGCCATGGTCGTCGGTGCGGTCGCGTTCGTGGCCGGGCTGGCGACCTCGGGCATCGTGGTTCCTGCCGGTCTGGCGCTGTTGCACGCCAATCAGAACCCGATTCAGCCGATCACCCTGGGCACCGGGCTCCGGGTGATCGTCGGCTACGCGGCGCTGACCGCGGCCGCCGCCGTGCTGGCTCTGGGCCTCGCCGCGCTGGTCATGCGGGGCGTCGTCGCCATCGGCCTGGCCATCGCGCTGGTCGTCGTGCCCTACCTGCTGGCGACCGCGGGTCTGGTGCCATGGCTGCTGATGATCACCCCTGCCGCCGGGTTCGCGATCACGCAGAGCGTCCCCACCTTCGCGCATGTGGACGTGGACCATTCACTGCTCGGTGGCTACTACCCGCTCCCGCCATGGGGAGGGTTGGCCGTGACCTGCGGATATGCCGCCCTCGCCCTCGGGGTGGCGATCGCCGTACACCGCAGGAAAGTGCCGTGTTAGGTCCCGCAGAAACCCGGCCGGCACGTTCGGCGACAGGTTCCGGGCCGTTGTCGGCGGCGGGCGCCTCGCGTTGGGTGATCAGGAGATGCCGGTGGGGTGAGGACCTCCTCATCCGCTGCTCCAGATCAGGTTGCCGTACTCTGTTTCCGACTCCACTCCCACTCCCCAGACGCGGGTGGACCCGGGGACACGGGAGATCGCCAGGTGCACGAGGTCTTCGGACAGGGGGAGCCGCACGGGTGTCCGACGACGGCCCTTCATGTGCTGCAGGTCGTCCTCCTCCACACCGGTGAGCCAGAATCCTCCACGGCCGTCCGGTACCAGCTGATCGCTCACGCTCTTCTTCGAGCCGCGCTGCCACGACCATGCGGCGCCATCCCAGTGCAGCAGGAGCAGATAGCCCGGTTCCTCGTCGAAGACCTCTATGTTGGCCGCCACCCATACGTCACTCGGACCGATCGCGACCAGGTCGGTGACGATGACCCTTGGGTCTTCCTGCTCCGGCAGAGGCGGCTTGGGGGAGGGGATCTTGTGCCATCGCCTGCCGTCCCAGCGGGCCAGTCTCAGCTCATTGCCCTGTGCGGGATCCAAGGTGTCTCGGTCTGCGCGGAACCCGGCCGCCCAGAGTTCTCCCTCCCCGCGGGTGGCGATCACTTCAGGGCTCATGGCCAGCCGGTGATCGTGTGGCTTGCCATCGACCCACTGCGTGAGCGTCCGGTCGTACAGCTTGCCGGAAACCGTCCAGACCTCGTCGTCCTTCAGTGCCGCGGCGGTGCTCACCTCCTCCCTCAGCGCCCGCTCCACCCAGCCACGGCCGTTCCACTTGGCCATGCAGGCCGGTGTCTGCTCGGGCAGCGGATTCGTACCGAACACCCACACGCTCCCGCCGGCGGACGCGGTCACTCTCGTGAGTTGCTCGACGCATCGTGGTCCGCGCAGCTTCGTCCAGTGCCTGTCGTTCTCGCTGCCCTTCTTGCGCCAGACCACGGGGATGCTGCCGCCACGAGTGACGGCGACGCAGTTTCCTTCGCGTCGGGGTGTGGTGGGCCGGGTGACATGGCGATCGCCCACCACCCAGACCGTCCCGTCCTTGAGCGCGACCACATCCGTCGGCTGGCCCCCGGCGAGGGCGGTGACCACCCGCCAGCCGTCCCTGGCGGTCCGGCGTGGCAGCGGCACGGGAGTCCACGCGGGCTCGGTTGCGGCCGCGCACGTGGGCAGCGCGGACGGGGCCGGGGAAGGTGGTGGGGACGGAGCCGAGGAGGGGGTTCTCGCCGCGCCCGTGTTCTGGGTGGAGCAGGCGGCCGCGGCGAGCAGTAAGGCGAGGACCATCCGGAGGGTCGAATGCACTGGCCGAAACTATGGCGACAGCCCTGCAAGCGCAACCAAGATCCCGGCGGTGCGACCGCCGGCGACGTCCATCCCCATCGGGATCTGGATCAACAGCATCAGCTAGGTGATCCGTCGACGACAGGTCGTGCTCGGCCGTGTCCGGCAGCGGCGGGTTCTGGTGGCGGCGCCGGCAGGGTGTGGAGCCGGCTCACAGGGGAGACGACGAGCCCGATCACCACGGCGGCCGAGCCGATGGCCGCCATGGTGAGCGCGCCCCTGGCGCCGACCGCACCCGTGAGGAGGCCTGCGGACAGACCGCCGAGCGCGCCGCCGCCGAACAGCAAGGTGCGGAAGACCGCGGTCATGCGGCCCATCATCGCCTGCGGGGTGCTGGTCTGACGCAGGCTGACGATGATGACATTGGCGACGCCGAGGCCCAGGTAGGTGGCGAAGAAGGACAGGACGAACATCCCCACCATCACCGGCCTCGGGCCGCCCGCCACGACGAGCAGTGTCGGTCCCAGCAGGAGAGCCGTCTGAGCCACGAGATAGACCCGCCCGAGCCGGAATCGCGCGATGATCTTCCGGGAGATCACCGCGCCGATCAAGCCGCCCACGGAGGCCGTCGCGAAGACGCCGCCCAGGGTCGTGGAGTCCAGCTGCAGGTCACGCGTGCCGTACAGCAGGAACATGGTCCAGACGGTGACCATGGAGAAGTTGCAGCAGAGCCCGACGAGGGCCAGCGCTCGCAGGATCGGGTTGCCGAAGACCCAGCGCAGACCCTCTCGCAGTTCGGTCAGCAGACGTCTCTTCGCCGCGGGTGGTTCTGGACGTGGCTCACGCGTGCGGATCAGCAGCAGCGACGCCAGCGACACCAGGTAGGAGAACGCGTCGACGACCAACGCCACCGGCGCCGTGAGCGCGCTGATCAGGGCACCGGCGAGCCCGGGACCGGCCACGTCGGCCGCCGACGAGCTGATCCCCATCTTGGCGCCGGCCTCGACGTAGTGCTGGGGGTCCTTCACGAGGGTGGGCACGAAGGACATCCAGCTTACGTCGAACAGCACCGAAGCGACGCCGATGACGCAGGCGATGACCAGGAGCGGCGCCATGCTGAGGACGTCCAGCCAGGACAGGACCGGGATCAGGGCGAGCAGGACCATTCTGGTGAGGTTGGCCCACACCATGACAGGCCGCCGCCTGACCCGGTCGACCCAGACCCCGAACAGCAGAGCGAGCCCGAGGTAGGGCGCGAGCTGCAGGAACCGCAGGAGACCGACCTGCTCGTCGGTGGCCTGGAAGGCGTAGATCGCGGTCAGCGGCAGCGCGAGGTTGGTGATCTGGGTGCCGAGCAGCGACAGGGTCTCGCCGAGCCAGAACTTCAGGAAGTCGCTGTTGCGCCACAGCCCTTCCCGCGCGGAGGCGGCACCCGGCTCGGTGAGAGGTTCAGCGGTCGTCACGGCTGCCGCCCGCGAGGCTGAGGTCGGCGACCGCCGCGACGACCTGGTCCACTTCCTGTTCGGTGTTGTAGTAGTGCGGCGACAGGCGCAGGCACCAGTCGATGTCCTTGTCGCCGAAGTCGAACTGCGCGAAGTGGCGGTAGCTGAGCGCCGAGTTGATACGGCGTGCGTCCATGGCGGCCTTGAACGGCTCCGGCTGCCAGCCGTCGATGGCGAAGGTGACCAGGGCGCCCAGTTGCCGGCCGTGGTCGAGCACGCGCACCCCCGGCAGATCGGCGAGCCTGTCGCGCAGCCCTGCGGCCAGGGCGGGGGTACGGCGGGCGATGGCGTCCATGCCGACCTGGCGGGCGTAGCGCGCGGCGGCGGCGCAGCCGAGGACGATGGCGTAGGGGAACTCCCAGTCCTCGAACCTGGCCGCCGTCTCGACGGGCTGGTAGCGGCCGGGCTCGACCCAGCGCGCGCCGTACATGTCGATGAACAGCGGCTCGTAACCGGCGCGCAGGACGCGGTCGGACACGTACAGGAAGCCAGAGCCGCGGGGGCCGCGCAGGAACTTGCGGCAGGTGGCGGTGAGCAGGTCGCAGCCGATCTCCGCGACGTCGATCGGGTACTGGCCGACCGACTGGCAGGCGTCGACGAGGTAGAGCAGATCGAGCTCGCGGCAGTGCCGCCCGATCTCGGCCACCGGCTGGACCAGGCCGGAGTTGGTGGGGATGTGGGTGGCGGCCACCAGCCGCGGGCGGTGCTCCCTCATCAGTCTCGCCATCGCCTCCACGTCCACCCCGCCCTCTGGCAGGTCGGGCGCGTGCACGGTCCGCACGCCGAACCTCTTGCCCAGCGACAGGAAGGCGATCTGGTTGGAGATGAAGTCGTTGCGGGTCGTGAGGATCACATCACCCGCCTCGAACGGGATCGCCGACAGGGCGGTGGAGAAGGCGTGGGTGGCGCTACCGGCGAACGCGATGTTCTCGGGAGCGCAGTTGATCAGGGCGGCGGTCTCGGCGTAGAACTCGCGGACCTGCTCGGCGCGGGCGGCGGAGGCCTCGTAGCCACCGATGCTCGCCTCCAGCCGCAGGTGGTCGACCATCGCGGCCAGCACGGGCGCGGCCAGCAGACCGCAACCGGCGTTGTTGAAGTGCACGACGTTGCCGGCGCCGGGGGTGTCCGCGCGCAGGGCCGCGACGTCCAGAAGCGATTCTGGGGAAATCCTGGAAGCGCTATTATCATTTCTCATGTCAGACAGTAGCAGTTCTGCGGAGTTGACCACCAGGATGCGCGAGATGATCGACCGGCTGGCGCCGGGCGACCGTCTGCCCAGCAGCCGCGAGCTGATCCGGCGCTTCCAGGTCGGCCCCGCCACCGTGTCACAGGCGATCGCCACGCTCGCCGCCGAGGGCCTGGTGGTCACCCGTCCGGGCAGCGGCACGTATGTGGCGGCACGCGCCCAGCGGCGCGCCGAGGTGGCCGACACCGCCTGGCAGACCGTCACCCTCGCCGACCGGACCGTGGACACCCGCATCCTCACCGGCGCCGTCGGTGCGCCACCCGCGGGCACGATCATGCTGGACGGTGGCTACCTGCATCGATCACTCCAGCCCACCCAGATCCTGACCGCGGCGCTGGCCCGCGCCGCGCGCCGCCCCGACGCGTGGGACCGCGCCCCCGCCAGCGGCCTGACGGCCCTGCGCAGCGTGTTCGCCACCATGGCCGGCGGCGGCGTGAGCGCGGACGACATCCTGGTCACGGCCGGTGGGCAGAGCGCGCTGTCCATGGCGTTCCGGGCCATCGCGGCGCCGGGGGACCCCGTCCTGATGGAGTCGCCCACCTATCCGGGAGCGATAGCCGCCGCCAGGGCGGCCGGCCTGCGCCCGGTACCGGTGCCGATGGACGCCGACGGCCTGCAACCCGGCCTCCTGGCCGACGCCTTCGCCATGACCCGCGCACGCCTGCTGTACTGCCAGCCGGCCTGTCACAACCCCACCGGCACCGTGCTCGCGCCACAACGCCGCCGGCAGATCATCGATGCGGCCAGGGCGGCGGGCGCGTTCGTCATCGAGGACGACTTCGCGCGGCACCTCGGCCACGGCACGCCGGTGCCGCCGCCTCTGCTGGCCGACGATCGCGACGGCACCGTGGTCTACCTGACCTCGCTCACCAAACCGGCGGCGCCGAGCCTGCGCATCGGCGCCCTGGTGGCCCGAGGCCCGGTGATGGAACGCCTGCGCGCCACCCGTCTCGTCGACGACTTCTTCGTCACCCGCCCGCTCCAGGAAACAGCGCTCGAACTCCTCAGCTCTCCCACATGGGAACGGCATGTCCGTTCTCTGGCCGCAGCCCTGCGGGAGCGGTGCGGAGCGCTGGCGGCCGCCGTCGCGCACGAACTTCCCGACTGGACGCTCACCCGCATCCCCACGGGCGGGCTGCACCTGTGGGTCCGCCTGCCGTACGGCACGGACGACACCGTGGTCGCCGACACGGCCCGGCAGCACGGGGTCGCCGTCAGCGCCGGCAACCGCTACTTCGCCACCGAGCTCCCTGCGGCCTACCTCCGCCTCGGCTTCGCCGCCACCGCCGACCGCACCGAGCTGATCGAGGCCGCACGCCGCCTCGCATCCGTCCACGAGCACGCCGCCGGCAGGCCCTGATCGAAGCGGTCCCGCCGGCTCGGCGCCGTGACCCCGCTGCTCCGGACCGCACGCCTCGCCTGTGCAGAGGAGCTCGTCGCGGGGCAGGTCAACGAGGCGCAGTCGGCGTTACCGGCGCCGTTCGAGTGTGAGCAGCGGCTCGGAGAACGCAGGCGCCGGTGCGCCGGGATCTGCGGCGACAGCCTGCTCCAGTCGGCGGAAGCCGGTCTCCAGCTCGTCGGGACTGAGCTGGGCGAAGAACGAAAGGGTGCGCAGGCGCAGCCGTTCGAGCATGTCAGCGCGGGTGCCGGAGGACGGCTGGAGGACCGTGCCGAAACCGGTGACGCGCCAGCCGTCCGATGTGAACATCGCGATGACCTCGTGCAGCGGCTGAAACAGCGAGGCATCGACCTCCGGGCCGCGGGGGAAGTGCTCCAGCCACCACGGCATGGGATGGTGGTCGCTGAAATTGGCGCGCAGGAGCAGCCGCCCGCCGGGCCTGAGCACCCTGGCCAGCTCCCGGGCCGCCCGCGGCTTGTCCTGGACGTGGTGCCAGGACAAGAACATGAGCGCGTAGTCGGCGCTGCCGGACGGCACCGGCATGTCCTCGGCGGAGCCTGCCAGATACCGGACGTCGGGGTGCGGGGACTGCGTCTGCGCTATCTCGCGCATGCGGACCGACGGCTCGACGCCGGTCACCGGCCCGAACGCCCGCGCCAGCGCGGGGGTGAACCTGCCCGTCCCCGAGCCGACGTCCAGCCCCGCCAGAGGACGCCGCTCGGGCAGCACCGCTCCGAACGCGCTGATCCATGTCCGCAGCTGCTGCTCGGTGAGCGCCCGGCCACGCGCGTAGTCCTGGTACTGCTCCGTGTCGTAGTCGATCCGCCTCATCACAGCTCCCGTGTTCCGCCGGAGGAACCATCGGCCCGATATATCGACCTGATACATCGGGACGATATGCGGTGTCACGTCCTGCCGCAAGGGACCGCCCTCGAGTCCCCTGCCACCCTGAGTCGCAGGCTCTGGGTGTCGTCGCGGCCACCTACGATGCACCTTGCGCGAAGGGCGGGCGCTCGCGACGCGGGTGCCGCCGGGCGCTGAGGCCATGGACAGCGGCGAACCCATGGACATGTTCGGTTTATTGGGAAAACATCGGTTTCTGTGTACTTCGCTGATTTCGCCCCCGGTGCCGGACGCCTCGAACCGCGCGCCGCGCTTCGCTCCGACGCCCCCTCCCTCGACCTCACAGGCGACTGGCGCTTCCGCCTGTCACCCGTCGCCGACCTGCCCGACGACTTCGCCGCCCCCTCCTTCGACGACTCGGCCTGGGACGTGCTGGCGGTGCCGTCCCACTGGCCGCTCCACGGTCATGGCGCGCCCGTCTACACCAACGTCGTCTACCCCTTCCCCGTGGACCCGCCGCGCGTTCCCGACGAGAACCCGACGGGCGACTACCGGCGCGTCTTCGACCTGCCCGAGGGCTGGAGCGGGGGGCGGCTGCGCTTCGAGGGCGTGGACTCCACGTTCAAGGTCTGGCTGAACGGCCACGAGCTGGGCTTCTCCACGGGCAGCAGGCTGCCCGCCGAGTTCGACGCCGGGCCGTACCTGGTGGAGGGCGCCAACGTCCTCGCGGTACGGGTGCACCAGTGGTCGGCCGCCAGCTACCTCGAGGACCAGGACATGTGGTGGCTGCCCGGCATCTTCCGAGAGGTGGAGCTGACCCGGTCGAGCGCCGACCTGTTCGTGCGCGCCGCGGCCGACGGCACGCTCAGCTTCGAGGGCGACGGGCTGCTGTCCATCCCCGAACTGGGCGTCGCCGATCTGGCTCCTGGCACCGAGGTGCGGGTGGCTGCCGAGCCGTGGTCGGCCGAGCATCCCCGGCTGTACGAGGCGAGCTTCGTCACCGCCGAGGAGACCGTACGGCTGCGCGTGGGCTTCCGCACGATCACCGTCGAGGACGGCGTGCTCAAGGCCAACGGCGTGCCGCTGGTCTTCAAGGGCGTCAACAGGCACGAGTTCCACCCCGACCACGGGCGCGCCGTGCCGTACGAGACGATGGTCGAGGACGTGCTGCTGATGAAGCGGCACAACGTGAACGCCGTCCGCACCAGCCACTACCCGCCGCATCCGGCCTTCCTCGACCTGTGCGACGAGTACGGCCTGTGGGTGGTCGACGAGTGCGACCTGGAGACCCACGGGTTCGGCCAGACGGCCTGGCGCGGCAACCCCACCGACGACCCGCGCTGGACGCAGGCGCTGCTCGACCGGATGAGGCGCATGGTCGAGCGCGACAAGAACCACCCGAGCGTGGTCATGTGGTCGCTCGGCAACGAGGCCGGCGTCGGCTCCAACCTGAAGGTCATGGCGGACTGGACGCGTGAGAGGGACCCCTCGCGGCCGATCCACTACGAGGGCGACCTGTCGTGCGCGAACGTCGACGTCTACAGCAGGATGTACGCCTCGCACGCCGAGGTGGAGGCCATCGGCAGAGGCGAGGAGGATCCCCTCGACGACCCCGAGCTGGACGCGCGGCGCAGGGCGATGCCGTTCGTGCAGTGCGAGTACGCGCACGCGATGGGCAACGGGCCCGGCGGCCTGGCGGAGTACCAGGAGCTGTTCGAGACCTACCCGAGGCTGGCGGGCGGGTTCATCTGGGAGTGGATCGACCACGGCCTGACCCACCAGGAGTACGGCTACGCCTACGGCGGCGACTTCGGTGAGCCGCTGCACGACGCGAACTTCGTGGTCGACGGGCTGGTCTTCCCCGACAGGACGCCCTCGCCCGGACTGCTGGACCTGAAGAAGGTCTTCGAACCGGTCAGGTTCGCCTTCGACGAGGGGACGGTCACGGTGACGCGGGCGGTGCCGTACCCGCTGTCGTTCCCCTGGGCGCTGACGGCGGACGGCACGGTGGTGGCGGAGGGCGTCCTGGAGGTGCCCGAGAGTCCCGGCGCCGAGGTGAAGCTGCCCGCACTGCCCGAGGTGGCGGAGCCGGGCGAGCTGTGGCTGACCGTGCGTGCGGTCCTGGCCGCCGACCTGCCGTGGGCCGAGGCGGGCCACGAGGTGGCCTGGGGCCAGACGAAGGTCGGCGAGGGACGGCGGGAGCCGGTCGTGACCCGCGGCAGGGCGGGCGCCGAGCTCGCAGGCGCCACCTTCGACTCCAGGACGGGCAGGCTGACCGGGCTGTTCGGGCTCGACGTCGAGGGGCCGAGGCTCGAGCTGTGGCGCGCGCCCGTCGACAACGAGCGCTTCGGCGGCCTGGAGTGGAACTGGCGCACGCTCGGCCTGCACCGCCTCACCCACAGGATCGACTCCGTCTCCCGCGAGGACGGCGTGCTGACCGTCAGGTCGCGCGTCGCGCCCGCCGCCACCGACCTCGGCATGAGCGTCACCTACCGGTGGAGCGACGTGGGGGAGGGGATCGGCCTCGACGTGCACGTGGTGCCCGAAGGGGAGTGGACCCTGCCGCTGCCCAGGCTCGGCCTGTCCATGACGCTGCCGGCGAGCTTCGAGGAGGTCGTCTGGTTCGGGCGCGGGCCTGGCGAGGCCTATCCCGACACGGGGATGGCGGCCGCGGTGGGCGGCTGGGGCGCCTCGATCGAGGAACTGCAGACGCCGTACGTCTATCCGCAGGAGAACGGGCAGCGCGCCGACGTCAGGTGGGCGCGGCTGACCGGAGGCGAAGGGCCGGGGCTGCGGATCGAGGGGGAGCCGGTGTTCGGCCTGACCGTGCGCAGATGGAGCACGGAGGAACTGGCCGCCGCCGGCCACCTGACCGACCTGCGGAAGGGGGAGCGGGTGCACGTCCACCTCGACCACGCCCAGCACGGCGTCGGCACCGCGGCCTGCGGTCCTGGCGTGCTGCCGCGCTACGAGCTGAGGGTGGGGGAGGCGCGCTTCGTCTTCCGCTTCACCGCGGTGTAGCTCCCACTGTTTCCATAGCGGAACCCGCTGAGGCCGCCGCCGCGCTGGAGGCGGCCCGGCGGTGCGCGACAGCCGGCAGCGCGTCTGGCTCTCCCTCACCAAGAAGGGCCGCACGGCCTACCACGCCCACGGCGCCGCCCTCCGCGCGATCGTCGGGTCGGTGACCATCGACCCATCCATACCACCGTAATAGGGGCAAACTGGCTTATCCCCGGACGGAGCTGTCGCGCCTACCGTGACAGCACCCCCACTGTCCGAGGAGACACGATGCCCCGACCCCTCCGTCTCGCGCTCTCTCTCGTCCTCACCCTCGCGTTCCTGCTGGCCACCTCGCCCGCGCAGGCCGCCTCCCTGGTCAGGGTCCTGCGGTACGACGCCGGCAGGGCTGCCGAGTTCCGCGGCGCGGTGGACCAGGCCGCGCAGATCTGGAACGCCAGCGTCACGAACGTCCGCCTCGTCGCCGGCACCCCCGCCCACTTCGTCGTCGTCGCCGACAACGGCTGGCCCCGCGCCCTGCCCACCAGCCTGGGCAGGGGCACGATCTGGATGGGCAGGCAAGCCACCTCACAGGGCTACCACCCGGTGCGCATCGCCGCCCACGAGATCGGCCACATCTTAGGTCTGCCCGACCGTCGCACCGGCCTGTGCTCCGACCTGATGTCCGGCTCCAGCGCCCCCGTGAGCTGCACGAACGCCTATCCGAGCGCGGCCGAGCGGGCCGAGGTGGACCGCAACTTCGCCGGCAGCACCCCGCTGGTCGAGTTCGGCCGGCTGCACGTGGACCGCTGAGGCCAGGCGCACGCGGCCCGGAGTCCGGGCCGCGGCGTCATGGGCGGGAACCATGGAGATCAGCTCCGCCGAGGTCCTCGGCACCTGTCCATCCACCACCAGCCGTCGCCCAGGTGAGTGGTGGGGCAGACGCGCATGCCGTACGCGTCGAAGCTCCCGGTGGCCTCGCCGGTGAAGTGCGCGTAGCCGAGGGCGTCGTCGGGGATGCCGAGCCAGTCGGGCAGGAACAGAACCGGCCGGCCGCCGCTGGTGCCGAGGGCGGAGACGCGGCAGTTGGCCGAGACGAAGCACAGGTGCGACGGCAGTTCGGCGCCCAGGTAGCTGCGGAGCCGCTCGGCGGGCAGCTTCCCCTCGCGGGCCAGCTCCGCCACCTGGGTGAAGGCGAAGCGTTCCAGGTGGAAGCGGAGGGGGACGCGCAGCTCGGGGGTGAACTGGAGGGTGACGGGCGCGGCGAGGCCGGCGATCGTCAGCACCAGGCCGGCGGCGCAGGCGGCGACACCGCGCCGCCGGACGAGGACCGTCATGACAGGCAGGTAGACGGCGAGCGCCACCAGGTAGGCGAGCCCCTCGGCCAGGGGGGCCAGCAGCCAGAGCGCGGTCACCAGCCCGCCGATGTGCAGTCCCACGGCCAGCATCGCGACCGTCACCGCGCCCATGACGGACAGGAGGATCGTCGTGGGAAGGCGTCGCCGGGAGGTCGTCACGGGCCCACCGTAGGAGTTCCGGGTGCAGGGCAGGCCCGCGTCGTGTGGAGATTGTGTGAAGATCGGGTCACCAGTTCCGGGGGGCGATCAACTCCTCCCTGTCGGCATCCGCGAACCCGTAGGCCGACGCCACGAACCAGAAGTCCTCGGCGATCGCCTCCCTGGCCACAGTCTCGATCTCACTGCCTGCCGCCTCGAACTCCGCCTCCAGCGCGTTGAACTCCTCCGTCGCAGCCTCCGTGAGCTGGTACAGCGCCGCCAGATCCGACGGCCGCGCCGCCTCGATCCGCTCGCACAGCCTCACCAGGATCGCTCTACCCTTGTCGACGAGGTGATCAGGGAAGTACCCGTCCTCGTACATGTCGCTGAGAAACGCATGATCGGCCACATGTTCATGTGGGGATGACATCGCAGTCCTCCGGTTCTCGTCATCAGGTCGCGCTCCGATACTGCACTGCCCCACCGACAACGCGCGCCCCTGATCGCCGCCCGGCGGCGGGCGGTCGAGAGGCGGCCGATCAGAAACGGTGCGCCCTCGCCAACTTTCCGGCTCCCGAGGGCATCCAACACGCCATGGGGGATGCGCTGATCGACGGAGACCCGCAGCGGCTCGGCGGTTACTGGCTGGCGGGCCGGGTAGGAGAGGGCGGCCAGGGGGTCGTCTACGAGGGCTACGACGCCGAGGGTCAGCGCGTCGCGATCAAGGTGTTTCGCGGCGACCCCTCGGTCCAGCCGCGCCTGGCCAAGGAGGCCGCCGCGGCCCGCCGCGTCCCAGCCTTCTGCACCGCCAGGGTGCTCGACGCCGACCTGGAGGGACCGCGGCCCTACATCGTCTCCGAGTACGTCGAGGGGCCCAGCCTGCGGCAGGTGGCCAAGGTGTTCCGCGGAGACGAGCTGCACCGGCTGGCCACCGCCATGGCCACCGCGCTGACGGCGATCCACGACGCGGGCGTCGTCCATCGCGACCTCAAACCGGACAACGTGCTGCTCGGCCCTGACGGTCCGAGGGTCATCGACTTCGGCGTGGCCCGCACGATGGAGATGTCGCTCACCTCGGCGGGGCTGGTGGCGGGCACACCCAGCTACATGGCGCCCGAGGTCTTCTCGGGGGAGCGGGCGGGCATGCCCGCCGATGTGTTCGCCTGGGGCGCCACCGTGCTGTTCGCCGCCACGGGGACGGACCCGTTCAGGGCCGACTCGCTGGGCGCGGTCATGCACCGCGTGCTGTCCCACGAGCCCGACCTGTCGCCGCTGCCCGGCCAGGTCAAGGAGCTGGTGGCCGCCGCGCTCGCCAAGGACCCGAGGCAGCGGCCCACCTCGAGGGAGCTGTTGCTCGCGCTGGTCAGCGGCGACGGTCTCGACACCGCCAGGCTGCTGGCCCAGGGCGCGGGTTCGGCCGCCGCGATGGCGTCCGGCGTCGGCGAGCAGGCCCGCGACCCCGCACTCGGCACTCTCGCCGAGGACGCCTACGCCGCGCTCGGCCCTGCCGAGCGCGAGCTGGTGCCCGAGCTGTTCCTGCGTCTGGTGACCGTCACCGACCAGGGCGACCTCACCGTACGCCAGGCCGCCCGCGCCGAGCTTCCCTCCGGCATCGAGCCCGTCCTCGAGGCGTTCGCCTACCTGGTCTCCGGCGGTGACCCGGTCAGGCTGCTGCGTCCCGCCCTCCCGATGGCCTGGCCGCGACTGCGCGCCTGGATCCAGGCGGAGAGGGACGGCCTGGCCGTGCACCGGCGGATCGCCGCCGCCGCCACCAGCTGGGCCTCAGGCGGACGCAGGGAGAGCGACCTCTTCCAGGGCAGCACGCTCGACGCCGCCCAGCGTTGGGCGGCCACAGGGCGCAGGAACATCACGCTCACCCCCGCCGAGCGCGACTTCCTCGAGGCCGGCGTCGCCCTGGTCAGGCGGAGGAGCCGCAGGGTGCGGGTGATCTCGGTCGCGCTGGCCGTCATGCTGGCGCTCGCACTGGCCGCGGGTGGCTTCGCCGTCCAGCAGAGCAGGCAGGTGGCCGAGCAGCGCGACGTCGCGGAGTCGGGACGGCTGGCGGCGCTGGCCGACTCCGTGCGTGCCAAGGACCCGGTGCTGGGCATGCTGCTCGGCGTCGCGGCGCACGACATCGCCGCCACCCCGCAGGCCATGGCGGCGATGTACCGCGCTCTCACCTCGGCGGCCACCAGGTCGTTCACCGATCCCGCCGCCGTCGCCGTCAGAGCGCTCAGCAAGGACGGCCGCCGGCTGTTCAGCGCGTCCGACGGCGAGGTGAGGGTGTGGGACACGCACACGGGACGCAGGACGGCCGCCTTCCGCCACCAGCAGGGCAAGCTGCTCGAGATGGCGTCGAGCCCGTCCGGCCGCACGCTCGCGATCGCCACCGAAGGGGGCGGGGTCCGGCTGTGGGACCCGGCGAAGGGCGCCGTTCTCGAACCCCGGTACCCGGTGGCCGAGGGCGCGGGTCAGTTCGACTTCGACGTGTCGTACAGCATGTCGGAGGATGTTCTGGTGGTGCACGGGGGACAGGGCGCCACCTACTGGAACTCCCGCACGGGAGAGAAGACAGAGGTGCCCACGCTCGGCGGGGACGTGGAAGTGACGGCCGACGGCAAGACGGCCGTGTACACGCTGCTGGGCTCCGCGCTGCGCCGCCAGCCGTTGCCCGATGGACGAGCGAAGACGTGGTGGCACTGCCCGTGGCGGTGCCAGACGTACGCGCTGAGTCCGGACGACACGAAGCTGGCCGTCCCCGGGCCCGACCAGAGCATCCAGATCCTCTCCGTCCGGACGGGCAAGGAGTCGGACAACGACATGCGCGACTGGAAGGGCGGCGCCATCTCCTGGAGCCCGGACGGCAGGTTCATCGCCGCGCTGAACGACAGTGGGCTGCAGGTGTGGCGGGCCCACCACGCCACGCCGGTGCTCGACGAGCCCGCCGCCCCCGGCGCCGGCGACCTCGCGTTCGACCCCGACGGTCACACCCTGCGCTACCTCGCGGGAGACACCGTGGTCAGCGTGCGGCTCGACCTCCGGCCGCGCCCGGGCGCGCGTGGCAACCTGCTCAGCACCGACGGCCGCCTCGTGCTGAGCGGCAGCAAGCTCCACCACCTCGCCACGGGCAGGACGATCACCCTGCAGGAGGACCCTCAGCACCCGCGCGTCTTCAGCGGGGACGGCTCGGCCGTCGCCGTGGGCGGCGACACCGCCGTCCACGTCCTCGACACGACGACGGGAAGGCGAACGACCGAGCTGCCGATGAGCGACGAGTCGCCCCAGGGCCTGGCCTTCAGCCCCGACGGCGCGCGCCTGGCCGTCTCGGGCCAGACCTATATCAGCATGGTCGAGCTGCCCGGCGGCAGGCAGGTCTGGCGGGCGCCGGCCGACATGGCCGACAAGCTGGCCTTCACGCCCGACGGGCGCTACCTGTCCATCGGTGAGAGCTTCCTGGACGTGACGACGGGACGGCCGGCCGTCCCCCGTCCTCTCGGGGCGGGGGTGCGAGGGCTGGACTTCTCCACCGACGGCACCGTCTTCGGCTGGTCCGAGGGCTCGGCCCGGATGGCCTTCTGGCGACCGGGGGCGCAGCCGTCCTCCGCGCCGCTGCGCGACATGCCCGCCGACCGGAAGCTGACGTTCTCGCCCGACGGCTCACTCGTCGTGGCCATCACCTTCAAGGGCATGCGGGTCTACGACGTCGCCTCCGGGGTCGTGATCGCCGCTGTAGAGGACCCGTCGATCGCCCACGTCGGATTCTCGGGGAGTCGGCTGCTGGCCCTCATCGACGGGCGGCTGACCGAGTACCCGATGGATCCCGCCCTGGTGAGGGCGCGGGCGTGCGAGAGGGCGGGACGCTCGTTGAGCGCGGCGGAGTGGGCGGCGTACGTGCCGGGCCTGCCGTACAGGGAGGTCTGCGCGACAATGCCATGACCGGCACGAGGCAGGGGCGGAGGCGACGGTCACGGGCGGACCGGAGCAGGGACGGGGCCCTGGCCCGGCGGGGCAGATCTTGGTAGGAAGGTGGGCACCAAGGAGGTGCCCGGTGGATCTCATCCCCGTGGAGTTCGAAGCGTTCGACCGCCGCATCGCGGGGGTCTCGGGCGACCGTCACATCGAGCGGCTCCACCGGGGCACGCGCTGGGCCGAAGGGCCCGTCTACGTCCCCGCGGGCCGCTATCTGGCCTGGAGCGACATCCCGAACGACCGCATGCTGCGATGGGACGAGATGACCGGCCAGGTGGGGCCCTTCCGGCAGCCCGCCGGCTACGTCAACGGCAACACCCTCGACCGTGAGGGCAGGCTCGTCTCCTGCGAGCACGGCGCGCGCCGGGTGACCAGGACCGAGCACGACGGCTCGCTCACCGTGCTCGCCGACCGGTGGCGCGGCAAGCGGCTCAACAGCCCCAACGACGTGGTGGTGAGCTCCGACGGGTCCGTCTGGTTCACCGACCCGCCGTACGGCATCGAGAGCGACTACGAGGGACACCGGGCCGAGCAGGAGATCGACGGCTGCCACGTCTACCGGGCCGACCCCGGCACCGGCGAGGTCCGCGTGGTGGCCGACGACTTCGCCCGGCCCAACGGCCTGGCCTTCTCCCCGGACGAGCGCCTGCTCTACGTCGCCGACACCGAGCGCGGCCACCTGCGGGTCTTCGAGGTCACCGGCGACGGCGCGCTCGCGGGCGGCAAGGTGTTCGCCGAGCACGAGGGCGAGGGAGGCTTCGACGGCATGCGCCTGGACGAGACCGGCCGTATCTGGGCCGCCGTCGGCCCGGCGATCCACGCCTACCACCAGGACGGGACGCTCCTCGGCAGGCTGCACCTGCCGGAGAGCGCCTCGAACCTCGTCTTCGGCGGCCCCAAGCGCAACCGCGTCTTCATCACCGCGACCACGTCCCTGTACTCGGTGATGCTGAGCATCCGGGGCGCCGAGCCGGTGTGGGCCCGCTAGGCGAACGCCCAGGTGAACAGGTGCAGCCGGCCGTCACGCGGGGTGGAGAACGTCAGGCTCCGCACCTTCTTGCCCGGGTCCAGGGCGATGGGCTGCGAGGCGTAGACGTGGGCGGGCACGGGCTGGAAGGCCCATGAGCCCCAGAACAACCGGTGCGGGGTCCGGGCCACGACCTCGTTGCCGAACCGCGGCTCGGCCGACCCGAAGTCCAGGATCCAGTCGCTGAAGCCGAGCTTGCCCGAGCTGGTCGTGCCGTCGGTGTAGGTGACGGTGACGTCCGCCTCCGGCCAGCCGTTCACGCCCGTTCCCAGGAAGGACAGGCGGGTGGCGCCGTCCGGCGCGGCCACCTCCAGCGGTTCCTCACCGGTGCGAACGTTGTCCCATTCGCCGCGCTTCCTGTCCGGCCAGGTGAAGGTGAAGTCCCGCCACTTGACCCGGGCGCCCGGGGTGAGTCCCGCCTCGGCCAGGGCCTGCGCCGAGAGGCTGAAGCCCGGCCCGTCGATATTGGCCTCGCCGGGAGCGTCCGCGTCGCCGATGCCGGCGTTGTTGTGGTGCCACTCAGGGGTGCCGCGCGCGGCCACGTTGAGCCGCACCGAGGCGGTGAGGTCGCCCACGACGACCGGCACGGTCAGCACGCCGCGCGGCACGTCGCCGGACACGGAGATCTCGACCGGCTGGCGGGCCTGGCCTCCGGCGGCCAGGCTGAGCGTGCCGCGTGCGGGTGACACGGTCACGCCGGCCGGCGGCCTGGCCTCCCAGGTGATCGTGGCGGCCTGGCCGAGCGACCGGACCGCGAGCTCCGTCGCGAGCGCGCCGCCCGGCTCGACCGGGCCGCTGCCGCGGCTGAACCCGGCCAGGTACGGCTTCGTCCCGCCACCGAACGACGGCGGCGCGTCCTCGGGGTCGGCGCCGAAGCCGCGGTCAGGGGAGGTGCCGCGGACGAAGTCCAGCCGCCCGCCGCCGGTCGCGAACGACTCCGGCAGCCACGCCCGGTCCGTCGCCGCGCCGTTCACCCGGAGCGACCTGATGTACGGTCCTGCGCCCCGGGCGTCCACGACGATGTCCCCGCCCGGCCGGTCGATCGTGATCCGCTCGAACAGCGGCGTGTTCACCAGCAGCTCGGCACGGCCGGGAATGGCGGGGAAGAGCCCCATGGCCGACCACACGTACCACGACCCCATCGCGCCCAGGTCGTCGTTGCCGACCAGCCCGTCCGGTCCCGACTTGAACAGCTCCTGCTGCACCCGGCGCACCAGCGCCTGCGTCTTGTACGGCTGGCCGGTCCACGCGTACAGCCACGGCGACGGCAGCGCGACCTCGTTGCCCAGATAGGCGTGTGCCTCGGCGGGCCCGGCGTTGAGCTTGGCGAAGTACGTGTCGAGCCGGGGGACGACCTCACGAGGGCCGCCCATCGCGGTGAACAGCCCTGCCGGGTTGTGCGGCACCATCCAGTGGTACTGCGCCCCGTTGCCCTCCATGTACACATCAGGGCTGGCAGGGTCGAAGGGCGAGGTGAACGCGCCGTCGCCCTGGCGCGGCTGGATCCATCCGGTGCCGGGGTTGTAGATGTGCTGCCAGGCCTGCGCGCGCCGCATGAACTCCGCGGCGGTCGCCCGGTCGCCGAGCCGGGAGGCGAGCTGCGCGATCCCGAAGTCGGCCACGCCGTACTCCAGCGTCGCCGACGGATCGTTGGGCACGTGCCCCTCACGCATGAACGCGGCGTTTCCCGGCCGCTCGTCGTAGCCGAGCAGCGGATGGCCGATGTCCCTGGGGCCGGTCCGCCTGGCCGCCTCGGCCATCGCCCGCAGCGCCGCCTTCGCGTCGAATCCGCGCGCGCCGAAGGCGTACATGGTGGACACGATCGCGTGGTACGGGTCGCCGACCATGACGCCGGTGATCGCCGTCTGGTGCGACCACCGGTCCCACACGTTGCCGACGGCCTGCGCGTTGTCGTACATCGACTGCGCGATGTCGGCGCCCACGTCCGGCGCGAGCAGGGCGAGGAGCTGCACCTGGCTGCGGTAGATGTCCCACCCGGAGAAGGTCGCGTAGTGGTGGCGGCCCGGCCGCACCTGGTGCGGTTTGTGGTCGAACCCGGTGTACGTGCCGTCCACGTCCTCCGAGACGTGCGGCTGCAGCATCGTGTGGTAGAGGTTGCTGTAGAAGGTGCGCCGCTGGTCCTCGGTGCCGCCGCCGATCCGCACCCGGCCCAGGCGCTCGCGCCACACGCCGCTCGCCTCGCGGGCCACCTCGTCCAGGCCCTTGGCGGCGATCTCGGCCTGGAGGTTGCGCCGGGCGCCGTCGATGCCGACGTACGACAGCCCGACCCGCATCTGCACCGGCCGGGCCGGGTCGAACTGCAGGTAGGCCCCCGAGCCGGGCCCGTTGACGGTCACGTCTCCCGGCGTGACCAGGTCGCCCCTGACCTTCGCGGGGCCGGCGTTGGCGACCGTGCTCGCGCCGGGGCGCACCTCGCCGTCCTTCCAGGTGCCGAACGCGGTGACCGGCTGGTCGAACGTGGCGTGGAAGTAGATCTTGTATCGGGTCGGCGGGCCGCAGAACCCGCCGGTCTGCACCCAGCCCTCGACGGTGTTCCCGCTGACCCTGGTCTCGCCGTCGTCGACGCCGTTGACCGAGCCGCTGGTGTTCAGCAGCACCGTGCCTGGCTTGCCCTGCGGGAAGGTGAAGCGGGCGACGCCCGCGCGCATGCTGGCGGAGAGCTCTGCCTTGACCCCGCTGTCGAGCGTGGTGCCGTAGAAGCCGGGGGAGGCCCGCTCGTTGTCGTGCTTGAACGTCTGGACGTAGTCCTCGCCGTGGGTGGCGGGCGAGCGGCCGATCGCTCCCGAGTACGGGATCACCGGGAAGTCCTGTGCGCCCGTGCACCCGGGCCCGGAGATGTGCGTCATGGAGAAGCCGCGCAGCCGGTCGTCCTCCCACCGGTAGCCGCCGCCGGCGTTGGCCACCGTGTCGGGGCTCCACTGCATCATCCCGAACGGCAGGACGGCCCCTGGGAAGGTCATGCCTCCCCCTCCGCCGTGGTCGAAGTCGGGCGCCGCCTCCTTGGTGCCGTGGAAGACGTTGACGAGGGAAACGGGGTCGCGCTCCACGGCCACGTCAGGTGGGGCGCCGTATGGGAAGGCCGTCGCCGCGAGCAGGGCGGTGACGACCGGCAGGGACCAGTGAGACACGACCGTCCTCCAGAGGTGGGATCGCCGTATCGAACCTCGGCCCCGCACGGCCGGTCAACGGACGGAAACCACGGTCACAACCGGCCACCGGCCCCGCCGGTGAACAGGGGTTGGCAGGTGGCGGAGGCGTTGACACATTCGCCGTGACCCCGTCTCCGTGACGAGCATGTGAGGGATCCCAGCGATGACCGTCGTGTCCACGGTTCCGATCGAAAGCTCCGCAGCCCCCGTCGCCGATCCCCGCGCGCCGGCCGTCCGGTTCTCGCGCCTGCTCGATCCCGGCTCCGCCGTGCCGCTCCACGAGGATGACGACAGCGGCGTGTCGGCCGTGCGCGGGTTGGTCGACGGAGCTCAGGCCGTCGCCTTCTGCACCGACGCGAGGCTGATGGGCGGGGCGCTGGGCGCGGCGGGCGCGGGCCGGATCGTCCAGGCCATCGAGGCCGCCGTGCGCATGGACTGCCCGGTCATCGGCCTGTGGCATTCGGGCGGCGCCAGGCTCGCTGACGGCGTGGAGTCCATGGACGGCGTGGGACGCATGTTCGCGGCCATGACCAGGGCGTCCGGCGTCGTGCCGCAGATCTCGGTCATCCTCGGCCCCGCAGCGGGGGCGGCCGCGTACGGGCCCGCGCTCACCGACGTGGTCGTCATGTCCGACGCCGGTCGCGTGTTCGTGACCGGCCCTGAGATCGTGCGGAGCGTCACCGGCGAGCGGATCGACATGGTGGGGCTCGGCGGGCCCGAGGCGCACGGCAGGAAGTCGGGGGTGGCGCACGTCCTGGCCGCCGACGAGGCCGACGCCTTCGCCAGGACGCGCCGCCTCACCGGGCTCTTCGCCCGGCACGGCGCCTGCGACCCCACCGCGCTGCGCGGTTCCGGCGACCCGAGCGCCCTGCTGCCCTCCTCGCCCCGGCGCGCCTACGACGTTCGGCCCCTGGTGCGCGCCCTTCTGGACGGCGACGGCCGGATGGAGGAGCTCCAGCCGCGCTGGGCCGCCAACATGCTCGTCGCGCTCGGACGGCTCGGCGGGGGCACCGTCGGCGTGCTGGCCAACAACCCGATCCACAAGGGCGGCTGCCTCGACTCGCTCTCCGCCGAGAAGGCCGCCCGGTTCGTCCGCATGTGCGACTCGCAGGGCATCCCGCTCGTCGTGCTCGTGGACGTCCCCGGTTACCTGCCCGGCGTCGGCCAGGAGTGGGGCGGAGTGGTGCGGCGCGGCGCCAAGCTGCTGCACGCCTTCGCCGAATCGGTCGTCCCCCGGGTCACGCTGATCACCCGCAAGGCCTATGGCGGCGCCTACATCGCGATGAACTCCCGCTCGCTCGGCGCCACCACGACGTTCGCCTGGCCGGGAGCCGAGGTGGCGGTCATGGGCGCGGAGTCCGCCGTCGGCGTCCTGCACCGCAAGGCTCTGGCCGCGGCCCCGGAGGAGGAGCGCCAGGAGCTGCGCGCCCGCCTCGCCGAGGAGCACCGGCGCACGGCCGGGGGCCTGCGGCGGGCCGTGGCCCTCGGCGTCGTGGACGAGGTCATCGCGCCCGAGACCACCCGGTTCAGGCTCGCCGACGCGCTGGCCCGCGCGCCGCGCGCACGCGGCGGTCACACGAACATCCCCCTGTGACCGACTCCGTCAGAGCCCCCTCCCGGCCGGGGCGGGTACGAAGGGGCCGGGGTCAGCGCCGCTCCCCGGTCAGGCTTTCTGGCAGGTCGGCGCGGCGTGTCACGCTGAGCTTGCGGTAGACGCGGGTCAGGTGCTGCTCCACCGTGCTCACCGTGATGAACAGCTTGGCGGCGATCTCCCGGTTGGAGTAGCCGTCGGCCGCCAGCGCCGCCACCCGCCGCTCGGCGTCGCTGAGCACCGGCCGCGCGGCGGGGTCCTCGCCCGACCACGCGCCGTCACCGCCGTCAGGCAGCGCCCGGCTCAGCACGCCGGCCTGGCACTCCTGGGCCAGGGCGCGGGCCCTGCGGCTCAGCACCGCGGCCCTGCGGAACTCGCCGACCTCGTGGTAGGCCTCGGTGAGGCCGGTCAGCGACCTGGCCAGCTCGTACTTGTCGCCGCCGTCCTGCAGCAGCTCGGCCGACTGGCGCAGCAGCATCACGCGGTGGCGCTTCTCTGCGGTGGCGGCCAGCACGCGCAGCGCCATGCCCTGCACCCGCCTGGACCCGCAGGAGCGCGCCAGCTGCTCCTCCACGAGCAGGCGGGCCTCCTCCGTCTCGCCGAGGGCGATCAGGGCCTGCGCCGCGTCCAGCCGCCAGGCGATGAACTCGGCGCTGTCGAGCTCCCACGCGCCCATGAGCTCGCCGCACAGCCGCAGATCGCGCAGCGCCTGCCGGGCCTGACCGGCCGCCAGATGGAAGCGGCCCTTGCCGTAGAGGTACTGCAGCCCGAACCGGGTCTCCAGCATGGCCTCCGGCACCGGCCGGGTGGCCGGCGGCAGGAACTCCTCGTGCCGGCCCATCGCCGCGCCGGCCAGCAGCAGGCTGCCCAGCGGCCCGCCGACGGCCACCCCCCAGCTGTCCGGCGGGATGAGCTCCAGAGCGCGCCGGGCGTCGGCCGCCGCCGAGGCGGGGTCGCCCCGGCGCAGGCCGATCTCGGCGCGGATGGCCGACAGGCGGGCCTGCCGGCTCGGGGCCCTGCGCGAGGCCGCCTCGGCGATGAAGGAGTCGCACCAGGGCGCGGCCAGGTCGGCCCTGCCGGTGTACGTCAGGGCCAGCAGCGCGCTCTCCACCGTGTCCATCGACATCTCGTCCAGCCGCGAGCCGCGCAGGATGCGCTCGGCCGTCGCCGCCGTCTCCGGGAGCGGACCCTGCGTCAGCGCGCGCACCAGCGCGTCCGCCGACTCCGTCCGGCGGTCCGCGCTGAGGGAGTGGGCGGCGCCGCCCGTCTGCTCGTCGGTCAGCTCGGGCAGGTGCCGCAGGAACGAGGGGCAGCTGCTGCGGAACCAGGCGTGCGCCACGGCCAGCTCCGCCACCGCGTCCCGGTCCAGCTCGTCCAGCTTCCTCAGGTGAGCGAGGACGTCCCTGGCGTCCTCGGCGTGGCCGTGCCACAGCAGCGCCTTGGCCAGCACCACGGCGTCGCCGCCCGTCAGGTGGCCCTGGCGCAGCGCCTCGGTCAGGTCGGCCAGATGCCCTGCGGGCGTGCAGGGGTCGATCCGCCACTTGGCCCGCACCAGGGTGGTGGCGATCCTGGCGCGCCGCCGCTCGTCCGGGCAGGATCGCAGGGCCAGCATGAGGTACTCGATCGCGGACTCCACGCCGTCGTGCCGCAACGCCCGCGCCGCCGCCTCCTCCAGGACCGGCAGCGCCCACGGTTCGCTCGCCTGACCGGCTCTCAGCAGGTGCCCTGCGACCAGCGGGGCGGGCGCGCCGTCGCGGTAGGTCAGCTCGGCGGCCCGGCGATACAGCTCGACGCGCTCATGCTCCTCCAGCCCGGCCAGCACGGCGGACCTGGCGGCCTCGTCGCGGAACCGGCCGCCCTCCAGCAGCCCGGCACGGGTCAGCTCCTGGATCGCCTGGGCGGTGGCCGCGTCGTTCTGGCCGAGCAGCCGGGAGACCGGCCCGGCCTCGCCGAGCACGGCCAGCGCCCGCGCCACCCGGGACGTGCCGTCCCCCGCGCGGTGCAGGCAGGCGAGCACGGCCTCGGCGTACCGCTCGCCCCGGCCGTCCCCCGCCCTGTGGTCCTCGATCAGCGCGTCCACCAGCAGCCGGTTGCCGCCGGTCAGCGCATGCCAGCGCGCCGGCGCGGCGCCGGTGTCCCCGGAGGCCAGCCGCGACACCTCTCCAGGGGACAGGTGCCCCAGGCGGACCGAGCGGCAGTGCGGTTGCCGCAGCATCTCGGCGTGCAGGCTTCCGAGGGCGCGCGGGTCCGGCACGCTGAAGGCCAGCATGACCTTGGCGTACGCGATCCGCCGCGCCAGGTGCGACAGGCACTGCTGTGAGGCGCGGTCGGCGTGGTGCAGGTCGTCCACGACGATGAGCAGCGGGCACCGCTCCGACAGCTCCAGCAGCACGGTGCAGAGCGCGTCCACGATCAGCACGTCCACCTGCTCGCCGGCGGGCACGCCCGCCTGGCCGGTCGGCAGGTGCCCGCGGGCCCCTTCGCGGAGCAGACCGACGGCGGTGGCGCGGTTCCGCTCGGTCATCGGCGCGCCGAGCACGAGCTGCGAGAGCACGCCGAGCGGAAGCGCGCTCTCGGCCCGCGAGCCGGTGGCGGTGAGCGGGAGGGCGCCATGGTCGAAGGTGTGCTCGGCGAGGCCGTACAGGAGCGCGCTCTTGCCGGTGGCGATCGTGCCGGTCACCATCGCGACGCGGCCCCTGCCTGCCACCGCCTCGTCCAGGAGTTCCCGCAGCGTGGCCATCTCGTGCCGCTGGACGTCCTCGGCCATGACGGCCCTCCTTCGTTCAGTAGGGGAGCGGCCGACCTGATGGGGTGCGCAGGTCGGGGTCAGGGCCGGGGCGGCGGTTCGGCCGCGGCCTCCTTCTCGTGACGCGGGTCATCTCGGTCTCCTCCCGGAGGTCAGCCCGCCGCCGCCAGGCGGCGCGGCTCGGGCAGGGAGCGGGACGGCCGCAGCCGCGTGTGGCCCGCGAGCCGGGCGCCTCCCGCGCGCACGGCGGAGAACGCCGCCGCGACCGCGTCGGCGCCGATGCCCACGCCCCACGCGACTCCCTCCATGCCGGTCCCGCCGGGTCCGCCTGTGGCGCATTCCGCATAGACCACGACGTCTCGCGGGGAGCGCTGGGGGAGGGCGGCGCGTTCCGGCGTCATCGCCGGCTCGTCCAGCGAGGGAGCGGTCCTGTGCACGGCGCGCACGTCGATCCCCCACGGGCCGAGCGCCGCGCGAAGGTCGCGCGGCCCTTCGAGGGCGCGGGCGCCGTCGACCCAGAGCGTGACGGTGAGCGGCTCGACCCCGTGCTCGCCCGGGGCGCCGTGATACACGTACTCCTTGCGGAACAGCTCGCCGATCCGGCTCGGGGACAGCTCGCCGCCTTCCGCGTCGGCCTGCGCCTGCACCCGGGCCGCCAGGTCGGCCTGGAGACCGCGGGGCAGGTCGAGCCCGTGCCAGGCGCTCATCACGTAGGCGACCCCGCCCTTGCCTGACTGACTGTTGACCCGCACGACCGCCTCGTAGGTCCGCCCCACGTCCTTGGGGTCCACCGGCAGGTACGGCGTCCGCCACGGGAGCTCCCCTGCCGGCACCCCGGCACGGGCTGCGAGCCGCTCGCGCTCGTCGAACCCCTTCTTGATCGCGTCCTGGTGCGATCCCGAGAAGGCGGTGTACACCAGGTCGCCCGCGTACGGGTGCCGCGGGTGGACGGGCATCTGGTTGCACTCCTCCACGGTGCGCCGGACGGCGTTGATGTCGGACAGGTCGACGCCAGGGTCGATGCCGTGGACGAACAGGTTCATGCAGAGCGTCACCAGGCAGACGTTGCCGGCCCGCTCGCCGTTGCCGAACAGGCAGCCCTCGATCCGCTCGGCCCCGGCCAGGAGGGCCAGCTCGGCCGCGGCGACTCCGGTCCCGCGGTCGTTGTGCGGGTGGACGGACAGGCACACGTGCTCGCGGCGGGACAGATGGCGGTCGAGCCACTCGATCTGGTCGGCGAAGACGTTGGGCAGCGACCGCTCGACCGTGGTCGGGAAGTTGAGGATGATCCCCCGGCCCGCCTCCGGCTGCCAGACGTCCATGACCGCCTCGCACACCTCCAGGGCGAAGTCCGGCTCGGTCTCGTTGAACAGCTCAGGGGAGTACTGGTAGCTCAGGTCGCAGCCGCCGAGCACGCGCTCGGCACGGTCCATCATCACCTGCGTGGCCCGCACCGCCATGTCGCGGCAGCCGGCGCGGTCGAGGCCGAACACCAACTCCCTGAAGAGCGGCGACGTGGCGTTGTAGATGTGGATCATCGCGCGGGGCGCGCCCCTGAGGCAGTCCACGGTGGCCCTGACGAGTTCGTCGCGGGCCTGGGTGAGCACGGTGATGCGCACGTCGTCGGGGATGAGGTCCCGTTCGATGAGCAGCCGGACGAAGTCGTGGTCGTCCTGGCTGGCGACGGGGAAACCGACCTCGATCTCCTTGAAGCCCGTCTTCACCAGCAGGTCGAACATCATGAGCTTGCGTTCGGGGGACATCGGACGGGGCAGCGACTGGTTGCCGTCGCGCAGGTCGGTGGAGAGCCACCGGGGAGCCGAATGGATGCGCCTGCCCGGCCAGGTGCGATCGGTCAGATCGAGGGGCGTGAATGCGGTGTAACGTCCGGCACCCTGCATGGTGGATTTTCCTTTCGTGGGTGACCCTCGTTTTCCTGAAGTGCTCGGAACAGGGGTTGGAAATCCGCAGCGACGTTTCTAAGGTGGAGGATCCCCACCCCGCGTTCATGTACCGGTGTTATGGCCGGACGTTATAGGGGCTCCGGCGGCCGAGCAATACGGGCATCAGGAGTTCGGTGGGAATAGCCCGTGGAAGCCTGCCGCGTATCGAAAGGAGCAGGGCCCGCTACAACCTTCGGATCGCTCCTTATCAGTGGCGCCGCCCCCGATCACAATGCGAGTCATGGCAGCCTTCCACCCGCGCGCCCTCGCCTTCTGCGTCGCCGAGGCTCGTCCCATGGTGCTGGCCATCTCGGCCATGCGCTATCTGACCGGCGTCGCGCTCGCACTGCCCGCCGCCACAGCCGCCGCCAACCTCCCGCAGATCTCCCAGGGGGCGGTCGCCTGGGTGCTGTCCATCTTCGCGGTCTATCTCTACAACGGTGTCACCGACGTCATGGAGGACCGGATCAACGGTTCCGGCCGGCCCATCGCGAGGGGCGACCTGGACGCGCGGGTGGCCGCCGCCGTGGCCGCCGGCGCGGGCTGCCTGGCGCTCGTCGCGACGTCGGGCCTGCCGGCGCCGATGTTCTGGATCGTCGCGGCCAACCTGGTGCTGGGCTACCTGTACTCAGGCCCGCCATTGCCGCTGAAGTCCAGTTCGGGCGGCACGGTGGCGGTGCTGTGCCTGTCGGGCCTGCTGTCCTATCTGGCGGGCTTCACCGTCGCGACGGCGGGCGGGGGCGTGGCCGCGCCGACCGCGCTCGTGCTGTTCGCGGGCGTCGCCATCTGCTGGATGGTGTTCGTCGGCGTGCCCGCCAAGGATCTGTCCGACATCGCGGGGGACGCGGCCGCGGGCCGGCGCACCCTCGGCGTGCTGCTCGGGGAGCGGATGTCGAGGCAGGTCATGGTGGGCGCGGCGGTGGTGCTCCTGGCGGGGTTCGGCGTGGCGGTCTCGCTGCTGCGGGTGCGGCTGGGTGGCGTCGTGCTGGTCCTGGCGGCTGGGGTCGTCGCGGTGGCGGTCGCGGGCCTGCTGGCGGCCCCGCGACCCGGGGGCGAGGACCGCCGCCGGAGCCGCCGTCCGTATGGGGCGTTCATGGGGACGCAACATCTGCTTCATCTGACCGCGTTTTTGTCCTGGATCTGACCGAAATGTTGCATGCGTCTCCTGGTCGCGCGATAGTTTGGGGAACGCCTAAACGCTCGACGGCGGAGGGGGGACATTGGAGGCCGCACACGGGGCCACGGGGGACCCTGCGGAATTAGTCGAATCGTGTCGTGATGAAATCCTCAACGAATTCGAATCGGCCCTGCAGTCCGCCGGAAACGCCGTCTTCGCAGATCAGAGCGCTCGTGAGCAGGCCCTGCGCACCGCCCGCCACGTGCTGGACGACGTCACCGCTACGCTACGCGCTGGAAAGGTACAGATAGGTGAGCTCTATCAATTCCAGGCACGAGAGCTGGGAAACGTGCGTGCGGCCGGAGGGGTGCATCCCAAGTCTTCACTTGAGGCGGGCTCACTTTTCTTTCGCTCGGCGCTGCGCCATCTGACCCGCCGGATCGCGGCCGCGTACGAATCGCCGGCCGACGTCATCGCGCTGGCCATCGGCGGCCTGGAGGAGAGCCTGTCCCAGCGGGTCAGGGAGTCCGCCGACGGCTACCACAGCTTCCTGCTCAACCAGGTCCACGAGGCGCAGGAGGACGAGCGCCGCCGCATCGCCCGCGAACTGCACGATCGCATCGGGCACGGCGTCAGCGTCGCCCACCAGCAGCTCGCGCTGTCCGAGGTCTACCGGCCCGTCGACGCCGCCCGCGCCGCCGCCAAGATCAGCCTCGCCCAGCAGGCGATTCAGGAGACCATGGAGAACCTCCGGCAGATCACCTCCGAGCTGCACCCGCAGGTCCCCGTCAAGAGCCTGGAGAAGTCACTGATCGGTTTCCTCGAGACCGTCGAGGACGACGTGGGCTCCGTCAGGCTGGAGGTGAGCGGCGACGAGTCGTGGGCCAGGCCGCGCGTGCTCGACGAGGCGTTCCTCATCGTCCGCGAGGCCGTGCGCAACGCGCTCGGCCACGGCCGGCCGAAGATCGTCCTGGTCAGGGTGGACATCGCGCCGCACGAGCTGTCGGCGTCCATCCAGGACAACGGGCGCGGCTTCGACCCCTCACGGGCGCGCGAGCGCGGCGGCGTGGGCCTCACGTCCATGCGCGAGCGGGCCGAGCTGCTGGGCGGCCGGGTGCTCATCTCCAGCGAGCCCGGGAGCGGGTGCCTGGTCGAGCTCTTCGTCCCCCTCAAGAGGCGGGCCGGTGAACAGTAGGGCGACCAGCGCCGAGATCTCCGTGGTCCTCGTGGACGATCACGCCCTGTTCAGGGAGGGCCTGCGGGAGATCCTGGAGTCGGCCGGCGGCATCAGCGTGGCGGGCGAGGCCGGCGACTCCGCCACCGCCGTGCGCGTGGTGGCCGAGACCCGGCCGGACGTGGTGCTGCTCGACGTGGAGATCCCGGGCGACGAGGTCACCGAGACCGTCGGCCGCATCCGCGAGCTCTCACCGCACAGCGGGATCATCATCCTCAGCATGTACGACGGGCCCCACCTGCTCACGCGGCTGCTGTCGGCGGGCATCCGCGGCTACCTGCTCAAGAGCGTGCACCGGCACGAGCTGATCTCGGCGGTGCGCAGCGTCCACGAGGAGCCCTCCCGCCTGGTGCTCGCCGTCTCCCGCAGCAGCCTGGCCCGGGTGGAGGCGCCCTCGGCGGGGGTGCTGTCGGAAAAGGAGCTGGAGGTGCTGCAGCTGGCGGCGCAGGCGCTGAGCAACAACCAGATCGCTCGACGCCTCGGGCTGGCGGAGGCGACGGTCAAGCGCCACATGCGCAACATCTTCGTCAAGCTCAACGCCGCCTCCAGGATCGACGCCGTCAACAAGGCTCTGGCCGCCTCGCTGATCCCGCCTCAGAGCAGGGGCGGCGAGGACTGACCCGCGGGGCAGGCGGGGAAGAGCTCGGACAGCGCCTCGCGTGTCTCGGCCGGCAGCTCGACCGAGGAGGCGGCGAGGTTCATCTCCAGGTGGATCGGGTCACGCGTGCTGGGGACCGGCACGACGCCGTCGTCCTGGGCCAGGAGCCAGCTCAGCGCGAGCCGCCCCGCGCCCACGTCGAGCCGTGCGGCCATGGCCTCCAGCGCCTTCAGCCGGGGCGCGCCCGAGTTCCGCTCCGCCGGACCGAAACGGGGATCGGCGTGCCGCCAGTCGCCGGGCTCGAAGCCGGGGTGCGGCCCCATCCGGCCGGTGAGGAACCCCCGGCCCAGCGGGCGCGCGGCGACCACGGCGATGCCCAGCTCGCGCACCGTGGCCGGCACGCCGGGCGCGGGCCTGTGCACCCACAGGGAGTACTCCACGGCGAGCGCCGTGATCGGGTGCACGGCGTGCGCCCTGCGCACCTGCTGAGGCGTGCCGCCGGTCAGCCCCAGGTGGCCGATCTTCCCTGCCGCCACCAGCTCCGACAGGCGCGCCACGCTCGGCTCGACGGCCAGGCGCTCGTCCTGGCAGTCGAGATAGAACAGGTCGATGCGGCCGGTGCGCAGGCGCCGGAGTGAGGCGTCGCAGTCCCGGTCCAGCGAGCCGGGCCGCCCGTCGAACTCCTCCGTCCCCCGTGGGCCGTGGCGGCGCACCCCGCCGCGCGTGGTCACCACCACCTCCTCGCGCCCGGCGACGGCCCTGCCGATCAGGCTCTCCACCTGGCCCCCGGCGTAGAAGCCGGCCGTGTCGAGCAGGGTCACACCGGCGTCGAGCGCCGATCGGATCAGCCGGTCTGCGTCGGCGGCTCCGGTATGGCCGTAGACGCCCGTCAGGGCGAGCGACCCGAGCCCGACGCTGGAGATAACCGGCCCCGACGGGCCGAGCCTCGTGTACCGCACGAATCCCCTTTCATTCCGCCGATTTCCGGTGCGCCTCTCCAGTGAAAAGGAGCGCCAAATCCCATGGCAAGCCCCCACTTCACAATTAACGGGATTCGGTCGTTAACCCCGGCGGCCCCCTGCGCATGATAGGGGACCACCCGTGTACGCGGCCACGCCGGAACCCCTATCCGTACCCCTGAAATACCGATGACACCCATAAAGATGATTGCGCTTCCTTTCGGGGGTCGTGGACGGTGGCTAATGTGCCGGTTATGCGGGGTGCGAGGAGGTTCAGGTGATCGAGGAGATCCTGCCCGTGACGGTCAAGGCTTTCGACACCTTCACCGACCCGTCCGACGTCGTCCTCTTCCCCGAGGAGGCCGCGCTGGTGCGCCTGGTGGCCGGCAAGCGGCGCGCGGAGTTCACCACCGCCCGCGACTGCGCCCACCGGGCCATGCGCCGGCTCGGCGTCGGCCCCGTCCCGATCCTGAGCGGCCCTTACGGCGAGCCGCTCTGGCCCCCGGGCGTCATCGGCAGCATCACCCACTGCGCCGGCTACCGCGCCGCCGCCGTCAGCGTGCAGCCGGGCGCCGTCGGGATCGACGCCGAGCCCGACGCCCCGCTGCCCCCCGGAGTGCTGGAGGTCGTCTCCCTTCCCCGCGAGCGCGAGATGCTGCTCGGGCTGGCCGCCCTGTATCCCCGCACGAGTTGGGACCGGCTCCTGTTCAGCGCCAAGGAGTCGGTCTACAAGGCGTGGTTCCCGCTGGCCGGGCGCTGGCTCGACTTCCAGGACGCGGTGGTCAGCCTCGACCCTGAGCGCGGCACGTTCAGGGCCGAACTGCTCGTGCCGGGGCCGCGCTGGATGGGCAGGCCGCTGACCGGCTTCAGCGGCCGGTGGCGAACCGGCGCGGGCCTGATCGTCACCGCTGTCGCCGCGGTGGCGGCCCCGCACGCCGTCCCGCCCGCCCGCCGGCCGGAAGGAAACCTCAGATGACCAGATTCGGGGTCGTGCTCATCGCCGAGGACTGCTCCAGGAACGAGTGGGCAGCCAGGTGCCGGCGCGCCGAGGCGCTCGGCTACGACGTGATCGCCGTGCCCGACCACCTGAACCTGCTCGCGCCGTTCCCCACCGCGCTGCTGGCCGCGGAGGTCACCGAGCGGGCGCTGATCGGCACCTACGTGCTCAACGCCGCCTTCCACCGGCCTGCCCTGCTCGCCAGGGACGTCGTCACCCTCAACCGGCTCATGGACGGACGCCTGGAGCTGGGGCTCGGCACCGGCTACGTGCGGGCCGAGTTCGAGGCGGCAGGACTGCCCTTCGGCGCGGGAACCCGTACCCGCACGCTGGAAAGGCTCGTCGCCGAGCTCGACCGCCTCCTGGAGCGCAAGCGGCCACCCCTCATGATCGGCGGGCACGGCGACCGGGTGCTGAGCCTCGCCGCCCGCAACGCCGAGATCGTCAGCTTCACCGGCGCGCCGTTCCGCCCCGAGTACGGCAGGACCGCGCTCGTCGACGCGGGCACGCTGCTCGGGCGCGTCGCGCACGTGCGCGCGGCGGCGGGCGCACGGTCCTCGCAGCCGGAGCTCAACGTGCTGTCCAAGGCCACCGTCCTGACACGCGACCGCCGTGCGGGCGTGCGGAGCCTGCGCCGCTACGCCCCTGACCTCACCACGGAGCAGCTCCTGGAGGTGCCGACGATCTTCGCGGGCACCCCGGCGCAGATCGCCGAACAGATCCGCAGGGATCGGGAACGGTACGGGTTCACGTACTTCACCGTGATGGACTCCGCCATGGAGGACTTCGGGAAGGTCATCGAACACCTCCGCTGACGGGCCGGTCGAGCGCGCCCGCCAGGCTGTGCAGGCAGGCGTTGAGGCTTCGCGCCTGCACGTTCAGGTAGTAGCTGTGCCGCAGCAGCGCGTCGAGCTGGTGCAGGGCGAGCCAGCGGAAGGCCGGATGGCCGGGCAGCGGATCCTCGTCCGTCTCGACGACGAGGTAGCGGTTGCGCGCGTGGTAGAAGCGGCCGCCCTCCTCCGACAGGACGGTGTCGAAGCGAATCCGCTCCGGCGGGGCGTCCAGCACCTGCGCCAGCAGCGGCGGCCGAGCCGGCGCCGGCAGGTGGTCGTAGTTGCCCGGCGTGCACTGCACGGTCGGGGCCAGCTCCACCACGTCGGTGTAGCCGGGCTCGACGCGGGCGTGCACCATAGCGTGCAGCACCCCGCGGATCGGCCTGACCAGGAAGGCGACGAGCCCTGTGCCCACCGGCTCGATCATCGGCTGCGTCCACCGGTTCACCTCGCGGCCGTGCGCCTCCACCCGCACACCGACGACGTCGAAGAACCTGCCGCTCTCGTGAGAGATCCGGCCGCCGGAGCGGTGCCAGCGGCGCAGCCGGTTGAGCGGCAGCGGCCTGGCCTGGATGTCGACCGTGGAGCGGACGCCGCTGAGCCAGCTCAGGATCTCGTGCACGCCGTGCGCGGCGTCCGCGCGCGGGTCGCGCGAGCGCGCCAGCATGGCGCCGAACTCGTCGCCGCCCACCGCCCCGTCCTGAAGCGGCAGGCACGCCAGCACCGTGCGGGCGTCCATGTTGACCAGATCGTCCACCGACAGCAGGTCCCGCACCTGGCGCAGCGGCAGCCACCGGAACCCCTCGGCCGCCGCCACCTCCTCGCCGACCTCCACGACCATGTTGCGGTTGCGCTTGCGATAGAACCAGGCGCCCTGCTCCGACTGGCGCACGTCGGCCAGCACCCGCCCGCGCGGCTCCCTGAAGAAGTCCAGGTACGGCACCTGCCGGCCCCTGTGCACCCCCGTGTAGTTGCTCCTGGTCGCCTGCACGGTGGGGGAGAGCTGCGGCCCGTCGACGTTGCCAGGCTCGTTCTTGGCCTGCATCAGCAGGTGCGGCACGCCGCCGACGCGCTTGAGCAGGATGCCGAGGATGCCCGCCTCGGGCTGGTTGATGATCGGCTGGGTCCAGGCCTCCACCGCCCACCCCGGCCGGCGCACGTCGAGACCCTCGACTGTGAAGAACCGGCCGCTTCGGTGGTGGATGTTGCCCGTCTCCGGGTCCTCGTGCCAGCCGGCCAGCTCCTCCAGGGGCAGCCGGGTCACGCTCATGAACGTGTGCCCGGCCATCTCGCGCAGCCACTCCTGTACGTCGGTGATGGCAAGCTCCTTACCGCGCGGTCCGTCACCGGCGACGCTGCCACGGGCCGCCGCGGCCGCTCAACCCCTGCTCCCGCGCCCGACCCCTGTCCCGCGCGGGCCGGGAGGATAGGGGTTCTGCTCTGGGCCGCGGCATTCCTACTCTTCTAGGGTGGACGCCATGACCGATCACCGGGAAGTGCGGGCCAGTGACCACGACCGCGACAGGGTCGCCGAGGTGCTCCGCGTGGCCGTCGGCGAGGGGCGCATCACCCTGGAGGAGTTCAACGAGCGCGTCGACCGCACCTACTCGGCCCGCACGCTGGGCGAGCTGGACGAGGTCGTGGCCGACCTGCCGGGGCCAGGAGCGCTGTCCGCGCCCACGCGCGCCGCGCCGCTGCCCGTCCCGGTGGGCGGCGACACGCTGCTGCTGCACACCACCAGCGGCAGGGTCGGCCAGGTGGGCCGCTGGAGTGTGCCCCCGTACCTGAGCGCCAAGGCAGGCCGGTGGGGCAAGGTGCGGATCGACTTCACCTCGGCCGACTGCCCGCATCGGGAGGTCCTGCTCGACATCGAGATCACCTCCTGGTTCGGCGACATCGTCGTGGTGGTGCCGCGCGGCTGGGTGGTCCGCGACGAGGAGGTCGTCCGGCGGTGGATGGGCGCCGTGTACAACCGCCCGCCGGTCCCGCTCGCGCCCGACGGCGTCACCGTGCGGCTCACCGGCTACGTCCAGACCGGCGACGTCTGGGTGAGGTACCGCAGGGCCACTAGCTGAGGAGGATCGCATGGCGTGCCGGATCTGTTCGGGCCGTCTCCACCGTTTCGCCGACTTCGGCCGTCAGCCGGTCTCCGACGCCTTCGTCCTGCCCGGCGACACGGGCGAGGAGTTCTTCTTCGATCTGGCCGTGGGGGTGTGCGAGAGCTGCGCGATGGTGCAGCTCCTGCAGGAAGTGCCCAGGGAGCGCATGTTCCACGAGGGATACCCGTACCTGTCGTCAGGCTCGGCGGTGATGCGTGAGCACTTCCGCTCGCTGGCCGGGCGGCTGCTCGCCACCGAACTGGCCGGGCCCGACCCGTTCGTCGTCGAGCTGGGGTGCAACGACGGCACCATGCTGGCGACGATCGCCGCCGCCGGCGTCAGGCATCTCGGCGTCGAGCCGTCGGGCGGGGTGGCCGACCTGGCCGCGGCCCGGGGCGTGCGAGTGCGCAAGGACTTCTTCGAGGCCGCCACCGCGGCGAGCATCCTGGCCTTCGACGGACCCGCCGACGTCGTCTACGCCGCCAACACCCTGTGCCACATCCCCTATCTGGACTCGATCATGAAGGGCGTCGCCACACTGCTGCGGCCGGGCGGCGTCTTCGTCTTCGAGGACCCCTACCTGGGCGACATCCTGGACCGCGCCTCCTTCGACCAGATCTACGACGAGCACTTCTACCTCTTCTCCGCCACCTCCGTGCGGGAGCTGGCCCGCCGCCACGGGTTCGACCTGGTGGACGTGGAGCGGCTGCCCGTGCACGGCGGAGAGGTCCGCTACACGCTGGCCAGGCGCGGCGCCAGGACGCCGAGCCCGGCGGTGGCCGAGCTCCTGGCCGCCGAGGAGGCCGGCGCCCTGACCGGCCCGCAGACGCTGCGGGACTTCGCCGGCCGCGTGGCGGGCATCCGCGACAGCCTCGTGGACCTGCTCACCGGCCTGCGCGCGCGAGGGGCCACGGTGTACGGCTACGGCGCGACGGCCAAGAGCGCCACAGTGCTCAACTACTGCGGCATCGGCCCCGGCCTCGTCTCGCACATCTGCGACACCACCCCGGCCAAGCAGGGCAGGCTCACGCCCGGCTCGCACATCCCGGTCCGCGGCCCCGAGGCGTTCGCGGCCCCGTACCCGGACTACGCGCTGCTGTTCGCGTGGAACCACGCAGAGGAGATCATGGCCAAGGAGACGGCGTTCCGCGACGCGGGAGGCACGTGGATCCTGTACGTCCCCGACGTCCACCTGGTGCGGGGCTGAGCAGGTGGAACACCGCGAGCTGGCCGTGGCCGGCGCCTTCGTGTTCGACCCCGAGGTCCACCCCGACCGGCGCGGCAGCTTCGCCTCGCCCTACCAGGAGAGCGTGTTCGCCGCCGCGGTGGGGCGTCCGCTCTTCCCCGTCGCGCAGGCCAGCCGGAACGTCTCCCGGCGCGGGGTGGTGCGCGGCGTGCACTACACCCTGGTCCCGCCCGGCACCGCCAAGTACGTCTTCTGCGCCGGAGGCCGGGGCCTCGACATGGTCGTCGACCTGCGGATGGGCTCGCCGACGTTCGGCCGCTGGGAGGCTGTGGAGCTGACGGCGGGCAACGGCCGCGCGGTCTACCTCCCGCCGGGCGCCGGCCACGCGTTCGCCGCGCTCGAGGACGACACCGTGATGTGTTACCTGCTGTCCTCCGAATACCGCAAGGAGGACGACCTCACCCTGTCGGTCCTCGACGAGGACCTCGGGCTGCCGCTGCCGGGCGGCATGTCGCCGGCGCTGTCGGAGCGCGACGCCGCCGCGCCCACCCTGGCGGAGGCGGCGGCGCGCGGGCTGCTCCCGAGCTACGCGCCCGCTACAGCACCTTCAGCAGCGCGGTGATGATCCGCTCCTGCGACTCCACCGGCAGCGACGGGTACATCGGCAGGGAGAAGATCTCCCCGGCCAGCGCCTCGGTCACCGGCAGGCTGCCCTGCGCGTATCCCAGATGGGCGAAGCCCGACATGGTGTGCACCGGCCACGGATAGCTGACGTTGAGATGGATGTCGAAGGCGCGCAGCGCCTGGATGATCTCGTCCCGGCGCGGGTGGCGCACCACGTACAGGTAGTAGACGTGCTCGTTGCCCGCGGCGGTCTCCGGCAGCACCAGGTCGGTGCCGGCCAGGCCCTCGGCGTAGCGGGCGGCCACCGCCCTGCGGCCGGCGATGTAGCGGTCGAGCCTGCTCAGCTTGCGGCGCAGGATCTCCGCCTGCACCTCGTCCAGCCGCGCGTTGTGGCCGGGGGTCTGGACCACGTAGTACGTCTGTTCCATCCCGTAATAGCGCAGCCGCCGCAGCGCGCGCTCCACGTCCCCGTCGGAAGTGATCGTCGCGCCCCCGTCGCCGTATGCCCCCAGCACCTTCGTCGGGTAGAAGGAGAAGGCGGCGGCGTGGCCCATCGAGCCTGCCGTCCTGCCGTGGTGGCGGGCGCCGTGGGCCTGCGCGCAGTCCTCCAGGATCACCAACCCGTGCGCGGCGGCCAGCCGCTCCAGCGGCGCCATGTCCACGCACTGCCCGTACAGGTGGACCGGCAGCAGGCAGCGGGTGCGCGGCGTGATCGCCGCCTCCACCCGCTCCACGTCCATCAGGTAGGTGTCCGCGCGTACGTCGGTGAAGACCGGGGTGGCGCCCACGGCGTCGATGGCCACCACCGTCGGCGCGGCCGTGTTGGAGACCGTGATCACCTCGTCGCCCCGGCCGACGCCCAGCGCCTGCAGGCCCAGCTTGACGGCGTTGGTTCCGTTGTCGACGCCGACGCAGTGGCGTACGCCGTGGTAGGCGGCGAACTCCTCCTCGAAGGAGCGGACGCTCTCGCCCAGGACGAGCCGTCCGGAGCGGAACACGGTCTCGACGGCGTCCAGGATGTCGGCTCGTTCGGATTCGTATTCGGGCAGATAATCCCATACGCGCGTGGCCATTCGTCCTCCTCGGGCTCCGGCGGCCCCAGGATAAACACCCCGACCGGGAGCGGGGGAACCCCTAAAGGAGGGGGCGAATATGAGGGGCACGGTAGGGGTGACCGTTTCTCGCCGCCGTCCCTAGATTGGGCACCGCACGTAATGCGAAAAAATTGCCGGGAGGCTCCACATGACGGGGCGTTTTCTTTTCATGTGCCAGCCCGACCACGGTCACGTCATTCCCAGTCTCGCCGTGGTCGCTGAACTGGTCCGCAGGGGAAATCAGGTCACCTACCTCACCTCGCCCGCGATGGCCGGGCTGGTGACGGGAGCCGGCGCCACCGTGCTCCCGTACGACTCGATCTACCAGCACGTGGACCTGCGGAAGCTGGAGGACGATCCGCTCGGCCTGCTCTCGCTCTTTCTCGACGAGAGCGCGGCGATGCTCGCCGCGGCCGGCCCCGAGCACCGGCCGGACGTGATCGTCTACGACGTCTCCGTCCTGCACGCCGGGCGCGTCCTGGCGAGGAAGTGGGGGCTGCCCGCCACGCAGCTCATCCCGGTCTTCGCCGCCAACGCCCACTTCTCCTTCCTGTCCGCGGTCTACGCCGAGGAGGGCGGCGAGTCCCCCGAGCTGCCTGGCTGGGTGGACGGCATGCTCGCCAGGACCCGGGAGCTGGCCGAGGCCCACGGAGTGAGCGCCGACCCCGCCGAGCTCTGGTGGGAGGTGCAGGACTCCAACCTGGTCGCCCTGCCGCGCGCCTTCCAGTTCGCCGGGGACACCTTCGACGAGCGGTTCGCCTTCGTCGGCCCCTGCCTGGGGGAGCGCCGCTTCCTCACCGGGTGGGAGCCGCCGGGAGACGGGCTGCCGATCGCGCTGCTGTCCTTCGGCACCGTGCTCACCAGCCGCCCCGATCTGGTCCGTACCTGCGTGCAGGCCTTCGCCGAGCTGCCGTGGCGGGCCGTGGTGACGCTCGGCGACGGCATGGACCCTGCCGACCTCGGCCCGCTGCCGCCCACCGTCGAGGCCCGCCGGTGGGTGTCGCACCTGAGCGTGCTGCGCCACGCGTCGGTGGCGGTCACCCACGGTGGCATGGGCACCGCCATGGAGGCGCTCTACTGGGGCTGTCCCGCGGTCGTGCTTCCCGCCACCGCCATCGACAGGCTCAACGCCCGCCGCATCGAGGAGCTCGCGCTCGGCCGGGCGCTCGACCCCGCGGGGCTCACCCCCGATCGCCTGGTGGAGGCGGTGCTCGCCGTCGCCTCCGACGAGCGCGTACGGCGGGCCGCGGGCGAGATGCGGCGCGAGATCGAGTCGGCGGGCGGCACGGTCCGCGCCGCCGACGTGCTCGAACGCCGTCTGGCCGCCTGATGGAGCGGGTCGCGCCCGGGCGGGCGCCCGCCTTCGAGTTCCATGTGCTGGGCCCGCTCACCGTGGTCAAGGACGGTGCCGAGCTGGCCATGAGCGCCAACAGGGAGCTGGTCATCCTGGCCAGCCTGCTGCTCAACGCCAACCGGGTGATGAGCGTGGAACGGCTGGTCGAAGCGGTGTGGGCGGGCTCGGCGCCCCGGAGCGCCTGGCGGCAGGTGGCCATCTGCGTGTCACGGCTGCGCCGCACGCTCGGCGCGGGCCTGATCGAGACCTCCAGCCCCGGCTACCTGCTGCGCGCCTCTCCTGCCAGCATCGACTGGCTCCGGTTCAGGGAGCTGGTGGCGCGCTCGCGCGGCCAGGCCGCCGCCGGCGAGCGGGAGGACGCCGTCCTCCTGCTGCGCGACGCGCTCGCGCTCTGGCGCGGCCAGCCGTTCGAGGACATCCGCGGGCTGCGCTTCGACGCGGCGCGGATGGCCGAGTCACGGCTTGAGGCCCTGGAGACCTGCCTGGAGCTGGAGATCGAGCTCGGCCGCCACCACCAGGTGATCCCCGAGCTGCTCGCCCTCGTGGCCGAGTCGCCCTTCAGGGAGCGGGTGCGGGCGCAGCTCATGCTGGCGCAGTACCGAGCGGGCCGCCGCGCCGACGCGCTGCGGACCTACCAGGAGACCCGCCGCTACCTTCTGGAGCAGATCGGCCTCGAACCCGGCCCTGCCCTGCGGCGGCTGCACGAGCAGATCCTGCGGGACGAGTCGGCGCTCATGCGCCCGCCCGCCCCACGTCCGGCCGCCGCCCGGCCCGTGCCCTCCCAGCTTCCGCCGCAGGTCCTGCCGTTCGTGGGCCGCGACAGGGAGCTGGCCACGCTCGACACCATCCTGGGCTCCGCCAGGGCGCCGGGCGCCATGGTGCTGTGCGGGGCGGCGGGCGTCGGCAAGACCACGCTGGCGGTGCACTGGGCGCACCGCCAGGCGGACCGTTTCCCCGACGGGCAGCTCTACGCCGACATGAGCGCCACCGGGCCCGCGGCGGTGATGGACCGGTTCCTGCGCGCGCTCGGTGTGCAGGAGACACCGGCCGACCCCGCCGAGAAGCTCGCCCTCTACCGGAGTTGCACGGCGCGCACCCGGCTGCTGGTCGTGCTGGACGGCGCTGAGGACAGCGACCAGGTGCTGCCGCTGCTGCCGGGAGGGCCGGACTGCCGCGTCATCGTCACCAGCCGGAACCCGCTCGACGACCTGGTGGCCAGGCAGGGGGCCAACCGGGCGTTCCTGCAGCCCCTGGCCGACGACGCGGCCAGACACCTGGCGGACCTGCTGGTCGGCGGGGCACTCGGCCCCCAGGCGGTGGCCGACCTCGTGGTCACCTCCCGCGGCAACCCGCTCTCGCTGCGGCTCGGCGCCGCCCGCCTGCACTCCCGCGCGGGTCAGCCCGCCGCCTGACACCGCAGCGGGCGTTCCTGGCCGGGGGCCCGCCGCCCGGTCCGCCGTGTCAGCGCCTGGACAGCACCTGGTCGACGGCCTTCGTGAGCGCCAGCGCCGAGGCGGGGCCGTCCGGGGAGCGCCAGGCGACGTGACCGTCAGGACGGATGAGGACCGCGCCCTCAGGACCGAGCCCGTACTCCTTGGCCCAGGTAGGCGAGAGGAGCGGGCCGGAGGGACGGCGGACCGCGACGGTGAACGGGTCCCCTGGGACGTGCGGGGAGGGCTCTCCAAGCGTGGGCGGGTCCTCGGCGGAGATCTCCTCGGCGGCGATCTCCACGGCGGTGAGCGGGACACCGGTGCGGCGGGCCGCCTCCGCGGCCTGCTGCGGCCAGCCGGCGCCGGCGGCAGCGAGCAGCGTGAAACGCGGGCCGAGCAGGTCCAGGGTGGAGACACGCCCGTCGGGGCCATGGAGCCACACGTGCGGGGCCCGATGCCCGGGCCGGGCGGTGGGGACGTACGTCCGGTAGGGGTCGGCGGGCGCGGGGGGCGCGGTGCCGTCGGACACCACGGCGCGGGAGTCGTAGCCGAACCCCAGCACCAGCCCCTCGCAGCTGCGCCGCCCTGCCTGCCGCTCGATCGCCTCCCGCATCGACAGCCTGCCCTCCATCATGTCGAAGGTGATCAGCGCGTTGTTCAGGCTCTCGTCCACCGTGCGGGCGGCGACGGGCCGGCGCTCCGCCTCGTAGGTGTCCAGCAGCTCCTCGCCCGCCGTGCCGCGCAGCACGGCGGCCAGCTTCCAGGCCAGGTTGTGGGCGTCCTGGATGCCGCAGTTCATGCCGAACCCGCCCTGCGGCGTCGCCACGTGCGCGGCGTCGCCCGCCAGGAAGACCGGGCCTGCCCTGAAGGCGGCGGCCACCATGGCCTGCTGCAGCCACGGCATCACGCCGAGGATGGTGACGGGCAGGCCGGGCACACCCACGGCGGCGCGCACGGCCGCCAGGCAGGCCTCCTCGGTGAAGTCCGCAGGGCTGCCGCCGAGCTCCGGCTCGTAGCCGGTCTGCACCATCCAGCGGCGCTCGTGGTCGACCGCCTCCACGGCACAGGGCGGGTCGCGCAGGAAGGACAGCGCGGCCCGCCGGTCGGGTGGCAGGAAGCCGAGGTCCGCCTCGAACATGATGCTGATCATGTGGCCGAGCGGCGGCGGACCCTCGGCCGCGATGCCGAGGCCCTCGCGCACGCCGCTGCGGCTGCCGTCGGCGGCCACCAGATAGCGGCAGCGCACCAGCGTCTCGCCGTCCGCGCGGTTCACGGTCGCCGTCACGCCGCCGGCGGTGGGGCGCATGCCGGTCATGGTGGCGCCGAACCACACCTCGGTCTCAGGCCGGGACTCGGCCAGCCGCCGGAGGATCACCTCCAGGCGGTCCTGCGCGCACAGGAAGGTGTAGGTGGGGCTCTGTGGCGCGTCCCGGTCCAGCTCCGCGGCGGACCTGAGAAAGTCGGCGGCGGTCAGGGAGCTGCCGACGCCCACCGCGAGGTACTCCTCCCTGGGCATGCCTGCGCGCTCCACCTCCTCCTGGACGCCCCAGCCGCGCAGCAGCTCCATCGTCCTGGTGGTGATCAAACGCGCCTTCGGGAAAATCGACGTGTCCGCACGCCTTTCCACCAGCAGCACCGATATTCCGTGGCGGGCGAGCTCAATGGCGGCGCAGAGCCCGACAGGCCCGCCTCCGACGACCAGAACTTCTACATCGAGCTCATTCATGGGCCAAGAGTCATATATCGCGAATATTCAGGTCAATGCCGAGATATCTGGGTGATGCAGGCGTGATATCGCGGCTTAGTAGCTTATGCGTAAAGATCCAGATTGATCGATGCGGTGATTATCGAATTCCTGGAGAGATGATGCTCTTTGCCCCCGGCTCTGTGGCCGTGGTGACGGGCGGGTCCCGCGGGATCGGCCGGGCCGTCGCGCTCGACCTGGCCAGGGAGGGCGCCCACGTCATCGTCAACTACGCCCAGTCCGAGCGCGACGCCAAGGAAGTGGCCGACCAGATCGCGCAGGAGGGCGGCAGCGCGAGCGCCGTGCAGGCCGACGTCACCGACGAGGAGGCGGTCAAGCGCCTCTTCCGCACGGTGCGGGCCGAGCACGGGCGGCTCGACGTGCTGGTGACCAGCGCCGGCGTCACCAGGGACCGCTACCTCATCGCGATGAGCCTGGAGCAGTTCCGCGCCCCCGTGGACACCAACCTCGTCGGCACCTTCCTCGCCTGCCGGGAGGCGCTGAAGGTGATGCAGCACCAGCGGAGCGGGTCGATCGTGACCATCTCCTCCTCCAGCGGGCTCGACGGCGGCTTTCCCGGCCAGACCAACTACGTGGCGTCCAAGGGCGCGATCATCGCCTTCACCCACGCGCTGTCGAACGAGGCGGCCCCGCACGGGGTGCGGGCCAACGTGGTCGCCCCCGGCTTCGTCGCCACCGACATGACCCGCAAGGTGCCCGCCGACATCAAGAAGCGCTACGAGTCGCGCATCCGCCTGGGCCGGATGGGCCGGCCGGAGGAGATCGCCTCCATCGTCAGCTTCCTCGCCTCGGACAAGGCCTCGTACATGTCCGGCTCGGTGGTCGTCGCGCACGGCGGTGGCCTCCAGTGACCGGCCCCGACCATCAGCCTGGCGCACAAGGAGAATCCATGACCATCGACGAACTGCGGGCGAAGGCCGCCCAGCGGCAGCAGACCTGCAGCCAGATCAAGAAGATGATCGTGTCGCGGCTCGATCTGGAGATCGAGCCCGGCTGGATCACCGACGACCAGCCGCTGTTCGGCCGCGGCCTCGAGCTGGACAGCCTCGACGTGCTGGAGCTCTACGTCGCCATCGAGGCCGAGTTCGGCGTCGCGCTCTACGACAGCGACATGGCGGTGTTCGGTTCGGTGTCGCGACTGGCCGACGAGGTCGACCCCACGCTGAGGGCGCCGGCATGACGGTGGCACAGCAGGCGCCGCCCGTCTCCGGGCTGACCCACGACCAGGTCCGCGCCGTCCTGCCGCACCGCTGGCCGATGCTGCTGCTCGACCGGGTCGTCAAGGTGGTGCCCGGCGTCAAGGGAACGGCGACCAAGAACGTCACCGGCACCGAGCTGTGGTTCCAGGGACACTTCCCCGGCCAGGCGGTGCTGCCCGGGGTCGTCGTGGTCGAGGCCATGGCCCAGCTCGCCGGCGTGGTCTTCGCCCTGGCGGGCGCCAGCGAGATCAGCTACCTGGCGGGCGTGAGGTCGATGCGCTTCCGCCGCCCGGTCGTGCCCGGCGACCAGCTCGTGCTGACGGCCGAGCAGACCGGTGGCGGCTCGGGGTTCGCCGAGTACCGGGTCTCGGCCCGGGTGGACGGCCAGGTCGCCGCCGAAGGAAACCTCACGATCGCCGATCCGGCGACCCAACGTTCTGTGCGAAAGGTGTGAACCATGGCTAGCGTCCTCGCGTCCCTGCATCCGGAGGACACCGTCTACGGCGACGTGGGCGACGCCACCGTCCCGCTGCGCTTCTCCTCCTTCTCGCAGGAGTACCAGGTGCTCAGGGAGCGCGCGGCCGTGCTCGACCTCAGTGGGCACCGGCTCATCGAGATCACCGGCCCCGCCGCCGTGGACTTCGCCCAGCGGGTGCTGGCCCGCGACGTGGAGTACCTCACCTCCGACCGCTGCATGATGAGCCTCGTCCTGGACGAGTCCGGCCAGGTCGTGGACCAGGTCGTCGCCTTCGGCCGGGAGGAGGGGCTGCTCCTGGAGAGCTCCTGCGGCGCCGGCGCCCGCCTGCTGGACCATCTGCTGGCGCACGCCGAGGAGGGCGCCGAGATCGCCGACCGCTCCGCCGACCTGACGGTCATCGGACTGGAGGGCCCGTACGCGTGGGGCGTGGTCGGCCGGCTGATCGACGGCGAACTCGCCTCGCTGCCGTTCGAGTCCGTGGTGGACACCACCTGGAACGGCGTGGACATCGTCTTCGCCAGGACCGGCTACACCGGTGAGTACGGCTACCAGATGATCGTCCCCAGGCAGGCCGCGCCCGGCCTGTGGGCGGGCGCGCTGGAGCACGCGCAGGCCGCGGGGCAGGAGGCGCTGGAGCTGGCGATGCTGGAGGTGCGTCAGCCGATCCCACGCCACGAGGCCACCCCGGGCGCCTCGGTGATCGAGATCGGCGCCAACTGGCTGGTCGACATCACCAAGGACGACTTCGTCGGCCGCGCCGCCGTGCTGGAGGCCTTCGAGACCGGAGGCGGGCGGCGCACGGTCGGCTTCACCGGCTGCGAGGGCGTCCCTGCGCCTGGCACCCGCGTGCTCGCCGGCGGCCAGGACGTGGGCGAGGTCGTCTACGCCGTGCAGAGCGCCGGCCTCGGCGCCACCCTCGGCCTGGCCCGCGTGGACCCCGAACTGGCGGCGGCAGGCCTCGGCCTGACCGTCGGCGGCGTCGGCGTCACCACGCTGACCAGCCCGTACATCGTGCCCAAGAGCTGGAGCATCCCGATCATCTGATCGGCAGGTCACGCTGAGAAGGAGGCAGAGCATGGCGCTGCGGCCCGTCGTCGTCACCGGCCTGGGCATCATCTGCGCGGCCGGCAGGAACCCCGTGGAGTTCTGGACGCGGCTCACCACGGCCAGGGGCGGGCTCGCCCCGATCGAGGACGAGGCGTTCGCCGTGTTCACGGCCAGGCACGCGGGTCAGGTGCCCGACGAGTGGATCGACGCCCAGCTGCCCGCAGGCGAGCAGGCAGGGGACCGCACCGCGCGGCTCGCGCTCGTCGCCGCCCGCCAGGCGGTCGAGCAGGCAGGGCCGGCACGGGCGGCCCCCGCCCCCGACCGGTTCGGCATCATCCTCGGCAAGTGCCAGGCGACCCCAGGGCCCGCCGGGCGCTACCAGCCCATGCACCACACCGCCGACGTGGTCGCGGAGCGGCTCGGCCTGCGCGGGCCGCGGATCCTCGTCTCGACCGCCTGCGCCGCCGGCGGCAACGCGGTCGGCCTGGCCAGGGACAAGATCCTCACCGGCGAGGCCGACGCGGTCCTGGCAGGCGGCGTCGACCCGCTGCTGTTCGGCACCTACGCGGGCTTCGCCGGGCTGCAGGCGCTGAGCACCGGTCCGTGCCGGCCCTACAGCCGCTCCGACGGGCTCAACCTCGGCGAGGGCGCCGCGTTCCTGCTGCTGGAGCCGCTGGACCTGGCGCTCGCCAGAGGGGTCACGCCGCTGGCGGAGGTCGCCGGCTACGGGCTGTCCGCCGACGCCTACCACGCCACCGCCCCGGACCCCACCGGGCGCGGCGGGGCCAGCGCCGTGCGCCGCGCACTGGCCGAAGCCGGGCTCACCCCCGGCGACGTCCACTACGTCAGCGGGCACGGCACCGGCACCCCGGCCAACGACGCCATGGAGGCCAAGGTCATGCGCCTGGTCTTCGGCGAGCGGGCCGCCCGGGTGCCCACCAGCAGCATCAAGTCCTTCGTCGGCCACACCCTCGGCGCCGCCGGTGCGGTCGAGGCCGTGGCCAGCGTGCTGGCCCTGCGCCACGGCGTGGCGCCGCCCACGATCGGCTTCGACGACGGCGCGCAGGCCGACCTGGACTACGTGCCGAACCAGGCCAGGGCGATGCCCATCGACACCGTGGTCTCCAACAACTACGCCTTCGGCGGCAACAACGTCTCGCTCGTGCTGGCCAGGCCCAGGGACCCGGTTCCGTACGAGCCCGCGCCGCGCAGGCAGGCGGTGATCAGCGGGCTGGGGCCGGTCACCGGCGCCGGCACCGGCATCGCCGAGACGGCCGCGGCGATCGCCGCGGCCCCCCGCGCGGCGGGGCAGGCCCCGTCGCTCGAAGGCCGGACGTTCGCGCCGCGCTCACTGTGGCGGCACATGAACCGCCTGTCCCGCCTGGCGATCGCGGCTTCGCGCCTGGCCTGGGAGGACGCCGAGCTCAAGCTGCCGCGCAAGGCGCTGGACGACGTCGCGCTGGTCTTCGCCACAGGGGCAGGATCGGCCGAGAGCACCGGCGGCTTCGACGACAGCATCGCGCTCAACCCGAACAAGCCGGCCGTACTGAGTTTCTCCAACGTGGTGCTGAACGCCACCGGCGGCGCGGTCTGCCAGACGCTCGGGCTGCGTGGCCCCACCACGACCCTCTGCAACGGCGCGGCGTCGGCGTCCATCGCCCTGGACTGCGCGCTGGAGATGATCGACGCGGGCAAGGCCGAGGTGGTCCTGGTCGTCGCCGCCGACGAGACGCCCGCCAGGCCCGCCACCGGCGGCGCTTCCGCGCCGTTCGAGGACGACGGGCCGGTGCCGTACGGGGCGGAGGCGGTGGAGCCGGTGACCGGATCGGGGGCCGTGGCCTTCGTGGTCGAGTCCGCCGACCACTGCGCGGCGCGCGGCGGCAGGCCGTACGCCCGCGTGGCAGGCACCAGGCACGCGGCAGGAGAGGGAGCCGAGCCGGTGGCGCGCAGCCTCGCGCTGCCCGGAGCGGCGCCAGGCCTGGTCGTGGGCGCGGCCACCGGGCTGCCCCGCGACGGCGAGGAGGCGGCGGCGGTCCTGGCCCGCATGCCGGGCGCGCTGCTCATCGCCTCGGCGGCGCTCATCGGCGACTGCCAGGCGGCCACCGGCGCGATGAACATCGCCCTGGCCGCGCTCGCGGTCCGCGACGGTCTCGCCCCCGCGCTGACCGGGCTCACCGCGCCGCTCGCCGGCGACACGGGCTCGTACGTGACCCGCCCCGAACTCGCGGGGCCGGTGGCCGGCGCGCTGGCGCTGACCGCGGCACACGACTCGGTCCGCGGCGCCGTCCTGCTGGAGGCGGTGTGAGCCAGATGCCCTTCGACGTGGCCGAGACCGACCGGTTGCTGACCACCACCCGGTCCGTGCGCCGCAGGCTGGACCTGGACCGGCCCGTACCCCGGGAGGTCGTGGAGCAGGCGCTGGAGGTCGCCGTCCAGGCGCCCACCGCCAACAACCACCAGAACTGGCGCTGGCTGGTGATCACCGAGGCGGGCGTCAAGGAGAAGCTCGCCGAGATGATCCGCTCGTCCTGGGCCTTCCACCGCAACGACATGTGGACCAACGCGGGCCGGCGGCGCAACGACGCGCAGGCCCGCCGCAACTACGACTCCGCGCAGGCGCTCACCGAGACGATCGCGGCGGTGCCGGTGCTGGTCATCCCCTGCGTGTTGGGCAGGCCGCCGGACATCGCCGCCATCAACGCCCGCTGGCGGGCGCGGATGGCGGACAAGATCGCCGACGACCCCGGCCACCTCGTCCAGCACGGCGAGACGCGGGCCAGCATCTTCTACGGCTCCATCTTCCCCGCCATCTGGTCCTTCCAGCTCGCCCTGCGCAGCAGGGGGCTCGGCAGCACGATCACGTGCCTGCACGTGCCGCACGAACGCGAGACCGGGCGCCTGCTCGGCATACCCACAGGGGTCACGCAGGTCTGCATGATCCCCGTCGCCTACACGCTGGGCACCGGCTTCCGCCCGGCCGACCGTTACCGAGCCAAGGAACGCACCTACTGGGAGAGGTGGGGGCAGTGACCCGACCCGAGCCGCCCGACGTCGTCATCGTCGGCGGCGGCATCGCCGGCGCGTCCGCCGCCTGCAAGCTGACCGCCGGCGGGCTTTCCGTGGTGCTGCTGGAGAAGCAGGACACCTACCAGGATCTGGTCCGCGGAGAGTGGCTCGCGCCATGGGGGATCAGGGAGGCGCAGCGCCTGGGCGTCTACGACTGTTTCTCGGCCGGCGGCGCCTGGGAGATCCGCGAGTGGATGACCTGGGACGAAGCCGTCACGGACGACGAGGTCGAGGCGGTGGACATGACCAGGTTCATCCCCGGCGTCGGGGGCCCCATGTCCTTCCCGCACCACGCCGTGTGCGCGCTGATGGCGGAGCAGGCCGCCGCCTCGGGCGCCCGCCTGGTGATGAACGCCTCCAAGATCGTCGTGGTTCCCGGTGAGCGGCCCGTCGTCACCTACCGGACCCCGGAGGGCGCGTTCGAGCTGCGGCCCCGCCTCGTGCTCGGCGCCACCGGCCGCGGCTGCACGGTCGGCCGCCAGGTCGGCATCACCATGCGCAACTCCATGCACCACTGGGGCGGCGGCATGATGGTCGAGGACATGGCCGGCTGGCCGCCCGACGTGCAGGCCATGGGCACCGAGGGCGACGTCATGTTCATGGTCTTCCCCCAGGGCTACGGCCGGGCCCGCCTCTACCTCAACTTCCCCACCGCCAACAAGCACCGCTACAGGGGACCTGGCGGCGTCGAGCGGTTCATGGCCGCCTTCGAGCTGGAGTGCCTGCCGGACCGGGGCAAGGCGGTGACCGAGGCGACGCCCGCGGGCCCGCTGTCGGTGTGGCCGTCGGTGTCCAGCGTTCCCGAGGGGCCGCCGCTGACCGAGGGCGTCGTGCTGATCGGCGACGAGGCCGGCAACGCCGACACCGTGCTCGGCACCGGGCTGTCCTGCGCCATGCGCGACTCGCGCACGGTCTGCGACATCCTGCTGGCCTCCTCCGACTGGTCGCCCGCGGCGTTCGCGCCGTACGTCGAGGAGCGTGGCTTCCGCCTGGAGCGCCTGGACTTCGGCGCCTCCATCATCAGCAGGCTGCACGTGGAGTTCGGGCCCGCCGCCGTCGAGCGCAGGCGCCGGGTCCGCAAGCTCATGGCGCGCAACTTCGCTGCGCAGGTGACCGGGCTGCTCAACATGGTCGCCCCGGAGGACGTACCGGAGTTCGGCTTCAGCGAGTTCTTCGCTGAGCGGCTGTTCAGGGAGACGGCATGACCGAGAAGAGAACCGTACGCGTCAACGACGTGGAACTCGCCTACGTGGACGAGGGCGAGGGCGAGCCCGTGATCCTGCTGCACGGCTTCCCCGACTCCTCCTACCTGTGGCGTCATCAGATCCCGGCGCTCGTCGAGGGCGGTTTCCGGGTCATCGCGCCCGACCTGCGCGGCTTCGGCGACTCCGGCAAGCCGCAGGAGGCCGCCGCCTACGGCATGCAGACCATCGTCAACGACGTCGTGGCCCTCACGCTCCACCTCGGCGTCAAACGCCCGCACCTGGTCGGCCACGACTGGGGGGCGGCGATCGCCTGGATGTACGCCTTCCTGATGCCGCGCAGGCTCGACCACCTGGTGGTCATGTCGGTCGGCCACCCCGGCGTCTTCGCCACGCCCTCACTGGAGCAGCGGGCCGCCTCCTGGTACATGCTCTTCTACCAGTTCCCCGGAGTGAGCGAGGAACTGCTGCGGCGCAACGGCTGGCGGCTGTTCAAGGAGATCATGGGCCGCGAAGGCGACCACGACCGCTACCTGCGCGACCTGGCCAGACCCGGCGCGCTCACCGCCGGGCTCAACTGGTACAGGGCCAACCGCTCGCCCGAGGCCGAGCTGCGCCCGGCCCGGCCGTTCCCGCCGGTGTACGCGCCGACGCTCGGCATCTGGGGCGCGGGCGACAAGGCGCTCCTGGAGGAGGGCATGGCCGCCTCCGGCAAGTACGTCAAGGGCCCGTGGCGCTACGAGCGGATCGAGGACGCCGGCCACTGGCTCCCTCTGGACGCCCCCGACGAGGTCAACAAGCTGCTGCTCGGCTTCCTCGGCACGGAACGGCCCGCGCACCAGGAGCGGCGCCCCAGGCGCCGGCTCTAGTCGGCGAAGGGAGACGACATGCTGGGCTATCTCTTCCCCGGACAGGGAACGGTCCGTGTCGGCATGGGCGCATGGCTGCGTCGCAGCCCGGCGGCCAGGCGACGCCTCGAGCAGGTCGACGCGATGCTCACCCGGCCGATCTCGCCGCTGTGCGCCAGGGGGCCGCTCGACCGGCTGGTCGCCACCGAGCACGCCCAGATCGCGGTCACGGCCTGCAACCTGGCGGCGCTGGCCGTCCTCGACGAGGAGGGGTACGAGCCAGCCGTCGTGGCCGGGCACAGCGTGGGCGAACTGAGCGCGCTGCACGCGGCCGGCGTGCTGGACCTGGCCGGCACGGTCCGGCTGGTGGAACTGCGCGCCGGGCTCATGGCCGGAGTGGACGTCCGCGGCGGTATGCGGGCGGTGATGGGCCTGCCGGTGGAGCGGGTCGAGCAGCTCGCCGAGGCCGCGTCCGCGCCCGGGGAGCCCGTCGTGGTGGGGCTGGAGAACGCGCCAGGGCACGTGGTGGTGTCGGGCTCGCCGCCCGCGCTCGACCGGCTCGCGGAGCTCGCCGCCGACGCCGACCAGATCGTTGCCTTGCGGGTGGGCAACGCCTTCCACTCGCCGCTGATGGCCGGCGCCGAACGCGCCTGGGCGGCGGCGGTCGAGGCGGCCCTCATGCGCGAGCCCCGCGTTCCCGTCGTCCCCAACGTCACCGGCGAGCCCACCACGGACCTCGCCGTTCTGCGCCGCGCACTGGTCGCCCAGCTCACGGGCCGCGTCCGCTGGACCCACACGATGGAGGCGATCGCGCCCACCCCGTCGGCCGGCATGCGGGAGACGGCCCTCGCGCCGGTGTCCGTCGTCGAGGTGGGCGACAGCAAGGTGCTCACCGGGCTGGCCCGCCGCACCGGGGTGCGCTGCCTGAGCATGACCGACCCCGCGACCCTCAGGCGGCTGGCGAAGGCGGTGGCGGCGTGAAACGGTGGGGCAGCGCGATCGTCGGCCACGCGGGGCTCACCAGCCCCCGCGAGCTCGTCGGCGACATGCCGCTGGAGGTCGTCTACACGCGCGCCGAACGGCTCAGGTCGGCGGGCGGGCGCACGCTGCAGCACTGGGCCGGACGGCTGGCCGCCAAGCGCGCCGTCCTGCGCCTGCTCGGCCTGCCGCCGACCCCCGAGCACCTCGGCCAGGTCGAGATCCTGCCGCTCCCCACCACGGCCTGCCGGGCGAGCAGGGCCTGCCTCGACGGGCACCCGCCCGCCGTACGCCTGCACGGCGACCTGGCGGCGCTCCCGCCCCGCCCCGAAGGGCCCGCGGCGCCCGACGGCGGTGCCGGGTGGATCCGGGTGTCGATCAGCCACACCGATGTCAGGGCGATGGCCCTGGCGGTGCGTACGCGGCGGTTGCCGGAAGACGGGGGCGGCTGATGGACGCCAGGAAGACGGCCGAGGCGCACCTGGAGGCGTGGCAGGCCGGCGACGCCGCGGCGGTCGCGGCCTGCGCCGGCACCTACGCCGACCCCGACTGCGCGGGGCCGCTGGCCGGCGAGGCGCTGGCCGCGCACGCCGCCACCACGCTGGCCCGCTTCAGGAACCTGAGCTTCGAGGTGGACCGCGTCACGGGGGACGGGGACGCCGCCGCCGTGTCCTGGCGGCTGACGGCCGATCACCGCGAGGCGTACCTGGGCATGCCGGCGGCAGGCGGCGCCGTCACCGTCTCCGGCCTCGACCTGGTGACCGCCGGCGCCGGCGGCGTGCACGTCCAACGTGTCTTCGACCGGCTCGCGCTCGCCGAGGCGCTCGGCTACACGGCGCGGTTCGTGCCCGCCGCCGACGCGACCCGCGAGTTCGGCGTGAGCGCCAGAGCCGCCACCGGCCGCACCGAGCGCCCCGGCGCGCTCGTCCTGACCTGGCTGGAGATCCGCGACGACGCCGAATCCGCCGAGGTGGACCTGCTCAGCGTGGAGATAGTCAAGTCGCTGCGCGCCTCGCGCGGCTTCCTCGGCGTGACCACGTTCGACGTCGGCGGGCGCAAGTTCACGCTCAGCGCCTTCGACAGGCCCGAGTCGCTGCGCGCGGTCCACGCCCGGCCGCACCAGCGGGCCATGCGCCGCTTCTTCAAGGGCGGGCTGTGCACCCGCGTCCACACCAGCGTCTGGTATCCCGCCACCGTGCGCGACTACGCCCGCTGCCCCGGCTGCGCGCAGGTCGTGGCGGCCGGCTCGGCCTGCGGCTGCGGATGGACCCCCGACGACGCCTCGACGCTGTGACCGAGTGACTGGAGCCTTGATGAGGGAATTCACCACCGAGCACCGGCCCGGTGACCGAGCGCCGGCTGTGGTGTTCATGTCCGCGCTGTTCGCCGGCGGCTGGATCTGGGACCACCCGTACCACAGCCTGGCGCGGGCCGGCCGCCCCGTGCTGCGCACGAACGAGGCGATCTGCGCGATGGACCGCCAGGTGGCGGGCTCCATCGAGCGGCTCGGCGACGCGCTGCTCAGCGCCTGCGACGCCGCGGGCCTGGGCGAGATCGTCGTCTGCGCCAACTCGCTCGGCGGCCTGGTCGCCATCGACCTGGCGGGCCGCCGCCCCGACCGGGTCCGTGGCATCGTGGTGAGCGGCGCGCCCGGCCTCACCGCCGACCCGGACGTCGGGCTGAGCTTCGACCGGCGGGGCAGCGTGCGGCCGACCGGCGACGACTTCGGCCGCCGCATGGTGGCGGCGCTCTTCCACCGCGGCTGCCACTTCTCCGCCGAGCGCATGGCGGAGGCGGGCGAGCTGATCAGCCGCCCCGACTCGATGGTGTCCATGGCCCGCAGCCTCAAGGCCACCCGCGCCTACCGCGTCGCCCCCGCCCTGGACAAGGTGGCCTGCCCCGCCCTGTACATATGGGGACGGCACGACCGGATGACGCCGGTGACCCCCTGGCTGGAGGCCCTCGAAGGGCGGGACGGGCACGAGACGCTCGTGGTCGAGGAGAGCGGCCACATCCCGATGGTGGAGTGCGCCGAGGAGTACACCGCGGCGCTGGAGCCGTTCGTCGCCCGATGCGCGGGAGCCCTCGCGTGAACCCGCCCGCCGTCCTCGTGGGCGTGGACATCGTGGAGTCCGGCCGGCTGGCCAGGGCCGCGGACCGGGGCGGGGAGCTCCTCGCCCGCCACGTCGCCACCGCGGCCGAGCGGCGCACGGAAGCGGGTCGCGTCGCCTTCTCGGTCAAGGAGAGCCTCATCAAGGCGGTCGGAGGCAGGCCGCCCGGCTTCACCTGGCACGACTTCGAGGCCGTGGCCGCGCCTGCGGCCGCGTGGACCATGCCGCTGCTGGACGAGGCCGCCGACGAGCTGACCGCCTCCACCGGGCTGCCGCTGACCGCAGGGACGGCGTACGCGGTCCGCGGTGCCAGCGCCGGCGCGGCGCTGCTGCGGCTGGGTCCCGGCGCGCAGGCAACGGTCGAGGCCGCCGCCCGCTGGGGCGAGGGCGGCGGAGTGCTCGTGTCGCTGGCGATCGTCTACGCCGGCGCGCCGGTTGCGCAGGGGAAGGAAAGCTCATGTCCGTGACGAGAACGGTCTCACCGGGGGAGTCGATCCAGCGGGCGCTGGACGAGAGCGGACCCGGCGCCCGGATCCTGCTGGAGGAGGGGACGTACGCGCAGAGCGTGTGGATCAGGCAGCCCGGCGTGACGCTGACCGGCGCAGGGGCAGGGCGCACGGTGCTGGTGCCGGGCGGCGGCGGGCCGCCCGACGTCCCCAGGCTGCACGACGCGGCCGAGGACGTGGTCAGCGGCCTCACCGTGCACGGCGAGCTCGCGGGCGACGTGCGCGTGGAGGCGCTGACGGTGCGGGGCTTCTCCGGCGCCGGCGTCTACGCCCACTCGGCCGCCGGCGTGACCGTGCACGAGGTGGAGGTGCGCGACAACGCCGTCTGGGGGATCTACCTGCGCGAGTCCACCGGTTGCCGGGTCGTGCGCTGCCGGGCCTCGGGCAGCCAGTACGGCGGCGTCGCCCTGAGCTTCTGCCCGCGCTCCGGCGCGGAGATCGCCGGCAACGAGTGCACCGCCAACGCCTTCGGCGTCTTCGTGGACAACTCCTCCGAGGCCAGGGTGCTGGGCAACGCCTGCCACGGCAACGCGATCGGCATCCTGCTGCTCAACCAGGTGTACGAGGGCGAGCCCGAGGGCGGCGTACGAGACTGCCTGGTGGCCGGCAACGACCTGTACGGCAACGTGCTGGCCGCGGGCGCCGAGCAGGACGGCCTGGGCGCGGCCGGCCCACCGATCTCGGGCGTCGGCCTCGCCCTGATCGGCACGCACCGGGTCACCGTCGTGGACAACCACATCCACGACAACCATCCCGGCGGCGAGTCGGTCATGGGCGCGGGGTTCGTCATGGGCTCCTCCAAGGACTTCGGCGGCGACGACGTCCTCGACTGCCACGTGCTGTGGAACCGGGTCACCGGCAACACTCCGCTGGACTATCAGCTCGGCGCCGACCCCGCCCGGCAGGTGTTCGCCGCCAACACCGCCGCCAAGGGCGACCCGCAGGACGTGCAGGGGTGGCGGCGATGACGGCCGCCCTGTCCTGCGGGGGACTCGGCAAGCGCTACGGCGACCTGGTCGCCGTGCACGACGTCGGCTTCTCCATCGCCCCCGGCCAGGCGTACGGCCTGCTCGGCCCCAACGGCGCGGGCAAGACCACCACGATCTCCATGCTGGTGGGTCTGCTGCGGCCGGACACGGGCACCGTCCTGGTCGGCGGCGTCGACCTGGCCGGCGAGCCGCTGCGCGCCAAGTCCAGGATCGGCTACGTGCCTCAGGAGATCGCCCTCTACCCGGAGCTGACCGGCCGGGAGAACCTGCGCTTCTTCGGCAGGCTCTTCGGCCTTCCCCGCCGCGCCCTGGCCACGCGCATCGCCGAGGTGCTCGACCTGATCGGCCTCGCCGACCGGGCCGACACCAAGCTCGGCACCTACTCGGGCGGCATGAAGCGGCGCATCAACATCGGGGCCGCCCTGCTGCACCGCCCCGAGGTGCTCATCCTCGACGAGCCCACCGTGGGCGTGGACCCGCAAAGCCGCAAGGCCATCCTCGAAGGCCTGGAACGCCTGGTCGGCGACGGCATGGCGCTGCTGTACACCTCCCACTACATGGAGGAGGTCGAGCGGGTCTGCGACCGGGTGGCGATCATCGACCACGGCCGCATCGTCGCCGACGGCACCCGCCGCGAGCTGGTCTCCCTGGTCGGCGGCGCCGACACCGTCGAGCTGGTGCTCGACGGCGACGTCGAAGCCGCCTGCGCCAAGCTGCGCGCCGTCGAGGGCGTGGCCGAGGCCGTCAGGACCGGGGCCGCGTCCGTCCGCCTGATGGCCGACGGCGGCAGGTACCTGCTGCCGTCGCTCATCACCGCCGTGGAGGGGCATGCCACCGTGACGGCCACCCAGGTCATCGAACCCGACCTGGAAGCGACGTTCCTGCACCTCACCGGCACCACTCTGCGGGACTGATCATGTGGCGAGCCATGCTCACGGTGAGCGCACTCGAACTGCGCACCCGCCTGCGCGACGGCACCGCGATCGTCATCGCGCTCGTCGTGCCGGTGACCCTGGCCACGCTGTTCGGGCTGGCCCTGGGCGGCGACGACCCGCCGCTGCGCGCCACGGTCGGCTTCGTGGACCTGGACGGCGGAGAGTTCCCCGCCAGCGTGCGGCGCGAGGTGACGGCGGCAGAGGAGCTGAAGGGCAGCGTGACGCTGCGCGACCTGGCGAGCGGCGGTGAGGCGAGGCGGGCGCTCGACGCCGACGAGATCGGCGCGGCCATCATCTTCCCCGCCGGGTTCACCCGCAGCGTCGGCGCGGGGGAGGGCGGCGACGTCACCGTCCTGACCTCGCCCCGCTCGCCGCTGGCCGGAGTGGTCGCGGGAGCCGTCGTGGACCGCATCTCGGCGGTGGTGGACGCCAGGACGCTGGCGGTGCGCGCCGCCCTGCTCGCAGGGGTGCCGGGAGAGCGCGTCAAGGAGCTGGTGGAGCGCAACGGCGCGGCAGGGCCCGCGCTCAGGCTCACCGGAGACCCGCTGGCCGGCGGCAAGGTGGACCTCGCGGTCTACTACGGCTCCGGCATGGCGGCGCTGTTCGCCTTCTTCGTGGTCGGCGCGTCGTTCAGGAGCCTGCTCACCGAGCGCAAGCTCGGCACCCTCGACCGGATGCGGGCCGGGCCGCTCGCCGCCTGGGTCCCGGTCGCGGGCAAGGCCGTGGTCGGGTTCGCGCTGGCCATGGTCAGCGTGTGCGCCACCTGGGTCTCCGGCACGCTGATCTTCGGCTCCAGCTGGGGCGACCCGCTCGCGGTGCTCGCCGTGCTGACCGCCCACGTGCTGGCCGCCGCAGCGATCACCATGCTGGTGGCCGCCAGGGTCAAGACCGACGCCCAGGCCGACGGGGTGATCATGGTCATCTCGTTCGTGATGGCGTTCCTCGGCGGCAGCCTCGTACCGCTGCACAGCCTGCCCGGCGTGCTCCAGGCCGTGGCGCTGCTGACGCCGAACGGCTGGACCGCCACGGCGCTGGCGGAGCTGGCCGGGTCCGGCGCGGGCGTGGCCGCCGTCATGGGGCCGATCGGCGTCCTGCTGGCGATCGCGCTCGCCGCGGGCGGCCTGGCCGTCCTCGGCCTCAGGAAGGGGATGCTGCTGTGACCCTCCGCCCGAGGCCGGTGGCCGCGCTGGTGGCCGCCAACCTGCGCAGGCACACCCGCGACCGCACCGGCCTGTTCTTCATGGTCGTCATGCCTTTCGTGTCCATCCTGTTCGTCGGCATGGCGTTCGGTGGCGGCGCGGGCTCCTCCCGGCTTCCCGTCGGCGTCGTCGCCCCCGGCTCCGACGCCGTCACCGCCGCCCTGCTCGCCGAGCTGCGCGAGCATCCCGACCTGGAGGTGCGGCCCTTGGACGCGGCCGAGGACGTACGGTCCGGCGTGCGGGCCGGCTCGCTGGCCGCCGGCCTGGTCATCTCGCCAGGCGCCGGCCGCCTGGACCTCGTCGTGACCCAGACCAACGGCAGCGGCCTGGCCGCCCGCGGCGCCATCGGCGGCGCGGTCGCCAAGGTCGCCGCCGTCCTGGAGGCCACCAGGGCCGTCGTGGCCGCCGGCGCCACTCCCGAGCAGGCCGCCGGGTACGTGCGCAGGGCGCAGGCCGAGTCTGGCCGCGTCGGCGTGACCGGCTCGGCCACGGGCGGCGGCGATCCGCGCGGCTTCGCGTACACGGCCCCGGCCAACCTGCTGCTGTTCACCTTCATCAACTCGATGGCCGTGGCGGCCGCCCTGGTGGAGAGCCGCCGGCTGGGCATGCTGCAGCGCGCGCTCACCGCTCCCGTGCGGCGCAGGTCGGTGCTGCTCGGCGAGGCGCTGAGCCGCCTGTTCGTCGCGCTCGCGCAGGCCGCGCTCATCGTGGTGGTCAGTGCGCTGGCATTCGGCGTCTCGTGGGGCGACCCGCTCGGCGTGGCGGCTGTCGTGGGCGTGTTCGCGCTCGTCGCGACCGGAGCCGCGCTCCTCGTCGGCACGCTGCTGCGATCGCCCGACCAGGCTCCGGCGATCGGCCCGCCGCTCGGCGTGGTCCTCGGCATGCTCGGCGGCTGCCTGTGGCCGCGCGAGTCCTCGGGAGAGGTGCTCAACGCCATCGGCCACCTCTTCCCGCACGCCTGGGGGATGGACGCGCTGCTGACGCTCGCCGAGCCCGGCACCGGCCTGGACGCGGTGCTGCCGCAGCTCGGCGTGCTCGCGGGGATGGCCGCCCTGCTCCTGGTCATCTCCCTGGTCCTGTTCAGCCGCCGTACCCCGGCCCGCACGTGAGCGCCGGGCAGGAAGGAGGGAACGCGATGAAGGGCATCCTGCTCGCCGGAGGGCGGGGCACCCGCCTGCTGCCCACCACGCTGGCGGTCTCCAAGCAGCTCCTGCCGGTCAACGACAAGCCGCTGGTGTACTTCCCGCTGTCGGTGCTCATGCTGGCCGGGATCAGGGACATCCTGATCATCACCACGCCCAGGGACCTGCCGCAGCTGCACCGCCTGCTCGGCGACGGCTCCCACCTCGGGCTCCGCCTCGACTACGCCGAACAGCCAGAGCCCAACGGCATCGCCGAGGCCCTGCTGATCGGGGCCGGGCACATCGGCGGCGACCCGGTCGCGCTCGTCCTCGGCGACAACGTCTTCCACGGCCACTCCTTCCAGGAACTGCTCCGTCAGGAGTGCCGCAGCCTGGACGGCTGCGTGCTGTTCGGCTACCCGGTCGGCGACCCCCACCGGTACGGCATCGGCGAGACGGCCGCGGACGGCCGGCTGCTGTCCATCGTGGAGAAGCCGGCGGCGCCCCGCTCCAACCGCGCGATCGTCGGTCTCTACCTGTACGACGGCGACGCGGTCGACATCGCCAAGAACCTCACCCCGTCGGCGCGGGGCGAGCTGGAGATCACCGACCTCAACCGCGTCTACCTCGAAAGAGGCAAGGCGAAGCTGGTCGACCTCGGTCGCGGCTTCGCGTGGCTGGACGCCGGAACCCCCGAGTCGCTGCTGCAGGCGGGCCAGTACGTCCAGCTCATGGAGCAGCGGCAGGGCGTGCGGATCGCCTGCCTGGAGGAGATCGCCCTGCGCATGGGCTACATCGACGCCGAGACGTGCCACCGGCTCGGCGTCGAACTCGGCACGTCCGCCTACGGCCAGTACGTCATCTCGGTGGCCGAGCGGTTCGCGAACAGGTGAGTAAGGAGTGACCATCATGTCCATGACGGCGCTGTTCACCGGCAGGTCGCCCTCCGGTGGCGAGCATGTGACCGACGTGTACCACTATGCCGCCCGCAAGGGGGCGATCGAGGCGGTCGAAGTGGCCGCAGCCGACCTGGGGATCGACGTCCACCTGGTGAGCGAGGCCGTGCGGCACCTGATGGAGAGCCGCCTGCTGCGCGCCGACGACGGCGCGGGCGGACGGTTCGTGCCCGTCGATCCCGATCTCGCGGTCGCCTCGCTGGTGTCCTCCGTCGAGCGGGAGATCTACCGGCGGCGCGAGCTCATCGACCAGATCCGCGAGCGGGTCGGCGTCTTCGGCGCCAGGACCGGCGGCGATCCTCCGCCCAGCACCGTGGAGTACCTGGTGGGAGCCATGGAGGTGCGCGGCTTCCTGAAGACGGCCGGCGACGCCTGCCGCGACGAGCTGCTCGTCCTGCAGGGCGGCGTGGGCGAGGCCGGCGACCTGTCGCAGATGTTCCTGGTGCTGGTCGCCAGGGGCGTGACCGTGCGGGTCATCTGCCAGCACCGCAGCAGGGCCGACGTGGCCACGCGGCTGGCGATGAAGCGGCTGACCGACGCAGGCGTGGAGGTCTACACCGTCAGCCACGTGCCGCGCTCGGCGATCGTCTTCGACCGCTCACTCGTCGTCCTGTTCGGCGACGGCGAGGGCGGGGAAGGCGGCGACGTCAGCCTCGCCCGGGTGCGCAACCAGGGGATCGCCCAGTTCTTCCTCGACATGTTCAACCATCTGTGGGAGACGGCGACGCCGCTGGAGGGCGTCGAGTTCGGCTACGCCACCGTCGCCGACGACCTCCAGCAGTCCATCGCCACGCTCATGGCCAAGGGTTACACCGACGAGGTGGTGGCCAGGAAGCTCGGCATGTCGGTGCGCAGCTGCCGCCGGCACATCGCCACCCTCATGCGCGACCTCGACGCCACCAGCCGCTTCCAGGCCGGGGTGGAAGCGGCCAGGAAGTTCCTCAAGACGGGCTGAAGGGGGCGTGGCCGCCCATGGCGACGACCACGCCCGCCAGGTCGCGGGCCCGTTCCACGATCAGGTCGAGGCCGAGCACCAGATCTTCGAACGGCATCCTGGCGTCCAGGCAGATCCGGACCGAGCTGTTGGCGTCCTGTGCGCTCAGGCCGATGGCGGTCAGGACGTGCGAGGGCTCCTGCGAGCCGGAGTTGCACGCCGACCCGGTGGCCAGCGCCACCGTCGACAGGCTGGAGACCAGGCTCTCCCCGCGCACGCCGGGCAGGACCACGTTGAGCACGTGCGGAACCCCGTGGCGCGGGTCGCCGTTGACGCGCACGCCCGGCAGTCCCGCGCGCAGCATGTCCAGCGCGGTGGCGCGCAGCTCGACGGCGCGCCGCCGCTCGGCGTCGAGCCGGGCCAGCGCCAGCTCGCACGCCTTGCCCAGCCCGACCACCAGGTGCGTCGGGATCGTCCCGCTGCGCAGCTCGTACTGCCCGCCGCCGAACATGACCGGCCGCAGCCGATGGCGGATCTCCGGCCGGACGTACAGCGCGCCGACGCCCTTGGGGCCGCGGATCTTGTGCCCGGACAGCGACATCGTGTCGACCTCGGCCTCCCGCACGCGCAGCGGGACCCGCCCGGCCGCCTGGGCGGCGTCCACGTGCAGCATGGCCCCCACCTCGTGGCAGAGCGCGGCCATCGCCGCCACCGGCTGCACGGTGCCGATCTCGCTGTTGACCCAGGCCGTGGTCGCCACCCTGGAGTGCAGGTCGAGCAGGCCGGCCAGGTGCTGCAGGTCGATCCTGCCGTCCGGTCCGACCCGCATCGTCCTGACGTCCACGCCGCGGGCGGCCAGCGCCCTGCCGATCGCCAGCGACGACTTGTGGTCGGTCGGGCAGAACAGCCCGCTGACCGGCGCCCGGTCGTCGTGGCTGAACATGCCGAGCAGCGCCAGATTGTTGCCCTCTGTCGCGCCGGAGGTGAACACCACGTCGGCGGGGTCGGCCCCCATGAGGGCGGCCACCGAGGCGGCCGCCTCGTCCACGGCCCGCCTCGCCCGCTTGCCGAGCACGTGCGGGGAGGACGGGTTGCCGTACTCCTCGCGGAGGAACGGCAGCATCGCCTCGAACACCTCGTCGTCCACCCGCGTCGTCGCGCAGCCGTCCAGATAGATGAGCTTCTTCACGACGTCAGCTCCGGAACGTGCTGACGGTGACGAGCTTGCCGTAGATCTCCTCGGGGGACATCTCTCCGCTGCCGCCGGGGTCGGCGATCACCACCCTCATGCCCGGAAGGTCGTACAGGCTCAGCGCGATGTCCACGCCGGTCTGCACGGGCATCAGGCACTCGCCCGGCGCGAAGATCAGGATCGCCCGGTAGCCTGCCCGGTACACCTCGGCGACCATCTCGGTGATCTCGCCGGCGCAACCGGTGATGCCGCAGCTGATCAGCGTGCGATAGTTGCCGGCGGCGTCGAGGAAGGCCACCTCGCTGTCCCCGCTCCCGCCGTCGAGGTAGCGCTTCTCCAGGCGGCCCTGCTTGACCAGCCGGTCGGCGGACTTCTGGAAGCGGTACTTCAGCCAGGTCTCGGGGAAGGCCAGCGGATGCTTCCTGCTCGGCAGCACGTCCGCGGCCGACAGCCCGGCCTCGCAGAGGATCTTCTCGTAGGCCGCGGGCAGCGCGGTGAACCCCTCGAAGAACTCGGCGCGCAGCTCGCCGGCGGGCCGGTCCGCCGACGGCACGTACTGCCAGTCGTTGACGAGCAGGAGCAGCCGGGACTCCACCCCCGCCGCGGCGTAGTCGCGCAGCAGGCCGGCCGACAGCTCCCAGGTGTAGCCGGGGAAGATGCCGACGCGACCGGCGATGCGGCGGCGCATGGTCTCGTCCGCCTGCTCCTCGATGACGCCGGGGACCAGCCGCCCCGACGCCTCGTCCTCGAACAGCATGAAGTGGCCGCCCATGACGACCAGGCCGCCGAGGTCCTGGCCTGGCAGTTCCCGGGCTATGGCGTCGCGGAGCTCCTGCTCGGAGGCGACCAGCCGGCGTGACCTGGACACCTGGCCGGTGGATACGTGGTTCATGATGGTGTCACTCCGAATTCACGGGGTTCTGGGCAGGGGCGGTCCGCGGGTTCGGGGCCAGCCGGGAGGCCAGCGCGCCCAGCGGCGCAGGACCGGCGAGCTGGTTGAGGGTCAGGCCCTCCCAGCCGCGCCTGGTGAGCTCGGCCAGCACCTGCGGGATGCGCAGGGCCTGACCTCCGGCGAGGGTGTAGCTGTCGGACAGGTCGAGGTCGCCGAGACCGTGCGCCTGCCGCACGGCGTCGACCAGCGCGCGGGCGGCGGGGCCCGCCTCGCCGTCCCAGACCTCGATCGGGGCGGCGGCGGGCGCGCCGCGGGGCGGTTCGAACCCGGCCAGCCGGGCCGCCTCGCTCAGCGGCAGGTCGGTGGCGGGGTCGTCGTGCGCGAGCACCAGCGCCTCCATGCCGCGCAGGAAGCGCTCCACGGCGACGGCGTCCATGACCGGCGAGGCGGCGTGGAGCGCCACGGCGACGGCGTCACGCCACTCGTCCACGCGCAGATAGGTGTCGGAGCCGTGGTGCGCCCAGGCCTCCGGGACCGGGTTCCAGGTGAAGGCGGTGCGCCGGCCGCCGTACTCCTTGGTGCGCTGCTTGATGAAGTTGATCTCCGAGCCCAGCCGTACGGCCGTGCCGCGCAGGGAGCCCTCCCTCGACACCATCTCGACGACCTTGTCGTAGGGCACGTACGCGTGCTCTCCCGCCCGCTCGTACGCGCCCGCCACCTGGCGCAGCAGCTCGCCGAACGACGGGTCGCCTGCGCAGCCGACCCGCACCAGCATCGGCGAGAACATGCACGTCAGCACGTCCGGGCAAGGGTGGGACCCGCGGTTGCTGACGAACGCCAGGTGCGCGACGCTGTCCTGGCCGGTGTAGGCGGCCATCATCGCGGTGTAGGCGGCCACGTGCACCAGCGACGGCCACACGCCGTGCCGGCCTGCCAGTCGCCGCGAGGCCCCCAACATCGCCGGTGAGACCAGCGTCGCGTGCCGGGCGGGCGGCTCTGACCGCGCGCCGCGCCGCGCCGCGAACGGGTCGGCGGGCAACCCTGCCACCTCGTCCTGCCAGTACGCCATCGCCTGCGACGCCAGGATGGCGGCGTCGGCCGACGCCTCGTAACGGGCCAGGTCGGCGGGCTGGCGGCGCACAGGGAGCAGGGCCGCGGGACGGCGGGCGGCGGCGCCTGCGCTCTGCGCGCGCAGCTCCCGCTTGATCTCGCCGAGCGTCCACACGTCCACGGCCAGGTGGTTGAACACCAGCACGCAGTGCCTCGGCACGCCGCCCGAAGTGATCAGGCAGGCCCGGATCGGCCACTCGGCGGCGAGGTCGAACGGCCTGCCGGTGAGCTCCTCGACCACGTCGGCGGGCGCGGCGGTGCCGTCCCGCTCGGTCGTGGCCACCGTGACCGGTAGCGGCGCGGCCGGATGCACCCGCTGCGCCGGCTCAGGGCCGAGGTCGAAGGTGGTGCGCAGGATCTCGTGCCGGCGCACGAGGTAGGTGAGCATCGCCCTGCAGGCGGCGACCGTGAGCCCCGAGGGCAGATCGAAGCGCAGGACCACGTGCGTCTCGCGCTGGTGGCGGGGCGGCAGCTGATGGAACCGCAGCCACATGTAGCGCTGTCCCCAGCCCAGGTTCGCGGATTTCACCGGTTCCCACCCCCAGCGGTCGTCGCAAAATCCCGGACACGTTCGAGGATCAGCTTTTCCGGCACCCGGCACAACCACTGCTCAATGGCAGGTTCCGGCCCGGGATAAGCTGCCACGTGCGCCTTTCCCCGCCGCCTTGACCGGCGCCCGGCCATTCGGCAGCCTCGATATCGGCGAGTATTCTCCGCTGGATTCGAGGTAATGCGATGCTGGAAATACCGGACCGGTTCCAGAGCATTCTGCGCGCGCATCTGCCGTACGCCGAGGCGGGCGGACTGACCGCCCGCGACGAGCTGTCCGCGCTCGGCCTCGACTCGATGGGCGTGGTGCGCCTGCTCGTCGACATCGAGAACGGCTACGCGGTCGAACTGCCCGACGAGATCCTGGACGAGGCCACGTTCGCGACCGTCGGCTCGTTGTGGCGGGCGCTGTCCACGCTGATGACGACAGGATCGGACAGCTCCCGGTCGTTCTGACGCGGATCACCTGCCCAGCAGGCCCACCAGGGCTCGCCGGTCCACCTTGCCGTTGGCGTTGAGCGGCAGCTCCGCCAGCACCGTGACCGAGCGGGGCACCATGTATCCGGGCAGCGCCTGCGTGACGCCCTTGACCAGCGTCATCGCGTCCAGGCCCGCGCCTGTGCAGGCGGCGGCCAGCTCCGCCTCGCCGTCGGGCCCTGGCACCGCCAGCACGATCGCCTCCCGCACCCCCGGCTGCCCGCGCAGGGCGCACTCGACCTCGCCCAGCTCCACCCGGTGACCCGAGATCTTCACCTGCTGGTCCAACCGGCCCAGGTGCACCAGGAGCCCGTCGCGCCACGCCACCCGGTCCCCGGTGCGGTACCACAGCTCGGGCGCGGCCGTGTCGCCCGTCGCGGCGGGGACGGCGGAGCCGCCGTCGAAGGCGGCGAACCGGCCCGCGTTCGCCGCCGGATCGGTGTAACCGGGGAAGCGCTGCACGCCGCGCAGGCACAGCTCGCCCTCCTCGGCGGGCCGCCCGTCCCCGTCGAGCACCAGATGCTCGACGCCGGGGTAGGGCAGGCCGATCGGCACCGTGCCGTTGACCGTCTCCGGCCAGCGGGACCGGTCGGCAGGCAGGCGGTACTCGGTGCAGCTGAGCGTCAGCTCCGTCGGGCCGTACAGGTTCTCCAGGACGCTGCCTGGCGCGGCCACCCGCCAGGCGTCGGCCTGCCGCAGGGTGAGAGGCTCCCCGCAGAACAGGCTCCACCGCAGTGACGGCATCGCCGCGGGCGTCAGCCGGCGCAACCGCATGGCCACCGACACCACCGACGGCACCGAGAACCAGTGGGTCAGCCGTTCCCGAGCGGCGAACGCGACAGGCTTGAGCAGGTCGTAGCGGCCGGGCACGACGAGCGTCGCGCCGCTGCCCCAGGTGGCGAACAGGTCGAACACCGACAGGTCGAAGGTCAGGTCGAAGGTCTGGGAGACGCGGCTGCCTGGGCCGAGCTCGTACCGGGGGATCACGTGCCGCAGGTAGGCGTCCACGCCGCGATGGCGCACCGGCACCCCCTTCGGGACGCCGGTGGATCCCGACGTGAACAGCACATAGGCCAGGTCGTCGGCGCCCGCCTCCCGAAAGGCGGCGGCGGGGCGCGGGCCGGTCCGCAGGGCGCTCTGGTCCACCCGCACGGTGCGCGGGCCGCGCCCTGACGGCCCGGCGAGATCCGGCGGCTCGTGGGAGGCGTCGGACAGCACGAGGTCGAGGCGGGCGGAGGCGGCCACCAGGCAGTTGCGCGCGGCCGGCGCGGCCGGGTTCAGCGGGACCGCCGCCGCGCCCAGCCGCTGGATCGCCAGATACCCGGCGTAGGCCAGGACGCCGCGGCCGGCGTGCAACCCCACCCGCGCGGGTGGCCGGTCGCAGGTGGCCGCGATCCGCGCCGCGAGAACCCCGGACATCGCCTCCAGCTCGGCGTAGGTGTACCGTTCGCCGCCGACCTCCAGGGCGACCCGATCGCCGAACCGCGCCGCAGAACCGGCGAACCACTGGTAGAGGGTGCGTGCCATGAGCTCTCCACGATGATGGCCAGGCCGCTACCCGGGCGGCTCGGGCGGACGGGAGGGGAACAGCGCCGGCGGCAGCTCCTCGCCCGCGCTCCACAGGTCCTTCAACGCCCGGCCGGGGTCGGTCAGCGCGAGCTGCATCCCCAGCGGGATCGTCCGCATGATGTCGACCATCGCAGGGGCCGGCAGCACCTCGGGGTCGGCCAGCATGAGCACGCTGGTGCGCCCGCCCCGCACCTCGATCCGGACCCGGAAGGCCTGGCCGTACGGCTGGGCCAGAGGCGTCCAGGCCAGCTCGGCGGGCGTCTGGTCAGCCGGGTCGCACGGCCGCCTGTCGACCTGGATGTAGTTGAACCAGGCACGGAAGAGGTGGTTGATCCAGCAGCCGTGCTCCGGCGCCGGCCCTGCGGCCCCGGCCACCTCGGCGATCCGGTCGACGTCGTAGGAGCCGTGACGGTAGGCCCGGGCGCCCGCCCAGTGCAGGCGCCTGATGTGCTCGGCGAGCGTGGCCCGCCGGTCCACCTCCGTGACGACGGGGATGAGCTGGTTCATCGTGCCGATGAGGTGCTGGTCCTCAGGGGCGAACCGGTTGGACGACATCAGACTCATCGTGACCCGGTCGGTGCCGAGATGCCTGGCCAGACCGGCGGCCACGAAGGCCATCACCACCGCGGGGGCGGTGACGCCGTGCCTGCGGGCCGTCTCCGCCGCCAGGCCGCCCAGGCGCCGCGAGTGCAGGGTCAGCTCCAGCCGCTCCCGCTTGACCCGTGCGGGCAGCGTCGGCAGCTCGTCCGTGAGCCCCTCGGCCAGCACCCCCCGCCAGTAGCGCTCCGCGCTCTCCTGCCGGGGCCGCCAGGCAGCCCCGCGCTGCCGCCGCGCCAGCTCGCGCGGCGGCGGTCCGGCCGGCGCCACCGCGCCCGCGCCGGACGTCAGCGCCTTGAACTCGTCCTGTAGGTGGTGGATCGACCACAGGTCGACGATCAGATGGGAGAAGGTCAGCGACAGGTACACCGGGGCGCCCCGCGAGCTGACCATCCGGCCGCGCCAGTTGAGGTCGCCTGCCATCGAGAACGGCAGCGCCACCAGTTCGGCCTTGGTCCGCTCGTGCTCCGAGGGGTCGGTGACGATCCGGTCGACCCGCTCGATCGGCGGCGCCACGACCTCGTGCACGTGCTGGACCGGGACGTCGCCGCCCAGGTGGTAGGTGGTCCGCAGGGCCTCGTGCCGCTCGACGAGCCGCTCCAGCGCGGCCGTCACCTGCCCGGTGGACAGGCCACGCAGATCCCAGGTGGCCGGCAGGTTCGCCTCGGCCAGCCAGTCCTCCGGATACCGCTCGATCTCGCGCCAGCTGAAGAGCTGGCCGTGGCTGAGCGGAGACTCGACGGGCATGCGCCCCTCCTCCCGCGGATTTCTCCGTCCGTCATTCATCCCCGACCCGGACGTCCGGGTCAAGGCTCGTCCCGGTCGGAGGCGATGGCAATAAATGGCGGCAACAAGGTGCCGCCCGCAGACCGTGTGCCGCATGAGGACCGGCAATTAGGGTCTCATTCACTATGCAATAGCCGCGAACTCGTCCGGCTGTCGGTAAATGCATCACAGCCGTTCGGATAAACGGCGTCTTATGGACGCCCGAGGCTTGGGGTGGCGTATTGATGGCTGAGTCGAGACAGCGACCCGGGACGGGCGGGCCGGACGCGATCGCCGTCATCGGCATGGCGTGCAGGCTCCCTCAGGCCGCCGATCCGGCGGGTTTCTGGAGGCTGCTGCGCGAGGGCGTTGACGCGGTCGCCGACGCGCCCGCCGGCCGGTGGCCGGAGGCCGCCGAGTACCGCAGGGGCGGATTCCTGGCCGACGTGGACGGCTTCGACGCGGCCTTCTTCGGCATCTCGCCGAACGAGGCGGCGGCGATGGACCCGCACCAGCGGCTGGCGCTCGAACTCGGCTGGGAGGCGCTGGAGAACGCCCGCGTCCTGCCCGCCGCGCTGCGCGGCAGCGCCGCCGGCGTCTTCCTCGGCGCCATCTCCCAGGACTACGCCGCGCTGAGTGACAGGACCGCGAGCCCCGGCCGGCACGCCTACACCGGCGTCAACCGGGCGCTGATCGCCAACCGGATCTCGTACGTGCTCGGGCTGCGCGGGCCCAGCCTCACCCTCGACACGGGCCAGTCGTCGTCGCTCGTCGCGGTCCAGATGGCCGGGGCGAGCCTGCGGCGCGGTGAGAGCGACCTGGCGCTGGCCGGCGGGGTGAACCTGAACCTGCTCGCCGAGACCACCGCCGCCATCGGCGCCTTCGGCGCGCTGTCGCCCGACGGACGCTGCCACGTCTTCGACGAGCGGGCCAACGGGTACGTGCGCGGCGAGGGCGGCGCGGTCGTGGTGCTCAAGCGGCTGGCCGACGCGCTGGCCGACGGCGACCAGGTGCACGCGGTGATCCTCGGCGGGGCCGTCAACAACGACGGCGGCGGCGAGGGGCTGACCGTGCCGAGCGCACGGGCGCAGGAGGAGGTCATCAGGCTCGCCTGCGCCGAAGCCGGGGTCACGCCGGGCGACGTGGGCTACGTCGAGCTGCACGGCACGGGCACCAGGGTCGGCGACCCGGTGGAGGCGGCGGCGCTCGGCGCCGCCTACGGAGCCGGGCGTACGGAGCCGCTCCTGGTCGGGTCCGTCAAGACGAACATCGGCCACCTGGAGGGCGCGGCGGGCATCGCCGGGCTGCTCAAGGTGGTGCTCGCGGTCAAGCACCGCCGGCTGCCCGCCAGCCTGCACTTCCAGACGCCTCCCGCGCAGATCCCCCTGGACGCCCTGCGCCTGCGGGTGGTGCAGGAGACCCGCCCCTGGCCGGTGGGCGGCCGTCTGGTGGCGGGCGTCAGCTCCTTCGGCATGGGCGGCACGAACTGCCACCTGATCGTCGCCGAGCCTCCTCCCACCGCCACGGTCGCCCCAGGCGTAACGCCCGGCACCGCGCAACACGACTCTGCGGGACACGACTCCGGGGGGCCGGGCGCGGAGGCGCCCTGGGTGGTGTCCGGGCGGACGGAGGAGGCGGTGCGCGAGCAGGCGGGCCGGCTGGCCACGATCGCCGCCGCCCACGACGCTGACGCCGGCGTGGACATCGACGGCGCGCGGCCGGTGGACGTGGCGTTGAGCCTCGCCGTGAGCAGGACGGCCTTCGAGCGCCGTGCCGTCGTGCTCGCCCCCGACTCCGCCACGCGCCAGGAGGCGCTGCGCGCACTGGCCGCGGGCCGTCCCCACGACGCCGTCGTCACCGGCGGCGCCGTGGGCGGCGGGTGCGCCTTCGTCTTCCCAGGGCAGGGCTCGCAGTGGCCGGGGATGGCGCGTGAGCTGATCGCCGCCTCGCCGATCTTCGGCGCGCGGCTGGCCGAGTGCGCAGGCGCGCTCGAACCCTTCACCGGGTACGCCCTGATGGACGTGCTCCAGGAGCGTCCCGGCGCCCCGGGCCTGGACCGGGTGGACGTGGTGCAGCCCGCCCTGTGGGCCGTCATGGTCTCGCTCGCCGAGACGTGGCGGGCGCACGGCGTGCGGCCCGACGTGGTCGTCGGCCACTCCCAGGGCGAGATCGCCGCCGCCACCGTCGCCGGCGCGCTCACCCTGCCCGACGCCGCCAGGGTCGTCGCGCTGCGCAGCCGCGCCATCGCCGGCATCACCGGCAGGGGCGGCATGATGTCGGTCGCCGCCCCCCTGGACGTGGTCGAGCCGGTCCTGCCCGAAGGCGTGTCCGTGGCCGCCTTCAACGGCCCCCGCTCTCTGGTGGTCTCCGGCCCGAGAGAGGCGCTGGCCGAGCTCGCCGCCCGGCTGCCCGGCCACCGAACCAAGATCATTACTGTGGACTATGCCTCCCACTCGCCCGAGGTCGAGGCGGTGCGCGAGGAGGTGCTGGCGGCGCTGGCCCCGATCCGGCCGGTGAGCAGCGCGACGGCGTTCGTCTCCACGCTCACGGGCGAGCCCATGGACACGGCAGGGCTCGACGCCGCCTACTGGTATCGCAGCCTGCGCCGCCCGGTCCGCTTCGGCCAGGCCGTACGGGCCGCCCTGGAGAGCTGCGCGCTGTTCGTGGAGTGCAGCCCGCACCCCGTTCTGGTCACGGGCGTGGAGGAGAGCGCGGAGGACGCTGGCCGGGAGGTGGCCGTGGTCGCCACGCTGCGCCGCGGCGAGGGCGGCGCGCAGCGGCTGACCCGGTCACTCGCCCAGGCGTACGCCCAGGGCGCGCCCGTGGACTGGGCCCTGCTCTGTCCCGGCGGGCGGCTGGTGGACCTGCCCACCTACCCGTTCCAGCGCCGCCGCCACACCACGGCCGCCCCTCCGCCCCGTACCGCACGGCCGCAGGCGGCGGACGCGGCGGGCACGCCGGAGCCGTCGGGAACGCCGGCCGCGCCGGCGGCCAGGTCCAGGAAGGAGCTGCGCGAGCTGGTGCTGGCGGCCACGGCGCGGCTGCTCGGCTACGGCGACGCGACCGCCGTGGAGCCTGAGCGCACGTTCAAGGACCTCGGACTGGAGTCGGCCACCGCCGTCGAGCTGCGGGACAGGCTGCGCTCGGCCACCGGGCTGCGGCTGCCCGCAGGACTGCTGTACGACCACCCCACGCCCGACCGGCTGGCCGGCCACCTGCACGCGCTGCTCACCGGCGGCGGGCCGGAGGAAGCGGACGGCGGCGGCGCGCGGGATCGGGCGGACGACGACCCGATCGCGGTGGTCGGCATGGGCTGCCGCTACCCCGGCGAGGTCGTCTCGCCCGAGGACCTCTGGCGGCTGGTCAGCACCGGCACCGACGCGATCACCGAGTTCCCCGCCAACCGCGGATGGGACCTCGACACGCTCTTCGCCCCCGGCGCCTCGGGCACCAGCGACACCCGGTACGGCGGGTTCCTGCATGACGCCGACCGGTTCGACGCCGCGTTCTTCGGAATCAGCCCGCGCGAGGCCACGGCCATGGACCCGCAGCAGCGGGTGCTCCTGGAGACCTGCTGGGAAGCCGTGGAGCGCGCCGGCATCGACCCGGCCACCCTGCGGGGCTCGGCCACCGGCGTCTACGTCGGCGCCATGGCCCCCGACTACGGACCCCGGCTGCACCAGCCGGACGGCGCCTCCGACGGTCACCTGCTGACCGGCACCGCGCTCAGCGTCGTCTCCGGCCGCGTCGCGTACGCGCTCGGCCTGCGCGGACCGGCGATCACCACGGACACGGCCTGCTCGTCCTCGCTCGTCTCGATCATCCTGGCGATGCGGGCGCTGCGCCGCGGGGAATGCGCGCTGGCGCTCGCGGGCGGCGTGACCGTCATGTCCACGCCCGGCATGTTCGTGGAGTTCAGCAGGCAGGGCGGCCTGGCCCCCGACGGACGGTGCAAGGCCTTCTCCGCCCTGGCCGACGGCACGGGGTGGGCCGAGGGCGCGGGCATGCTCGTGCTGGAGCGGCTCTCCGACGCGCGCCGCAACGGTCATCAGGTCCTCGCCGTGCTGCGGGGCGGCGCGGTCAACCAGGACGGCGCCAGCAACGGCCTCACCGCGCCGAGCGGCCAGGCGCAGCGTGAGGTCATCAGGCAGGCGCTGGCCGACGCCCGGCTCACCGCCGCCGAGGTCGACGCCGTGGAGGCGCACGGCACGGGCACCCGGCTGGGCGATCCCATCGAGGCGGACTCGATCATCGCCGTGTACGGCGAGGGCAGGGACCCGGGACGACCGGTCTGGCTCGGCTCGCTCAAGTCCAACATCGGCCACACCCAGGCGGCGGCCGGGGTGGCCGGGGTGATCAAGATGGTGAAGGCGCTGGAACACCGCACTCTGCCGCCCACCCTGCACGCCGCCGACCCCACGCCGCACGTGGACTGGGCCTCGGCCGGGGTCAGGCTGCTCACAGGGAAGGTCGAGCTGGCGCAGGACCGGCCGCCGCGGGCAGGGGTGTCCAGCTTCGGCATCAGCGGCACCAACGCCCACCTCATCGTGGAAGCCGCCCCGTCGCCGCCCGCCGCGCGCCCTGACGAGGCGCCGCGGGTCCTCGACCCGGAGGCAGGGCCGATGGTGTGGGTGGTGTCGGCCAGGAGCGAGCCCGCGCTGCGCGCCCAGGCGACCAGGCTGCACGCGTACGCCGGCGGGCTCGCGGACGGCGAGCTGGCCGACGCCGGGCGGACGCTGGCCAGGCGAGCCGCGTTCGCGCATCGCGCCGTGGTGGTGGCCGCCGACCGCGAGGAGCTGCTCGCCGGGCTCGAGGCCGTGTCCGCCGGCACCCCGCACGCCGCCGTCACCAGCGGGGCCGCGCCCGCCGAGGCCAGGCCGGTGTTCGCCTTCCCAGGACAGGGCTCCCAGTGGGCCGGGATGGCCGTGGACCTCCTCGACGCCAGCCCCGCCTTCCGCGACCAGGTCGCCCGGTGCGACCGCGCGCTGCGGCCGTACACCGGATGGTCGGTCGTGGACGTGCTGCGCGGCAGGAACGGCGCGCCCCCACTGGAGGGCTCGGACGTCATCCAGCCTGCGCTGTTCGCCGTCATGGTCGCACTGGCCGGGCTGTGGCGCTCGCTCGGCGTCCACCCCGCGGCCGTCGTCGGCCACTCCCAGGGCGAGATCGCCGCGGCGTGCGTGGCAGGGGCGCTCTCCCTGGAGGACGCCGCGCGCGTGGTCGCGCTGCGCAGCCGGGCCCTGACGAGGCTCGGGGACAAGGGCGGCATGCTGGCCGTGTCGCTGCCCGCCGCCAGGGCCGAGGAACTGCTGCGGCCCTGGGCCGGCCGCCTGTGGCCGGCCGTGTACAGCGGCCCTTCCAGCACGGTGGTGGCGGGCGACACCGACGCGCTGGAGGAGTGCGCCGCCGCCTGCGGCGACGACGTCCAGGCTCGCAGGGTCGCGATCGGCTACGCCGCCCACACCCCGCACATCGAGGCGCTGCGCGAGGAGATCCTGCGCAGCCTCGACGGAGTACGGCCCCGCGACACCGAGGTGGCGTTCTGCTCCTCCTACGCGGGAGAGTTCATCGACACCGGCCTGCTGACGGCCGGCTACTGGTTCACGAGCCTGCGCAACCCGGTCCGCTTCCAGCAGGCGATCGAGGCGGTAGCGGCCACAGGAACGCCGGTGTTCGTCGAGGCCAGCCCGCACCCGGTGCTCACCGGCCACGTCGTGGACACGCTGGCGGCCGCCGGCGTCGCCGGAGGCGCCACGGGCACGCTGCGGCGCGACGACGGCGGCCTGCCGAGGCTGTTCAAGGCGCTCGGCCAGGCGTGGGTGCTCGGCGCCGACGTGGACTGGGCGGCCGACGTCGGCCCCGCCGGCCGCCACCACGACAGCCTGCCCGCCTACCCCTTCGAGCGGCACAGGCACTGGCTGGCCCCCGGCCCCGTCGGCGGCCCCGGCTCCGGCCATCCGCTGCTCGGCACCGCGCTGCCGCTCGCGGCCGACGGCGGCTTCCTGCTGGCCGGCCAGCTGTCCGCCGGTACCGATCCGTGGCTGGCCGACCACGCGGTGGACGGCACCGTCCTGCTGCCCGGCACCGCCTTCGTCGAGCTGGCGCTGCAGGCCGCCGTCGAGGCGGGCTGCGACGCCGTCGAGGAGCTGACCTTGGAGGCCCCGCTGCCGCTGCCCGCGGCCGGTGGCGTCCACGTCCAGGTCACCGTCGGCGGCCAGGACGAACAGGGCCGCCGTACCGTGGCCGTCCACGCCCGCCCTGCCGGCGACGCCGACGCCCCCTGGACCCGCCACGCCACCGGCCTGCTCGGCCCTGCCCCCGAGGATCCGCCCGAGCGCCTGCCTTCCTGGCCGCCCGATGGCCTCCCGATCGGCCTGGACGGGCTCTACGACCTGCTCGCCGAGCGGGGGTACGCCTACGGTCCCGCGTTCCAGGGGCTGCGCGCCGCCTGGCGCGCGGGCGACGACGCCTTCGTCGAGGTGGCGCCGCCCGACCAGGTACGCGCCGACGCAGGGCGGTTCGTCCTGCACCCCGCCCTGCTGGACGCGGTGCTGCACCTGGTGGTGCTGGAGTCGGCCGACGACCCCACCGCGCTGCTGCTGCCGTTCTCCTGGAGCGGGGTGCGAGTGGCCGCGCTCGGCGCGGAGGCGCTGCGCGCTCGTGTGACGGATCTCGGAGACGACCGGATCGCGCTGAGCCTGTTCGACGGGGCGGGAGACCGGATCGCCGCCGTCGATCTGCTGGCGCTGCGCCGCCTGCCGAGAAGCGCCGCCCGCCCCGCCTCCGCCGCCGCCAGCTACACCGTCGAATGGGCCGAACCGCCCATGCTCGGCGCCGGGACGGGCGAAGGGGACTGGGCGCTGGTCGGCTACGACGAGGCGGCCGACGACCTGGGCGCCGAACTGGAGCGGGCGGGCATCGCGGCGCCACGCCACTACGACCTCGCCTCGCTGGCCGGCATGAGCGCAGGCAGGGTCCCTGGCGTGGTGCTGGCGCCCGTCCACGCCGACGCCGACGACCTCCCCTACGCCGCGCACGACGCCCTGCGTGAGGTGCTCGACCTGGCCCAGGGCTGGCTGGCCGACGAGCGGTTCGCCGAGTCCCGGCTGGTGTTCGCCACCCGCCCAGGCGGGCCCGAGGCGGCGGCGGTGTGGGGGCTGGTGCGCTCGGCGCAGTCGGAGCACCCTGGCCGGTTCGTCCTCGCCGAGATCGCCCCGGGCTTCTCCGGCTGGGAGCGGCTGGCCGCCGCGATCGCCGCCGGCGAGACCCAGCTCACCGCCGCGGGACAGGACCTGCTGGCGCCGCGCCTGACCCGGCGTGAGGTCGCCGCCGAGTCGTTGCCCGAGGTGTCGGGGACGGTGCTGGTGACCGGTGGCACGGGTGGTCTGGGCGCGTTGGTGGCGCGGCGGTTGGTGGCGCGTCATGGGGTGCGGGATCTGTTGCTGGTCTCGCGTCGCGGTCCTGGCGCGCCTTGTGCGGCCGAGTTGGTGGCGGAGCTGGAGGGGCTGGGCGCGCGGGTGGTGGTGGCCGCCTGTGACGTCTCCGATCGTGAGGCGCTGGCCGGTCTGCTGGAGGGGGTGCCGCTGGGCGGTGTGGTGCACACCGCCGCCGTGCTCGACGACGCCGTCCTCGAAGGGCTCTCCGCCTCCCGGCTCGACGCGGTGCTGGCGCCGAAGGCGGATGCGGCGTGGTATCTGCACGAGTTGACGGCGGGGCGGCCGTTGTCGTTGTTCGTGTTGTTCTCCTCGCTGGCCGG